>NZ_JADBQO010000056.1:0-26035 GCF_014895875.1 Enterobacter cloacae complex sp. P12RS
GGCGTTGTTGCTAAAGTTCTGGGCTAATTAATTATCCCTGAATAAAAAAGGACGCTTCGGCGTCCTTTTTTGTTTTCTGTACCTTTCCTTGTCACAAAATTTCGCATTTTTTACCCGCTCCCGGCCCGTATCCTGGCGTATGTGCTATTGTAATCATAACCATTCTCACTTACACTTTGCGCATATTTTGAACGGGAGTCTCTATGTACGTTTGTTTATGTAATGGTGTAAGCGACAAGAAAATTCGTCAGGCCGTTCGCCAGTTTCAGCCACAATCTTTCCAGCAGCTTCGCAAATTTGTTCCGGTGGGAAATCAATGCGGTAAATGCGTTCGCGCAGCGCGTGAGATCATGCAGGACGAACTGATGCAGATCCCGGAATTCAAAGAGATCGCGTAAGCCTCTATCTTTTTTTTGACATCCCCGTAGCCCGTTCTACGCTTCAATGAGTGGAAGCGGAGGGACTATATAATGAAAGGTGATGTTAAAATCATAAGTTATCTCAATAAATTATTGGGAAATGAGCTTGTCGCAATCAACCAGTACTTTCTTCACGCGAGAATGTTTAAAAACTGGGGTCTGACACGTCTGAATGACGTTGAGTACCATGAGTCTATAGATGAGATGAAACACGCCGATAAATACATCGAGCGTATCTTATTCCTTGAAGGCATCCCAAACCTGCAGGATCTCGGCAAGCTGGGCATCGGTGAGGATGTCGAAGAGATGCTGCGTTCTGACCTCCGGCTGGAGCTGGAAGGTGCGAAAGATCTGCGCGAAGCCATTGCTTATGCTGACAGCGTCCATGACTATGTGAGCCGCGATATGATGATCCAGATCCTTGCCGATGAAGAAGGCCACATTGACTGGCTGGAAACCGAGCTGGATCTCATTAGCAAAATTGGCCTTCAGAACTACCTACAGTCTCAGATCAAAGTGGAAAATTAATCAGATTTTCCCATCCAACGCATAAACCCGCTGCTGCCAGAAATGGTCCAAAAGGCAGTGGGTTTTTTAGTGCTCCTTTATCTGAGGTGAGAAATGAAAAAACAAGAATGCAAAGCAGCGCCATAAGCGCGGCGAGTAACGCCAGCGTAGGCAGTATGCACCAGCCATGCCACGCACCAAGTCCTGCCAGATACTTCACATCGCCATATCCCATTCCTTCCCGCCGGCAGATAAGCCGATAGCCCCAGTAAATCGTGGCAAAACCAAGATATCCAGCCACCGCTCCCATTACGGCACTCGGCAGAAAATCAGGATGGATAAAGACCTGGTAGAGCAGGCCCGTCCAGAGCAGCGGGCAGATAAATTTATCGGGCAGTAAACCGTCGCGAATATCAGCGCGTACGAGTAAGGCCGTCAGAGAAAAATAGATCATCAGGAAGGGGAGGGTGGTTAGCATGGAAAAGGCCTCAAAAGGTTTTGAGCGCATACTCGTTACAATCTGCCTGTCCGGCAATGCACAAAAACAGCAATTGCGTAGCGGCTTCAAATAAAAAATTCAGAAAGGATATACGGCGTAAAAAGTTGCGCAGTCCTACGCATACTGAGCCTTTGACGCTTAATTTCTAAACGGCACTTGCGTCTTTCTCTGATTTACGTATAATGCGCGGGCTTGTCGTAATTGACGGCGGGTTCAATCAGAACCAGAGTAGCTCATTTTGTTACTCAACAATGCTCCCAATTGGGGGGCTACGTAAGAACGGTTACACTCTCCCATCAATCGTAATGGGTTTGAGGAGTAATCATTTTCGTTTATAAAATAATTGGAGCTCTGGTCTCATGCAGAACCAAAGAATCCGTATCCGCCTTAAAGCGTTTGATCATCGTCTGATCGATCAATCAACCGCGGAAATCGTCGAGACTGCTAAGCGCACTGGTGCGCAAGTCCGTGGTCCGATCCCGCTGCCGACCCGCAAAGAGCGCTTCACCGTTCTGATCTCCCCGCACGTCAACAAAGACGCGCGCGATCAGTACGAAATCCGCACTCACAAGCGTCTGGTTGACATCGTTGAGCCAACTGAGAAAACCGTTGATGCTCTGATGCGTCTGGATCTGGCTGCCGGTGTAGACGTGCAGATCAGCCTGGGTTAATCAGGTCATCGAGCGATTGAGAGGTTGAAACAATGATTGGTTTAGTCGGTAAAAAAGTGGGTATGACCCGCATCTTCACTGAAGATGGCGTTTCTATCCCAGTAACCGTAATCGAAGTTGAAGCAAACCGCGTTACTCAGGTTAAAGATCTGGCTAACGATGGCTACCGCGCTATTCAGGTTACCACTGGTGCTAAAAAAGCTAACCGTGTAACCAAACCAGAAGCGGGTCACTTCGCTAAAGCTGGCGTAGAAGCTGGCCGTGGTCTGTGGGAATTCCGTCTTGCTGAAGGCGAAGAGTTCACCGTAGGTCAGGACATTAGCGTTGAGCTGTTTGCTGACGTTAAAAAAGTTGACGTAACCGGTACCTCTAAAGGTAAAGGTTTTGCTGGTACCGTTAAGCGCTGGAACTTCCGTACCCAGGACGCTACTCACGGTAACTCCTTGTCTCACCGTGTTCCGGGTTCTATCGGTCAGAACCAGACTCCGGGCAAAGTGTTCAAAGGCAAGAAAATGGCAGGTCAGCTGGGTAACGAACGTGTAACCGTTCAGAGCCTGGACGTAGTACGTGTTGACGCTGAGCGCAACCTGCTGCTGGTTAAAGGTGCGGTCCCGGGTGCAACCGGTAGCGACCTGATCGTTAAACCAGCTGTGAAGGCGTAAGGGGATAGCAATGGAATTAGTATTGAAAGACGCGCAGAGCGCGCTGACTGTTTCCGAAACTACCTTCGGTCGTGATTTCAACGAAGCGCTGGTTCACCAGGTTGTTGTTGCTTATGCAGCTGGTGCTCGTCAGGGTACTCGTGCTCAGAAGACTCGTGCTGAAGTAACTGGTTCTGGCAAAAAGCCATGGCGCCAGAAAGGTACCGGCCGTGCGCGTTCAGGTTCTATCAAGAGCCCGATCTGGCGTTCAGGTGGCGTGACCTTCGCTGCGCGTCCACAGGACCACAGTCAAAAAGTTAACAAAAAGATGTACCGCGGCGCGCTGAAAAGCATCCTGTCCGAACTGGTACGTCAGGATCGTCTGATCGTTGTCGAGAAGTTCTCTGTTGAAGCGCCTAAAACTAAGTTGCTGGCACAGAAACTGAAAGACATGGCTCTGGAAGATGTGCTGATCATCACCGGTGAGCTGGACGAGAACCTGTTCCTGGCCGCACGTAACCTGCACAAGGTTGACGTACGCGATGCGACTGGTATCGACCCGGTTAGCCTGATCGCCTTCGACAAAGTCGTAATGACTGCTGATGCTGTTAAGCAAGTTGAGGAGATGCTGGCATGATTCGTGAAGAACGTCTGCTGAAGGTGCTTCGCGCACCGCACGTTTCTGAAAAAGCGTCTACTGCGATGGAAAAAACAAACACCATCGTTCTCAAAGTTGCTAAAGACGCGACCAAAGCAGAGATCAAAGCTGCTGTGCAGAAACTGTTTGAAGTCGAAGTCGAAGTCGTTAACACCCTGGTAGTTAAAGGGAAAGTTAAACGTCACGGACAGCGTATCGGTCGTCGTAGCGACTGGAAAAAAGCTTACGTCACCCTGAAAGAAGGCCAGAACCTGGACTTCGTTGGCGGCGCTGAGTAAGTCGGAGGAGTAATACAATGGCAGTTGTTAAATGTAAACCGACATCTCCGGGTCGTCGCCACGTAGTTAAAGTGGTTAACCCTGAGCTGCACAAGGGCAAACCTTTTGCTCCGTTGCTGGAAAAAAACAGCAAATCCGGTGGTCGTAACAACAATGGCCGTATCACCACTCGTCACATCGGTGGTGGCCACAAGCAGGCTTATCGTATTGTTGACTTCAAACGCAACAAAGACGGTATCCCAGCAGTTGTTGAACGTCTTGAGTACGATCCGAACCGTTCCGCGAACATCGCGTTGGTTCTGTACAAAGACGGCGAACGCCGTTACATCCTGGCCCCTAAAGGCCTGAAAGCTGGCGACCAGATTCAGTCTGGCGTTGATGCTGCAATCAAAGCAGGCAACACCCTGCCGATGCGCAATATCCCGGTTGGTTCTACCGTTCATAACGTAGAAATGAAACCAGGTAAAGGCGGTCAGCTGGCACGTTCCGCTGGTACTTACGTTCAGATCGTTGCGCGTGACGGTGCTTATGTCACCCTGCGTCTGCGTTCTGGTGAAATGCGTAAAGTCGAAGCAGACTGCCGCGCTACTCTGGGCGAAGTTGGCAATGCTGAGCATATGCTGCGCGTTCTGGGTAAAGCTGGTGCTGCACGCTGGCGTGGTGTTCGTCCTACCGTTCGCGGTACTGCGATGAACCCAGTCGACCACCCACATGGTGGTGGTGAAGGTCGTAACTTTGGTAAGCACCCGGTAACTCCGTGGGGCGTTCAGACCAAAGGTAAGAAGACCCGCAGCAACAAGCGTACTGATAAATTTATCGTACGTCGCCGTAGCAAATAATTTTAGAGGATAAGCCATGCCACGTTCTCTCAAGAAAGGTCCTTTTATTGACCTGCACTTGCTGAAGAAGGTAGAGAAAGCGGTGGAAAGCGGAGACAAGAAGCCCCTGCGCACTTGGTCCCGTCGTTCAACGATCTTTCCTAACATGATCGGTTTGACCATCGCTGTCCATAATGGTCGTCAGCACGTTCCAGTCTTTGTTACCGACGAAATGGTTGGTCACAAACTGGGTGAATTCGCACCGACTCGTACTTATCGCGGCCACGCTGCTGATAAAAAAGCGAAGAAGAAATAAGGTAGGAGGAAGAGATGGAAACTTTAGCTCAACATCGCCATGCTCGTTCTTCTGCACAGAAGGTTCGCCTTGTTGCTGACCTGATTCGCGGTAAGAAAGTGTCGCAGGCCCTGGACATCCTGACCTATACCAACAAGAAAGCTGCGGTATTGGTCAAGAAAGTACTGGAATCTGCCATTGCTAACGCTGAACACAACGATGGCGCTGACATCGACGATCTGAAAGTCGCGAAAATTTTCGTAGATGAAGGCCCAAGCATGAAGCGCATTATGCCGCGTGCGAAAGGTCGTGCAGATCGCATCCTGAAGCGCACCAGCCACATTACTGTGGTTGTGTCCGATCGCTGAGACTCTGGAGACTAGCAATGGGTCAGAAAGTACATCCTAATGGTATTCGCTTGGGTATTGTAAAACCATGGAACTCTACCTGGTTTGCGAACACCAAAGAATTCGCTGACAACCTGGACAGCGATTTTAAAGTACGTCAGTACCTGACTAAGGAACTGGCTAAAGCGTCTGTATCTCGTATCGTTATCGAGCGTCCAGCGAAGAGCATCCGTGTGACTATTCACACTGCTCGTCCTGGCATCGTTATCGGTAAGAAAGGCGAAGACGTAGAAAAACTGCGCAAGGTCGTAGCGGATATCGCTGGCGTTCCTGCACAGATCAATATCGCTGAAGTTCGTAAGCCTGAACTGGACGCTAAATTGGTTGCTGACAGCATCACTTCTCAGCTGGAACGTCGTGTTATGTTCCGTCGTGCTATGAAGCGTGCTGTACAGAACGCAATGCGTCTGGGCGCTAAAGGTATCAAAGTTGAAGTTAGCGGCCGTCTGGGCGGCGCGGAAATCGCACGTACCGAATGGTACCGTGAAGGTCGCGTACCGCTGCACACTCTGCGTGCTGACATCGACTACAACACCTCTGAAGCGCACACCACTTACGGTGTAATCGGCGTTAAGGTATGGATCTTCAAAGGTGAGATCCTGGGTGGTATGGCTGCTGTTGAACAACCGGAAAAACCGGCTGCTCAACCTAAAAAGCAGCAGCGTAAAGGCCGTAAATAAGGAGCGTCGCTGATGTTACAACCAAAGCGTACAAAATTCCGTAAAGTGCACAAAGGCCGCAACCGTGGTCTGGCGCAGGGTACGGATGTTAGCTTCGGCACTTTCGGTCTGAAAGCTGTTGGCCGTGGTCGTCTGACTGCACGTCAGATCGAAGCAGCACGTCGTGCAATGACCCGTGCAGTTAAGCGTCAAGGTAAGATCTGGATCCGTGTATTCCCGGACAAACCGATCACCGAGAAGCCACTGGAAGTTCGTATGGGTAAAGGTAAAGGTAACGTGGAGTACTGGGTTGCCTTGATCCAACCGGGCAAAGTCCTTTATGAAATGGACGGTGTTCCGGAAGAGCTGGCCCGTGAAGCCTTCGGCCTGGCAGCAGCGAAACTGCCTATCAAAACCACCTTTGTAACTAAGACGGTGATGTAATGAAAGCAAAAGAGCTGCGTGAAAAAAGCGTTGAAGAGCTGAACGCTGAGCTGCTGAACCTGCTGCGTGAGCAGTTCAACCTGCGCATGCAGGCTGCAAGTGGCCAGCTGCAACAGACTCACCTGCTGAAGCAAGTGCGTCGCAATGTTGCACGCGTTAAGACTTTACTGACTCAGAAGGCGGGTGCGTAATGACCGATAAAATCCGTACTCTGCAAGGTCGTGTTGTTAGCGACAAAATGGAGAAATCCATTGTTGTAGCTATCGAACGTATTGTGAAACACCCGATCTACGGTAAATTCATCAAGCGTACGACCAAACTGCACGTACATGACGAGAACAACGAATGTGGTATCGGCGACAAGGTTGAAATCCGTGAATGCCGTCCACTGTCCAAGACTAAGTCCTGGACGCTGGTTCGCGTTGTAGAGAAAGCGGTTCTGTAATACAGTACGCCTTCTCAATACGAATAAACGGCTCAGCGATGAGCCGTTTATTTTTTCTACCCATATTGCAGAAGCGGTGTTATAATGCCGCGCCCTCGATATGGGGCTTTTTAACGGCTCTGATTTTAGAGTCTCAGGTAGTAGTTGACATTAGCGGAGCACTAAAATGATCCAAGAACAGACTATGCTGAACGTCGCCGACAACTCCGGTGCACGTCGCGTAATGTGTATCAAGGTTCTGGGTGGCTCGCACCGTCGCTACGCAGGCGTAGGCGACATCATCAAGATCACCATCAAGGAAGCAATTCCACGTGGTAAGGTCAAAAAAGGTGATGTGCTGAAGGCGGTAGTGGTGCGCACCAAGAAGGGTGTTCGTCGCCCTGACGGTTCTGTCATTCGCTTCGATGGTAATGCATGCGTTATTTTAAACAATAACAGCGAGCAGCCTATCGGCACGCGTATCTTTGGGCCGGTAACTCGTGAACTTCGTACTGAGAAGTTCATGAAAATTATCTCTCTGGCACCAGAAGTACTCTAAGGAGCGAATCATGGCAGCGAAAATCCGTCGTGATGACGAAGTTATCGTGTTAACCGGTAAAGATAAAGGTAAACGCGGTAAAGTAAAAAATGTTCTGTCTTCCGGCAAACTTGTCGTTGAAGGTATCAACCTGGTTAAGAAACATCAGAAGCCGGTTCCGGCCCTGAACCAACCAGGCGGCATCGTTGAAAAAGAAGCTGCTATTCAGGTTTCTAACGTTGCAATCTTCAATGCGGCTACCGGTAAGGCTGACCGTGTAGGCTTTAGATTCGAAGACGGCAAAAAAGTCCGTTTCTTCAAGTCTAATAGCGAAACTATCAAGTAATTTGGAGTAGTACGATGGCGAAACTGCATGATTACTACAAAGACGAAGTAGTTAAGAAACTCATGACCGAGTTTAACTACAATTCTGTCATGCAAGTCCCTCGGGTCGAGAAGATCACCCTGAACATGGGTGTTGGTGAAGCGATCGCTGACAAGAAACTGCTGGATAACGCAGCAGCTGACCTGACAGCAATCTCCGGTCAAAAACCGCTGATCACCAAAGCACGCAAATCTGTTGCAGGCTTCAAAATCCGTCAGGGCTATCCGATCGGCTGTAAAGTAACTCTGCGTGGCGAACGCATGTGGGAGTTCTTTGAGCGCCTGATCACTATTGCTGTTCCACGTATCCGTGACTTCCGTGGCCTGTCCGCGAAGTCTTTCGACGGTCGTGGTAACTACAGCATGGGTGTCCGTGAGCAGATCATCTTCCCAGAAATCGACTACGATAAAGTCGACCGCGTGCGTGGTTTGGATATTACCATTACCACTACTGCGAAATCTGACGAAGAAGGCCGTGCTCTGCTGGCTGCCTTTGACTTCCCGTTCCGCAAGTAAGGTAGGGTTACTGAATGGCTAAGCAATCAATGAAAGCACGCGAAGTAAAGCGCGTAGCTTTAGCTGATAAATTCTTCGCTAAACGCGCTGAACTGAAAGCGATCATTTCTGATGTGAACGCTTCCGACGAAGATCGTTGGAATGCGGTTCTCAAGCTGCAGTCTCTGCCGCGTGATTCCAGCCCGTCTCGTCAGCGTAACCGCTGTCGTCAAACAGGTCGTCCACATGGTTATGTGGGCAAGTTTGGGTTGAGCCGTATCAAACTGCGTGAAGCCGCCATGCGCGGTGAAGTGCCAGGCTTGAAAAAGGCTAGCTGGTAATTACCAATTGAATCACGGGAGTAAAGACAGATGAGCATGCAAGATCCGATCGCGGATATGCTGACCCGTATCCGTAACGGTCAGGCCGCGAACAAAGTTGCGGTCACCATGCCTTCCGCCAAGCTGAAAGTGGCAATTGCCAACGTGCTGAAGGAAGAAGGTTTTATCGAAGATTTTAAAGTTGAAGGCGACACCAAGCCGGAACTGGAACTTACTCTCAAGTATTTCCAGGGTAAAGCTGTTGTAGAAAGCATTCAGCGTGTCAGCCGCCCAGGTCTGCGCATCTATAAGAAAAAAGATGAGCTGCCAAAAGTTATGGCTGGCCTTGGTATCGCAGTTGTTTCTACCTCTAAAGGTGTTATGACTGATCGTGCAGCGCGCCAGGCTGGTCTTGGTGGCGAAATTATCTGCTACGTAGCCTAATCGGAGGAAAGAATGTCTCGTGTTGCTAAAGCACCGGTCGTTATTCCTGCCGGCGTTGATGTAAAAATCGACGGTCAGGTTATTACGATCAAAGGTAAAAACGGCGAGCTGACTCGTACCCTCAACAAAGCTGTTGAAGTTAAACATGCAGATAACGCTCTGACCTTCGGTCCACGTGATGGTTTCGTGGATGGATGGGCTCAGGCTGGTACCGCGCGTGCCCTGCTGAACTCAATGGTTGTTGGTGTTACCGAAGGCTTCACTAAAAAGCTTCAGCTGGTTGGTGTAGGTTATCGTGCAGCTATCAAAGGGAATGCAGTAGGCCTGTCTCTGGGCTTCTCACACCCTGTTGAGCATCCGCTGCCGGCCGGTATCACTGCAGAATGTCCGACTCAAACTGAAATCGTGCTGAAAGGTGCTGATAAACAGCTGATCGGTCAGGTTGCAGCAGATCTGCGCGCCTACCGTCGTCCTGAGCCTTACAAAGGCAAGGGTGTTCGTTACGCCGACGAAGTCGTGCGTACCAAAGAGGCTAAGAAGAAGTAAGGTAACACTATGGATAAGAAATCTGCTCGTATCCGTCGTGCGACCCGCGCACGCCGCAAGCTCAAAGAGCTGGGTGCAACTCGCCTGGTGGTACATCGTACCCCGCGTCATATTTACGCACAGGTAATTGCACCGAACGGTTCTGAAGTTCTGGTAGCTGCTTCTACTGTAGAAAAAGCTATCTCAGAACAATTGAAGTACACCGGTAACAAAGACGCCGCTGCAGCTGTAGGTAAAGCTGTTGCAGAACGCGCTCTGGAAAAAGGCATCAGCAATGTTTCCTTTGACCGTTCCGGGTTCCAATATCATGGTCGTGTCCAGGCACTGGCAGATGCTGCCCGTGAAGCTGGCCTTCAGTTCTAAGGTAGAGGTGTAAGATGGCTCACATCGAAAAACAGGCTGGCGAACTGCAGGAAAAGCTGATCGCGGTAAACCGCGTATCTAAAACCGTTAAAGGTGGTCGTATTTTCTCCTTCACAGCTCTGACTGTAGTAGGCGATGGTAACGGTCGCGTTGGTTTTGGTTACGGTAAAGCGCGTGAAGTTCCAGCAGCGATCCAGAAAGCGATGGAAAAAGCCCGTCGCAATATGATTAACGTCGCGCTGAACAACGGCACCCTGCAGCACCCAGTTAAAGGTGTTCACACGGGTTCTCGTGTATTCATGCAGCCAGCTTCAGAAGGTACCGGTATCATCGCCGGTGGTGCAATGCGCGCCGTTCTGGAAGTTGCTGGGGTTCATAACGTTCTGGCTAAAGCATATGGTTCCACCAACCCGATCAACGTGGTTCGTGCAACTATTGATGGCCTGGAAAATATGAATTCTCCAGAAATGGTCGCTGCCAAGCGTGGTAAATCCGTTGAAGAAATTCTGGGGTAATTGACCATGGCAAAGACTATTAAAATCACTCAAACCCGCAGTGCAATCGGTCGTCTGCCGAAACACAAGGCAACGCTGCTTGGCCTGGGTCTGCGTCGTATTGGTCATACCGTTGAGCGCGAGGATACTCCTGCTGTTCGTGGTATGGTCAACGCGGTTTACTTCATGGTTAAAGTTGAGGAGTAAGAGATGCGTTTAAATACTCTGTCTCCGGCCGAAGGCTCTAAAAAGGCGGGTAAACGCCTGGGTCGTGGTATCGGTTCTGGCCTCGGCAAAACCGGTGGTCGTGGTCACAAAGGTCAGAACTCTCGTTCTGGCGGTGGCGTACGTCGCGGTTTCGAGGGTGGCCAGATGCCACTGTACCGTCGTCTGCCGAAGTTCGGCTTCACCTCTCGCAAAGCAGCGATCACAGCGGAAATCCGTCTGTCTGACCTGGCGAAAGTTGAAGGCGGCGTTGTAGACCTGAACACGCTGAAAGCGGCTAACATTATCGGTATTCAGATTGAGTTCGCGAAAGTGATCCTGTCTGGTGAAGTTTCTACTCCGGTAACTGTTCGTGGCCTGCGTGTTACTAAAGGTGCTCGTGCTGCTATCGAAGCTGCTGGCGGTAAAATTGAGGAATAAGTAGCAGATGGCTAAGCAACCGGGATTAGATTTTCAAAGTGCCAAAGGTGGATTTGGCGAGCTGAAACGCAGACTGCTGTTTGTTATCGGCGCGCTGATTGTGTTCCGTATTGGCTCTTTTATTCCGATCCCTGGTATCGATGCCGCTGTACTTGCCAAACTGCTTGAGCAACAGCGAGGCACCATCATTGAAATGTTCAACATGTTCTCTGGTGGTGCTCTCAGCCGTGCTTCTATCTTTGCTCTGGGTATTATGCCGTACATTTCGGCATCGATTATTATCCAACTGCTGACGGTCGTTCATCCGGCCCTGGCAGAGCTGAAGAAAGAAGGGGAGTCTGGACGTCGTAAGATTAGTCAGTACACCCGTTACGGTACTCTGGTGCTGGCAATATTCCAGTCGATCGGTATTGCTACCGGTCTGCCGAATATGCCTGGTATGCAGGGCCTGGTATTAAACCCAGGCTTTGCATTCTATTTCACCGCTGTTGTTAGTCTGGTCACAGGGACGATGTTCCTGATGTGGCTCGGCGAACAGATTACTGAGCGTGGTATCGGTAACGGTATCTCAATCATTATCTTCGCCGGTATCGTTGCGGGACTCCCGCCGGCCATCGCCCATACTATCGAGCAAGCGCGTCAAGGCGACCTGCACTTCCTCCTGTTGCTGTTGGTTGCAGTATTAGTATTTGCAGTGACGTTCTTTGTTGTCTTCGTTGAACGTGGTCAACGCCGCATTGTGGTGAACTACGCTAAGCGTCAGCAGGGTCGTCGTGTCTATGCTGCACAGAGCACACATTTACCGCTGAAAGTGAATATGGCGGGGGTTATCCCGGCTATCTTCGCTTCCAGTATTATTCTGTTCCCGGCAACCATCGCGTCATGGTTCGGGGGCGGTACTGGTTGGAACTGGCTGACAACAATTTCGCTGTATTTGCAGCCTGGGCAACCACTTTATGTGTTACTCTATGCGTCTGCGATCATCTTCTTCTGTTTCTTCTACACGGCGTTGGTCTTCAACCCGCGTGAAACAGCAGATAACCTGAAGAAGTCCGGTGCATTTGTACCAGGAATTCGTCCGGGAGAGCAAACGGCGAAGTATATCGATAAAGTAATGACCCGCCTGACTTTGGTTGGTGCGCTTTATATTACTTTTATCTGCCTGATCCCGGAGTTCATGCGTGATGCAATGAAAGTACCGTTCTACTTCGGTGGGACCTCACTGCTTATCGTTGTTGTCGTGATTATGGACTTTATGGCTCAAGTGCAAACTCTTATGATGTCCAGTCAGTATGAGTCTGCATTGAAGAAGGCGAACCTGAAAGGCTACGGCCGCTAATTGGTCGCCTGAGAAGTTACGGAGAGTAAAAATGAAAGTTCGTGCTTCCGTCAAGAAATTATGCCGTAACTGCAAAATCGTTAAGCGTGATGGTGTCATCCGTGTGATTTGCAGTGCCGAGCCGAAGCATAAACAGCGCCAAGGCTGATTATTTCGCATATTTTTCTTGCAAAGTTGGGTTGAGCTGGCTAGATTAGCCAGCCAATCTTTTGTATGTCTGTACGTTTCCATTTGAGTATCCTGAAAACGGGCTTTTCAGCATGGTGCGTACATATTAAATAGTAGGAGTGCATAGTGGCCCGTATAGCAGGCATTAACATTCCTGATCAGAAACATGCTGTGATCGCATTAACTTCGATCTACGGCATCGGCAAGACCCGTTCTAAAGCCATCCTGGCTGCAGCGGGTATCGCTGAAGATGTTAAGATCAGTGAGCTGTCTGAAGGACAAATCGACACGCTGCGTGACGAAGTTGCCAAATTTGTCGTTGAAGGTGATCTGCGCCGTGAAATCAGCATGAGCATCAAGCGCCTGATGGATCTTGGTTGCTATCGCGGTTTGCGTCATCGTCGTGGTCTGCCAGTGCGCGGTCAGCGTACTAAGACCAACGCACGTACCCGTAAGGGTCCGCGCAAACCGATCAAGAAATAATCGGGGTGATTGAATAATGGCAAAGGCACCAGTTCGTGCACGTAAACGTGTAAGAAAACAAGTCTCTGACGGCGTGGCTCATATCCATGCTTCTTTCAACAACACCATCGTTACTATTACTGATCGTCAGGGTAACGCATTGGGTTGGGCAACAGCCGGTGGTTCCGGTTTCCGTGGTTCTCGCAAATCCACTCCGTTCGCAGCTCAGGTTGCAGCAGAGCGTTGCGCTGAAGCCGTAAAAGAATACGGCATCAAGAATCTGGAAGTTATGGTTAAAGGTCCGGGTCCGGGTCGTGAATCTACTGTTCGCGCTCTGAACGCCGCTGGTTTCCGCATCACGAATATTACTGATGTGACTCCGATCCCTCATAACGGTTGTCGTCCGCCGAAAAAACGTCGCGTATAACGCTCGTTTTTTAGGTTAGTTGGAGATAGAAAATGGCAAGATATTTGGGTCCTAAGCTCAAGCTGAGCCGTCGTGAGGGCACCGACTTATTCCTTAAGTCTGGCGTTCGCGCGATCGATACCAAGTGTAAAATTGAACAAGCTCCTGGCCAGCACGGTGCGCGTAAACCGCGTCTGTCTGACTATGGTGTGCAGTTGCGTGAAAAGCAAAAAGTTCGCCGTATGTACGGTGTGCTGGAGCGTCAGTTCCGTAACTACTATAAAGAAGCAGCACGTCTGAAAGGCAACACAGGTGAAAACCTGCTGGCTCTGCTGGAAGGTCGTCTGGACAACGTTGTATACCGTATGGGCTTCGGCGCTACTCGTGCTGAATCACGTCAGCTGGTTAGCCACAAAGCAATCATGGTAAACGGTCGTGTTGTTAACATCGCTTCTTATCAGGTTAAAGCGAATGACGTTGTTAGCATTCGTGAGAAAGCGAAAAAGCAATCTCGCGTGAAGGCCGCTCTGGAGCTGGCTGAGCAGCGTGAAAAGCCAACCTGGCTGGAAGTTGATGCTGGCAAGATGGAAGGTACGTTCAAGCGTCAGCCTGAGCGTTCTGATCTGTCTGCGGACATTAACGAACACCTGATCGTCGAGCTTTACTCCAAGTAAAGCTTAGTACCAAAGAGAGGACACAATGCAGGGTTCTGTGACAGAGTTTCTAAAACCGCGCCTGGTAGATATCGAGCAAGTGAGTTCGACGCACGCCAAGGTGACCCTTGAGCCTTTAGAGCGTGGCTTTGGCCATACTCTGGGTAACGCACTGCGCCGTATTCTGCTCTCATCGATGCCGGGTTGCGCGGTGACCGAGGTTGAGATTGATGGTGTACTTCATGAGTACAGCACCAAAGAAGGCGTTCAGGAAGATATCCTTGAAATCCTGCTCAACCTGAAAGGGCTGGCGGTGAGAGTTCAGGGTAAAGATGAAGTTATTCTTACTCTGGATAAATCTGGCATTGGCCCTGTGACTGCAGCCGACATCACCCACGACGGTGATGTTGAAATCGTCAAGCCGCAGCACGTGATCTGCCACCTGACCGATGAGAACGCAGCTATTAGCATGCGTATCAAAGTTCAGCGCGGTCGTGGTTATGTGCCGGCTTCTGCCCGAATTCATTCGGAAGAAGATGAGCGCCCAATCGGCCGTCTGCTGGTCGACGCATGCTACAGCCCTGTAGAGCGTATTGCCTACAATGTTGAAGCAGCGCGTGTAGAACAGCGTACCGACCTGGACAAGCTGGTCATCGAAATGGAAACCAACGGCACAATCGATCCTGAAGAGGCGATTCGTCGTGCGGCAACCATCCTGGCAGAACAACTGGAAGCTTTCGTTGACTTACGTGATGTACGTCAGCCAGAAGTGAAAGAAGAGAAACCAGAATTCGATCCGATCCTGCTGCGCCCTGTTGACGATCTCGAATTGACTGTCCGCTCTGCTAACTGCCTCAAGGCAGAAGCTATCCACTATATCGGTGATCTGGTACAGCGTACCGAGGTTGAGTTGCTGAAAACGCCGAACCTGGGTAAAAAATCTCTTACCGAGATTAAAGACGTGCTGGCTTCACGTGGTCTGTCTCTGGGCATGCGCCTGGAAAACTGGCCACCGGCAAGCATTGCTGACGAGTAACCGGATCACAGGTTAAGGTTTTACTGAGAAGGATAAGGTCATGCGCCATCGTAAGAGTGGTCGTCAACTGAACCGCAACAGCAGCCATCGCCAGGCTATGTTCCGCAACATGGCAGGTTCACTGGTTCGTCATGAAATCATCAAGACGACCCTGCCTAAAGCGAAAGAGCTGCGTCGCGTAGTTGAGCCGCTGATTACTCTTGCCAAGACTGACAGCGTTGCTAATCGTCGTCTGGCATTCGCCCGTACTCGTGATAACGAGATCGTGGCAAAACTGTTTAACGAACTGGGCCCGCGTTTCGCGAGCCGTGCCGGTGGTTACACTCGCATTCTGAAGTGTGGTTTCCGTGCAGGCGACAACGCGCCGATGGCTTACATCGAGCTGGTTGATCGTTCAGAGAAAGCAGAAGCTGCTGCAGAGTAATCTGCAGTAACGTAAAAAAACCCGCCTCGGCGGGTTTTTTTATATCCGCATTATCCCCACTTCTCTACAATACCTGTATCAATTTTGTTCATCCCCTGGAGCTGATGATGTGGTTGCTTGACCAGTGGGCAGAACGCCATATTCGCGATGCCCAGAATAAAGGCGATTTTGACAATCTTCCCGGGAGCGGCGAACCTCTTGAACTTGAAGATGATTCGCATATTGCGCCTGAACTCCGGGCTGGATACCGTTTGCTAAAAAATGCTGGCTGCCTCCCGCCCGAGCTTGAGCAGCGCAGAGAGGCTGTTGAACTTGTCGATCTGCTAAAAGGGATCCGTCAGGACGATCCTCGACATAAAGAACTTAGCCGCAGGCTTGCCCTGATCGAGCTCAAGCTGCGCCAGGCAGGAATGAGTACGGAATTCCTGCATGGGGAATACGGTGAAATATTGATGAAGAAGATAAACGAGGAGTAGCGATGTACCGTATCGGTGAACTTGCAAAGCTCGCGAACGTAACGCCGGACACTATCCGATATTACGAAAAGCAGCAAATGATCGATCATGAGGTACGCACGGAAGGCGGCTTTCGGCTTTATACCGATAACGATCTGCAACGTCTAAGATTCATACGCTACGCCCGACAGCTTGGCTTCACGCTTGATTCGATCCGCGAGTTATTATCGATCCGCATCGATCCTGAGCATCACACTTGTCAGGAATCCAAAAGCATCGTGCAAGCCCGGCTTGATGAAGTTGAAGCCCGTATTCTGGAACTGCAAACCATGCAGCGCTCTTTGCAAAGGTTGAATGATGCCTGCTGCGGAACGGCTCATAGCAGTATTTATTGTTCAATTCTGGAAGCCCTTGAACAGGGAGCCAGTGGAGAAACTCGGGGATGTTGATTTTTAATCTACTCGGGTCTAGACTTCCGTCGTCATAAACCATGCTCAGGAGAAATTATGAGCCGCTATCAGCACACGAAGGGACAAATTAAAGATAATGCCATCGAGGCTTTACTTCACGACCCGCTTTTTCGACAGCGCGTTGAAAAGAATAAAAAAGGGAAGGGGAGTTATCTGCGTAAAGACAAACATGCAAAACGGGGTAACTGGGAGGCCAGTGGCAAGCAAGCGAATCGCTTATTTACCACTGGCCTTCCTGTTTTTAACTGCTGATTAAACGCGGTTATTTTGCTCTTTTAACAGATCGCGAATTTCACTCAGTAACACTTCTTCTTTCGTTGGTGCAGGCGCTGCTGCTG
Source organism: Enterobacter cloacae complex sp. P12RS (assembly GCF_014895875.1). Lineage (NCBI taxonomy): Bacteria > Pseudomonadati > Pseudomonadota > Gammaproteobacteria > Enterobacterales > Enterobacteriaceae > Enterobacter > Enterobacter cloacae complex sp. P12RS. Next base: position 16,701 of record NZ_JADBQO010000056.1, read on the forward strand.
GCTCTTCTTTTTTACGGTTGAGCCGGTTAATCAGCTTGATAGCCATAAAGATAGCAAACGCCACAATCACGAAATCAAATACGTTCTGGATAAACACGCCGTAGTGCATTACAACTGCCGGGATATCACCCTGGGCTTCACGCAGCGTGAACGCGAACTGTTTGAAATCAATGCCCCCGATTAGCAGCCCTAAAGGTGGCATGATGATGTCCGCTACTAATGATGAAACAATCTTGCCGAATGCCGCACCAATAATGACACCCACTGCCAAATCAACCACGTTCCCGCGCATCGCAAATTCGCGAAATTCTTTAATAAAACTCATTATGTTCTCCTTGTGCCAGCTGACGACTATAAGTTTAACAAATGATTAGCCAATTGCCATGCGGGATAATTAAACGTTATGAAAATAAAAGGCACAGAAATAAAGAGGGTAAAGTGCGGGGCTCTATTGAGAGCCCCGACGTATTAAAGGAAGAATGGACTAGGCTGGAATAAACGTTCGACGTCGGTAATAAATTTTTTATCGGTAAGGAACATAATTACGTGGTCGCCTTGCTCAATACGCAAATTATCATTGGCGATCATGACATCATTCCCGCGCACTACGGCGCCGATAATAGTGCCCGGCGGCAGCTTAATTTCGTCGATGGCGCGGCCCACAACGCGTGACGTGGTTTCATCTCCATGAGCTACCGCTTCAATGGCTTCTGCCACCCCGCGACGCAGAGATGAAACGCCGACAATGTCCGCTTTACGTACATGGCTCAGCAGAGCGGAAATGGTCGCCTGCTGCGGTGAAATGGCAATATCAATAACGCTGCCCTGAACCAGGTCGACATACGCCTTGCGCTGGATAAGCACCATGACCTTCTTTGCTCCCATACGTTTGGCGAGCATGGCGGACATAATATTCGCCTCGTCATCGTTCGTGACGGCAATAAAGAGATCAACTTGATCAATATGCTCTTCAGCCAATAATTCCTGATCCGACGCGTCGCCATAAAATACGATCGTATTTTGCAGTTTTTCCGCCAGCTCAGAAGCACGCTGTTGATCGCGCTCGATCAATTTCACGCTGTAGTCTTTTTCCAGCCTTCGCGCCAGGCCCGCGCCGATATTGCCACCGCCGACCAGCATAATGCGTTTATAAGGCTTTTCGAGACGCTGCAACTCACTCATCACCGCACGAATATGCTGAGAGGCCGCAATGAAGAAGACCTCATCCCCCGCTTCGACAATCGTGGAGCCTTGAGGACGAATAGGTCTGTCGTGGCGGAAAATGGCGGCAACGCGCGTATCGATATGCGGCATGTGCTCACGCATTGTGGAAAGCGCATTGCCGATCAACGGGCCGCCGTAATAGGCCTTAACGACGGCAAGACTGACCTTACCTTCGGCAAAATTCACCACCTGCAGCGCGCCTGGATATTCGATCAGACGATAGATATTGTCGATAACCAGCTGTTCTGGCGCGATGAGATGGTCAATAGGAACCGCTTCTGAATTAAAGAGCTTCTCAGCATCGCGGACATAGTCCGGAGAACGGATGCGCGCGATTCGGTTAGGGGTGTTGAAAAGCGAGTAGGCCACCTGACAGGCCACCATATTGGTTTCGTCAGAACTGGTCACCGCAACGAGCATGTCTGCATCGTCGGCGCCTGCCTCGCGTAGCACGCGCGGGTGTGAGCCATGGCCCTGCACAACGCGAAGGTCAAATTTGTCCTGTAAAACGCGCAGACGATCCCCGTTGGTATCAACGATTGTGATGTCGTTGTTTTCGCCAACCAGGTTTTCCGCCAGCGTTCCGCCCACTTGTCCTGCGCCCAGAATGATAATTTTCATATCTCGTGACCTGTTCTCAACATCACTCTTTGATTAGCTTAGCGTAAAAGAAGCCATCGCCTTCTTCCGCGCCCGGCAGGTTTTGCTGACCCGGGCATTCAGGCGTTCCCGTATCGCGCAGCGTTGCGTCCGGGGTACGTTTAAGGAAGGCCGCGATTTGCTGGCTGTTTTCTTCTGGCAATACGGAGCAGGTTGCATAAACCAGCGTGCCGCCGGGTTTAAGATGTGGCCAGATTGCGTCAAGTATGTCCGATTGCAGTTGGGCAAGTTCCTTGATATCGCGATCGCGGCGCAGCCACTTGATATCCGGATGGCGACGAATCACGCCTGTTGCAGAGCAGGGCGCATCCAGCAAAATGCGGTCAAACTGGGTTTCACCACACCATTCTGCGGGCTTGCGTCCGTCGCCCTGCTTAACCTGAGCCTTCATGCCCAGACGCTTGAGGTTGTCGTAGACGCGTGACAGGCGCTGCTCATCGACATCCACGGCCATTACGCTGGCCTGCGGAGCCACTTCAAGAATGTGCGTTGTTTTTCCGCCAGGCGCGGCGCAAAGATCGAGGATCTGTTCCCCGTTTGCTGGTTCAAGCCAGGTCATGCAACCCTGAGCCGAGGCATCCTGTACGGTCACCCAGCCTTCATCAAAACCAGGTAAAGCATGTACCGGTGCAGGGGAGGCTAAACGCACGGCATCCGGATAGGCTGCCTGCGTGAATCCACTCATTCCGGTTTCTTCCAGTAATGCCAGCCATGCGTCACGGGTGTGGTGATTACGGTTGACGCGTAACCACATCGGTGGGCGTTGATTATTCGCTTCGGCAATGTTTTGCCATTGCTGCGGATACGCTTTTTTAAGGCGATTCAGCAGCCAGTCCGGGTGCAGAAAACGTATTTCGCTTTGTGCAAATTCAGCCAGTAGCTCATCCTGCTGACGCTGGAACTGACGCAGTACGCCGTTGATCAGCCCTTTCAACTGAGGGCGTTTAATCGCAACGGCACCTTCCACCGTTTCAGCCAGCGCGGCATGAGGTGGAATGCGGGTATGAAGAAGCTGATAAAACCCCACCATAATCAAATAATGTACGGTGCGCTGTTTGCCAGTCATTGGGCGCGACATCAGCTTATTAATGAGCCACTCAAGCTGAGAAAGGGTGCGCAGGACGCCAAAGCAGAGTTCCTGGAGCAGGGCTTTGTCTTTATCAGATACCTTTTGTTGCAGGGGAGGCAGGATGTTACTCAATGACTGGCCCTGCTCAATAACCTGCTCAACGGCTTTGGCCGCCATACTGCGTAGATTTTGTTTTTTCATAACTATAAAAATAAAAATGCCCGGAAACACCGGGCTTTAAGCATATATTGGATTAGGCAAGACGATTACCCGGTATAAACCATTCACGACGGGAATTTAATAGATCCTGAGCGCTCATGGCTTTCTTACCGGCCGGTTGCAGCGATTCAAGATTCAGGATCCCTTCTGCTGTCGCAACCTGGATACCGTTCTTGCTGGCGTCGATAATCGTGCCGGGTTCAGCAGCCGTATTGCCATTAATGACTGACGCTTTCCAGACTTTCACTGGCTGCTCATCAATCTCCATCCAGCTCATCGGCCACGGATTAAAAGCGCGGATGCAGCGTTCAAGTTGAGCGGCAGACAAGGACCAGTCGAGCCGGGCTTCTTCTTTACTCAGTTTTTCAGCATACGTCACCAGCGCCTCATCCTGAACTTCCGGTTTCGCCGTATTGTCAGCAAGTTGCTGCAGCGTCTCGATAAGCCCTTGCGGACCGAGGTCTGCCAGTTTGTCATACAGCGTAGCGCTGGTATCGTCTGCAGTAATAGGGCACGCCAGTTTATGCAGCATGTCGCCAGTGTCTAAACCTACGTCCATCTTCATGATTGTGACGCCGGTTTCAGCATCCCCCGCCCACAGGGAGCGCTGGATAGGTGCCGCACCACGCCAGCGCGGGAGCAAGGAGCCGTGCACGTTGATACAACCCAGACGAGGCATATCAAGCACCGCTTTTGGCAGAATTAAACCGTAAGCCACCACGACCATTACGTCGGCGTTCAGGTCAGCAACCAGCTGCTGATTTTCCTGAGGGCGTAAGGATGCGGGCTGGAAAACAGGAAGCCCATGCTCTTCTGCCAGCACCTTTACCGGGCTCGGCATCAGTTTTTTACCGCGACCAGCCGGACGGTCCGGCTGGGTAAAGACGCCGACAACCTGGTGACCAGAAGATAACAGCGCGTCAAGATGACGCGCTGCAAAATCAGGGGTTCCCGCGAAGATAATACGTAGTGTTTTAGACACGATGATCCTTGTATCCGGGGGGACGTTATGCGCGAGAGCGCAAACGATCCAGTTTCTCTACTTTTTGACGAATACGCTGCTGTTTCAACGGCGAGAGGTAATCGATAAACAGCTTACCGACCAGATGATCCATCTCATGCTGAATGCAAATTGCCAGCAGGTCATCTGCTTCCAGTTCGAACGGATTACCGTCACGATCCAAAGCGCGAATTTTCACTTTTTCGGCACGTGGCACCAAAGCGCGCTGTTCCGGAATAGAAAGACAACCTTCCTCAATGCCCGTTTCACCGCTCTTCTCAAGCAATTCAGGGTTGATCAGCACCAGACGCTCATCGCGATTTTCAGAAACGTCGATCACGATAATACGCTTGTGAATGTCTACCTGCGTCGCCGCCAGGCCAATGCCTTCTTCGGCGTACATGGTATCGAACATATCATCAACGATACGCTGGATTTCTGCATTCACTTCTTTAACCGGTTCAGCGACGATGCGAAGGCGCTCGTCCGGAATATGTAACACTTGCAAAACTGCCATAAATTTCCAGAGTCGTGTTCAGGAGTTGATAAGAATATTACTTCTATTCTAGACAAATCCCGGGTCGATTGACAGCATCAGTGACCAATCGCAATGATTGCGCAGGCCGCTTATGGCAGGGGGAAAGGATGACGTCTATCGAGATATGGCTACGGCTAATACACACAGGTTCATTATGTGGCGATGGAATGCTGGAAGCGGCTGCTCGGCTGCACAAGCAAAAAAATATCGATGCTTCCGCTGTCAGAGACGCCGGGCTGTCAGCAAAACAGGCTGAACGGTTCTTTAACCCAGATGAGGGTGAGCTGGAGCGTAGTCTGGTGTGGCTTGAGCAGCCGGGAAATCATTTATTGACGGCAACCCATCCGCTTTATCCTCCTTTACTTCGAGCAATTCCTGATTATCCCGGTGCATTATTCGTAAAAGGTAACCCTGAAACGCTTAATGCTGCCCAGCTGGCGGTCGTGGGTAGCCGTGCGCCGTCATGGTATGGAGAACGATGGGGGAAAATTCTGTGCGAACAACTTTCGCAAAGTGGTTTCACAATCACCAGCGGACTGGCCTGCGGTATAGACGGTGTTGCTCACAACGCCGCATTGTCTGTAAAAGGGCGTAGCGTGGCCGTACTGGGGAATGGCCTGTTTAGCATTTATCCCCGTCGGCATCAGGCGCTGGCGATGCGGCTTATCGAAGCTGACGGGGCGATAGTGTCTGAGTTCCCTCTTTCGGCGCAGCCCCGGCCGGCAAACTTTCCGCGTCGTAATCGAATCATCAGCGGGCTTAGCCAGGGTGTATTGGTCGTTGAAGCGGCAGTGCGAAGCGGCTCGCTGGTCACTGCACGATGCGCGCTCGATCAGGGGAGGGAGGTTTTCGCCTTACCCGGCCCGATTGGTAACCCGGGGTGTGAAGGACCACACTGGCTGATAAAGCAGGGTGCGACGCCGGTAACAGAAGCGCGGGACATTCTTGAAAATTTGCAATATGGCTTGCAATGTCTGCAGGAAGATCCCGAAAAGCGACATTATTCATCAGATCAGGGAAAGGTGGCATTGCCATTTCCCAAGCTCCTGGCTAACGTAGGAGATGAGGTAACACCTGTTGACGTTGTCGCTGAACGTGCCGGCCAACCTGTGCCAGTAACGGTAGCACAGCTACTCGAACTGGAGTTAGCAGGGTGGATCGCAGCTGTACCCGGCGGCTATGTCCGATTAAGGAGGGCATGCCATGTTCGACGTACTGATGTATTTGTTTGAGACTTACATCCATAACGAAGCAGAAATGCGAGTGGATCAGGACAAATTGACACAGGATCTTACCGATGCGGGGTTTGAGCGGGAAGATATCTATAATGCGTTGATGTGGCTGGAAAAACTGGCTGATTATCAGGAAGGCCTCGCCGAACCGATGCAGCTTGCTTCTGACCCGTTGTCAGTACGCATTTATACCGCAGAAGAGTGTGAAAGGCTGGACGCCAGCTGCCGGGGATTCATCTTATTCCTTGAGCAGATTCAGGTGCTGAACCTCGAAACGAGAGAAATGGTGATAGAGCGTGTCATGGCGCTGGATACGGCAGAATTTGAACTGGAAGATCTGAAATGGGTGATTCTGATGGTTCTGTTTAATATCCCGGGCTGTGAAAATGCCTATCAGCAAATGGAAGAATTACTCTTTGAAGTGAATGAAGGTATGCTGCATTAATTCTATGTGTAGCACCAAGAGTTGTTATGGCCAAATCAGCACTATTCACGGTGCATAAAAACGAGCCCTGCCCGCAGTGCGGGGCTGAACTTGTTATTCGGTCCGGGAAACACGGCCCGTTTCTCGGTTGTTCACACTATCCGGAATGTGATTATGTCCGTCCTCTGAAAAGCCAGGCGGATGGACATATCGTCAAAATTCTGGAAGGACAGCTATGTCCTCTTTGTGGTGGTGAACTAGCGCTACGTCAGGGCCGTTTCGGCATGTTTATTGGCTGTAGCCGTTATCCGGAATGTGAGCATACGGAACAAATTGATAAGCCTGATGAAACGGCGATTGCGTGTCCTCAGTGTCAGCGCGGTCAGCTGGTACAGCGCCGTTCCCGCTATGGTAAGACCTTCCATTCCTGCGATCGCTACCCTGAATGCCAGTTCGTTATCAATTTCAAACCGGTAGCGGGCGTCTGCCCTCATTGCAACTATCCGCTACTTATCGAGAAGAAAACGGCGCAAGGTGTGAAACGCTTCTGCGCCAGCAAACAATGTGGAAAGCCGGTAACGGCGGATCAAAATAGTGAATAATAACCTGCCATCAGGCTCCATTGCGCATGCTGTGGACGTGCTGAAAAATGAAAAAGTCATCGCCTATCCAACTGAAGCTGTTTTTGGGGTCGGTTGCGATCCTGACAGCGAGACGGCTGTGAGCCGCCTGCTTGCCTTAAAACAAAGACCCGTAGAGAAAGGGTTGATTTTGATAGCTGCGAATTACGAGCAGCTTAAGCCCTACATTGATGACTCTATGCTGACACCGGCGCAGCGCGAGACTATTTTCTCCGCATGGCCAGGACCGGTGACCTTTGTTTTCCCGGCGCAGCCGACAACACCGCGCTGGCTGACAGGACGCTTTGATTCCCTCGCCGTTCGCGTCACCGATCATCCTCTGGTGGTTGAGCTTTGCCTGGCATTTGGTAAACCGCTGGTCTCAACCAGCGCCAACCTGACCGGATTGCCACCTTGTCGTACAACCGAAGAAGTGTTGGCACAGTTCGGAAATGACTTCCCGGTTGCTGTTGGAGAGACGGGAGGGCGCCTGAATCCGTCTGAAATTCGCGACGCTTTGACCGGCGAACGTTTTCGCCAGGGGTAATCTCATGGAAACCTATGCTGTTTTTGGTAATCCGATTGCACACAGCAAGTCACCGCTGATCCATCAGCAATTTGCGGAGCAGCTGCAGATAAATCATCCCTATGGCCGCGTACTGGCACCGGTAGATGCATTTATTCCAACGCTTGAGGCTTTTTTCGCCGCAGGTGGCAAAGGTGCGAATGTGACGGTTCCTTTTAAAGAGGAAGCTTTCGAACGTGCTGATGAACTGACCGAGCGCGCTTCTCTTGCTGGTGCAGTAAATACCCTAAAACGGCTTGAGGACGGACGTCTTCTGGGCGACAACACTGACGGAATAGGTTTGCTGAGCGATCTGGAACGACTGTCATTTATTAAACCTGGGTTCCGGGTCCTGCTGATTGGTGCGGGGGGCGCATCGCGGGGAGTACTGTTGCCTCTGCTTTCCCTGGACTGTGCGGTGACCATTACCAACCGAACTTTTTTCCGGGCAGAAGCGCTGGCGGCGTTGTTTGCGCATACCGGCAGCGTAAGTGCGGTAGCGCTTGACGATCTTGCCGAACGTGAGTTCGATCTTGTCATTAATGCCACATCCAGCGGCATCAGTGGCGAGATCCCGGCAATCCCCGCTTCGCTGGTCAGCGCGCACATGTACTTCTATGACATGTTCTATCAGAAAGGGAATACGCCCTTCCTGAACTGGTGCGAACAACACGGTGCGAAACAGTTAGCCGATGGGCTGGGAATGCTGGTGGGGCAGGCTGCGCATGCGGTACTGCTCTGGCACGGGGTGTTGCCTGCAGTCGAGCCGGTCATTGAAAAGCTAAAACAGGAGCTTTCGGCGTGAATCAGGCTATTCATTTCCCGGACAGAGAGAGCTGGGATGAGCATAAGCAGGCGGTCTGTTTTCCGGTGCTGGTGCAGGGTATGCAGCTTACCTGTGCCATCCATGGAGAAGCGCTGTTACATCGTTTTGGCGGCACAGACCCGATAGCCGTTTTTTGCGAAAATCGCTGGGATCTGGAAGAGGAAGCCAGCGATTTAATCCGCGAGCAGCAGGAAGACGATCAGGGTTGGGTTTGGTTATCCTGATCCAAATAGTCATTCTTCCATTTTACGTAGTTGTTCGCCGAGTATTTTAATCCTTCTATCTCTGCCTCCTTCAGGGGGCGGATCTGTTTTACCGGGCTTCCCAGATAGAGATAACCACTTTCCAGACGTTTGTTCTGCGGAACCAGGCTACCGGCCCCAATCATTACGTCTTCTTCTACTATCACGCCATCCAGCAAAATCGATCCCATGCCAACAAGCACCCGATTACCGATAGTGCAGCCGTGAAGCATCACTTTATGTCCGACGGTAACATCTTCTCCAATGATGAGGGGATTGCCCTCCGGGTTATAAGAGGATTTGTGCGTAACATGCAGAACGCTACCGTCCTGAATATTGGTACGGGCACCGATCGACACATAATTTACATCTCCCCTGATGGCGACGAGCGGCCAGATACTGACGTCATCGGCCATTCGGACATCACCAATGACCACGCTGGTGGCATCGATCATCACGCGATCGCCTTTTTGGGGGAACAGATCTTTATAAGGGCGTAATACTGCAGACATAACTACCTCTAAGGATGAGCGCTATACGGAAGACTTGATCATATTATTGGATCGAGGCAAGGCAAAATGCGTCAATATTTAAGCAGAACGGGCGGGATTTCAGCGAAAAGCGCGGAAAATCAGCAGTCGAAAAAAAAGATCTAAAAAACACTTGTGCTAAAAATTGGGATCCCTATAATGCGCCTCCATCGACACGGCGGATGT
>NZ_JADBQO010000057.1:0-12789 GCF_014895875.1 Enterobacter cloacae complex sp. P12RS
ATATAAAAGGTCAAACTTACCCGAAATATAAAATATATTCTTTATGTTAATGCATTAAGTACTGCTAAACATAGCCGATAGATTGTAGCAAAGCGTCTTAAATATGTGTGCATATGGACCGTTGTACCGCAGATAATGGTATCGCTTCAGGGGGCTTTGGACCAGCAATACAGCATATGGGACATGACATTTCTACTAAAACCCCTTTTTTATCTGACTTAAGTTAAATACAGGGTGGGTAACGGCGAAACGAGAAACCAGCGTATTATGTGAGGACAAACGTAAAAGTGAATGCTATAAATCTAAATGCCGACCAAAATATAAGTTGTGGGTAAAATCATGCTAAGAAATATTAGTGTCAGGACCTTCATTGCCTGGTTCCTGCTGTGCCTGTTTTTAGTGAATGCAGGTATCGTTGCTCTATTTTCCAGCAATCTTCCTCTTTTCGTTTCGATTAATCTGGTCAATTTCGTTGGATTATTTTTGCTCTGGAGTTATATGACGAAGTTTCTTGTGACGCCGATCAATACTGTGAAAAAAAGTATTGAAGAAGTGACCGCAGGCAACTTAGGCGTCTCTATCCCCGAGTTTGGCAATAACTGCGCGGGGCGATTAATTCCCGGGATTAATACTCTTTCCAGCAACATCGCTACGCTGGTGCGTGAGATCAGGGCATCATCACAAAACGCCATGGCCTTGTCGGATCAGCTCTCTTCCCGCAGTGCTCAGCTCTCGGTGAAAACAGAGCAACAGTCTGCATCTCTGGTGCAAACTGCGGCAAGCATGGAGCAGATGGCGGCAAGTACCCGAAACAATGCCGATAATACCCGGCTGGCGAGCGAGCAGGCGAATGCCGCGACGCTGCAGGCGCGCAAGGGCGGAGATCTGATGGAACAGGTTGCCAGCAATATGCAATCCATTACCGAGTGCGCGCAGCAGATGACGGAAATTATCTCCCTGATCGACGGGATTGCATTCCAGACGAATATTCTGGCGCTTAACGCGGCCGTCGAGGCCGCGCGGGCGGGCGATCACGGGAAAGGGTTCTCCGTGGTCGCAGAGGAAGTCCGAAACCTGGCTCACCGCAGCGCTGAGGCGGCGAAAAACATCAAAACGCTGATTGACGTTACCAGCAGTAATGTCACCCAGGGTGCCAGCGTTGTGTCGGAAGCGGAGAAGAATATGCGTGACATCGTGACCGGCTCCGGCAACGTCAGCCGGTTAATGGACGAAATTTCTACCTCAACCGCAGAGCAGGAGAAGGGCATTTCCCAGATCACGCTGGCGCTGTCCGAACTGGAGCGGGTCACGCAAAGCAACGTGGCGATGGCGGAGGAGCTCAACGGTTCCTCTGATGTGCTGCGTAATCAGGTGATCGAACTGCAGACGCGGACCCGAAATTTCAGGCTGGACCAGGGGCACCCCTCGTCACCAGTAGCCAGCCCTGTTTCGTACCATCAGCTCCCCGAGCACTCTCATTGACAGCTTCCTGAAACCTGGCATGCCAGGCTTTTTTATTCTCAAAATATAGCGTGTACAATTCCTGAGCGATTTCAGCGCGATGCGAAACATAGTTGTTGCTTAACCCCTGATGGAAGCTAGACTGACATCGAAAGAGCCAAACAGGGGAGGCGCTGTGGAGAGCATTAAAGGATCCGAACTTAACGTTCCTGACGCAGTTTTTGCGTGGGTGCTGGACGGTCGCGGCGGTGCCCGACCGCTGGAAGATAATGATGTCATTGATAAAGAGCATCCCTGCTGGCTACATCTGAACTATACCCACCCGGACAGCGCTGACTGGCTGGCCTCGACTCCGCTGCTGCCTAACAACGTACGTGATGCGCTTGCGGGGGAAAGCCTGCGGCCTCGCGTAAGCAGGATGGGTGACGGGACGCTTATCACCCTGCGCTGTATAAACGGCAGCACGGATGAACGTCCCGATCAGCTGGTTGCGATGCGCGTCTATATGGACGATGGGCTAATTGTTTCCACACGTCAGCGTAAGGTTTTGGCGCTGGATGACATTGTGAACGACCTCAAAGAGGGGACCGGACCGGTTGACTGCGGCAGCTGGCTGGTGGACGTCTGTGACGCCCTGACCGATCATGCGAGCGAATTTATTGAAGAGCTGCACGATAAAATCATCGACCTGGAAGATAATCTGCTCGATCAGCAGATCCCGCCGCGCGGCTTTCTGGCGCTATTGCGCAAGCAGCTGATCGTGATGCGTCGGTATATGACGCCACAACGGGATGTGTATGCCCGTCTGGCCAGTGAAAGACTCAACTGGATGAATGACGATCAGCGCCGCCGGATGCAGGACATTGCTGACAGGCTGGGCCGCGGGCTGGATGAGATCGATTCCTGTATCGCCCGAACGGCGGTAATGGCGGATGAAATCGCGCAGGTGATGCAGGAGTCGCTGGCGAGAAGAACCTACACGATGTCCCTGATGGCGATGGTCTTTTTACCCAGCACATTTCTGACAGGGCTTTTTGGCGTCAATCTGGGCGGTATACCCGGCGGCGAATATCGGTACGGCTTCACCGCGTTTTGCGTCATGTTAGTTGTTTTGATTGGTGGTGTTGCATGGTGGTTGCATCGTAGTAAATGGCTGTAAATTTACGATTTTTTCACCTTTTTCGAGGATTAAAACGCTCTTTTAATTGAGCGAAGTCAATAAACATCACCCCCGTAAGGTGCAATATTACTCCCGCAGGTGAATGCAACGTCAAGCGATGGGCGTTGCGCTCCATATTGTCTTACTTCCTTTTTTGAATTACTGCATAGCACAATTGATTCGTACGACGCCGACTTTATAGTCGGCTTTTTTTTTGCCTCCTGTTTCTCAGCGTCTACCCTAAAAGGGACGACAGCAAATCCTGGAGGGAAAGATGAGCATTTTACTCGCTCTGCTACTGCAACACGCGCGTCAGTCCGATCCTGTCCCCACCGATCCCGTGCCGATGCCCGATCCCATTCCGCGTCCGCAGCCGATGCCAGACCCGCCGCCGGACGAAGAACCGATTAAATTGTCGCATCGAACCCCGAGATCTGCGAGGATACGCGCCATCTGACCGTAAAGATGACCACGAGAGATTATTGTGACCGCTTTTTCTACCCTGAATGTTCTGCCTGCCGCCCAACTCGACAACCTCAACGAGTTGGGATACCTCACGATGACGCCTGTTCAGGCGGCCGCGCTGCCCGCTATCCTTGAAGGCCGGGACGTGCGTGTGCAGGCGAAAACGGGCAGTGGGAAAACGGCCGCTTTCGGTCTTGGTCTGCTGCAGCATATTGACGCGTCGCTGTTTCAGACCCAGTCACTGGTCCTGTGCCCGACCCGCGAGCTGGCAGACCAGGTCGCGGGTGAACTGCGTCGCCTGGCGCGCTTCCTGCCCAATACCAAGATCTTAACCCTCTGCGGTGGGCAGCCGTTTGGCGCACAGCGCGATTCGCTCCAGCACGCGCCGCACATTATTGTCGCGACGCCCGGCCGCCTGCTTGATCACCTGCAAAAAGGCACCGTTTCGCTCGATGCCTTAAGCACGCTGGTGATGGACGAGGCGGACAGGATGCTGGATATGGGCTTTAGCGATGCCATTGATGAAGTGATCCGTTTCGCGCCGGCCGGGAGGCAGACGCTGCTGTTTTCTGCGACCTGGCCTGAAGCCATCGCCGCGATCAGCGGTCGCGTGCAGAATAATCCGCTCACCATTGAGATCGACAGCGTCGATGCTCTGCCGGCCATCGAACAGCAGTTCTTTGAAACCTCGCAGCAGGGAAAAATCCCGCTCCTGCAGAAACTGCTGAGCCAGCACCAGCCTGCGTCATGCGTGGTGTTCTGTAATACCAAAAAAGACTGCCAGGCGGTTTGTGATGCCCTGAATGCGGCGGGGCAGAGCGCGCTGTCGCTGCACGGCGACCTTGAACAGCGCGATCGCGATCGGACGCTGGTGCGCTTTGCTAACGGCAGCGCGCGCGTGCTGGTGGCGACCGACGTGGCCGCACGCGGCCTGGATATCAAATCCCTTGAACTGGTGGTGAACTATGAGCTGGCATGGGATCCTGAAGTGCACGTCCACCGTATTGGTCGCACTGCTCGCGCCGGAAACAGCGGTCTGGCCATCAGCTTCTGCGCGCCGGAAGAGGCGCAGCGCGCCAATATTCTCTCAGAAATGTTGCAGATCAAACTGAACTGGGTGAACGCGCCGGGCAACGTCAGGCTCGTGCCGCTGGAGGCCGAAATGGCGACGCTGTGCATTGATGGCGGCAAAAAGGCCAAGATGCGGCCGGGGGATGTGCTGGGCGCACTGACCGGAGATGTGGGGCTGGAAGGGGCGGATATTGGGAAAATTGCGGTTCATCCGGCACACGTGTACGTGGCGGTTCGCCAGGCGGTTGCGCATAAGGCGTGGAAGCAGCTGCAAAACGGCAAGATTAAAGGCAAAACCTGCCGCGTACATCTGCTGAAATAAGGCATAAAGCGTCTCAGAAGGTCTTTCTGAGACGCCCATCGCTTATTTCACTTCAAGCACGTTCAGACGCAACTCTTCGAACTGATTGTCCTCGTCTTCCGGCTGCCAGCCCGCAGGCTGCATTGGGATCTCTTCCCGGTCAAACGCCAAATCGCCACCATTCACCACCTCCGAGCCGTGGTTGATACCTTTGAAGTCGAACAGCTCTACGTCAGCGAGGTGGGAAGGAACCACGTTCTGCATCGCGCTGAACATGGTCTCAATACGGCCCGGATAACGTTTGTCCCAGTCGCGCAGCATGTCGCCGATCACCTGACGCTGCAGGTTCGGCTGTGAGCCGCACAGATTGCATGGAATGATCGGGAACCCTTTCGCCTGAGAAAAACGCTCAATGTCTTTTTCCCGGCAGTAGGCAAGAGGACGGATCACAATATGCTTGCCGTCATCGCTCATCAGCTTAGGCGGCATGCCTTTCATCTTGCCGCCGTAGAACATGTTCAGGAACAGCGTTTGCAGAATATCGTCGCGGTGATGGCCCAGCGCAATTTTGGTCGCGCCCAGTTCCGTTGCGGTGCGATAGAGAATGCCGCGGCGCAGACGGGAGCAAAGCGAGCAGGTGGTTTTCCCTTCCGGGATCTTCTCTTTCACGATGCCGTAGGTGTTTTCTTCGACGATTTTGTACTCAACGCCCAGCTGCTCCAGATATTCCGGCAGAATGTGCTCCGGGAAACCCGGCTGTTTCTGGTCAAGGTTGACCGCCACCAGGGAAAAATTCACCGGCGCGCTTTGCTGAAGATTACGCAGGATCTCCAGCATGGTGTAGCTGTCTTTACCCCCTGACAGGCAAACCATGATGCGGTCGCCTTCTTCAATCATGTTGAAGTCCGCAATGGCCTCGCCCACGTTACGGCGCAGGCGCTTTTGCAGTTTATTCAGGTTGTATTGCTCTTTCTTTGTATTTGATTGATTTTCTTGCATTTATTGCTACCTTCGGAGCCAGTGGGGGCATAATAGGGGCAAAAATTTTTCAGCGTGCCAGCTTATCGTTAAGCATCAGCACCTGTTCGCCATTCATTTCTTCAATCCACGCACCGTAGACTTCATAAACCATTTGCGCGTTTTCATGCCCCATCTGGCTGGCTATGAAAGACGGGTTAGCGCCGGCAGATAAAAGCCAGCAGGCAAAAGTATGCCGCGTATGGTACGGATTCCGGCGGCGAATACCAGCACGTTTTACAGCTGCGTTGAATCTCGCACCGATGCTCGATAAAGAGTAGTAGGCTTTCTGTTCTCCTTTGCGCATCCGGGGTATGAAAACGAATCGCAGACTTTGATGTTCCACTGCGCCATACTCGCGATGATTAAAGACAATTTCGGTTTTAGGCTGTAGCGCTGTCAGCTTGCGCTGTGCTTTCAAGGCTTCAAGTGCCGGCTCTAATAGGGTAATAACCCGGTTACCTGCTTCGGTTTTTGGTGGGCCGAACATGCCCAACGCATTAAGATTGCGCTGTATATGAGCCGTACCTTTTTCCCAGTCGATATCTTCCCAGGCAAGAGCTGCAAGCTCCCCATGACGGACACCGGTATAAACTGCGAATGTCCACATATTGAGGCTTTGGCCACGCTCGGATTCCGCAAGCAAACTAAACTCCTGCTTCGTTAAAGGATCCGGTTTTACTTTCCCTTTGTGTAGTTTCTTGATGCCTTCAAAGGGTTTGCCACTAATAAAGCCTGATTTGTGTGCAAACCGAAGCAGGGAGCACAGTAGCGATATATAGTTGTTCACGGTACGCACAGTGCGCCCCTGTTTATTGCTTCTGGGATTTGCCAGGTAAAGTGTCTCACCGTTCAACAGCTCCTTCCTGTATTTCAGAATGTCGCTGTGGCGTATAGTTGAAACAGGCGTATCTCCGTTAATGATGTGCATTAACGTACCGAGTTGTGAGCGCGTCTTACGCATCGTATTCGCGCTAATTTCGGTTTCTTTAATGCTCGTCCACAGTTCACACAGCTCTGAAAAGGTTTGAACTGAAGAAGTGGTTACGGTTTTTTTTGCTCTGGACGAGGAAGGAAAGCGCTGGTGGTAATCAAACTCTCCAAGGTTGATCTCACTAACGATCACAGCCCGAAGATTCCCGGCTTTTTTGATGTTCGCCGGGGTGTTAATCCAACCTTTGAGAATTTCGCGGCAACGCTTTCCCCGGTACATAAACCAGATACAAATCTTATTGTTTCTGATTTCGACACCTGTAGGCAAAGCTGCCATCTTACGCATCCCTTATTAACTGATTAATTCTCGGATAGTTGTACCAGGTTGTGCCACGCAAGGTTTTTTCTCCGGAAGGAGAAACCCGTTTGAAATGGACACCTTCCACCCAACAGCCCTGGCGATACTTCTCAATCTGTCGTTCGGTCAGGCCTGTTTTTTCTGTGAGCCTTGCGCCAACAACCCATTCTTCGTTAAATATTACCTGCGACATGGTTCACCTCAGGTAACCGGCATGAGTATAGATATGCCGGTCTGTAGTCGTTGATATTTCAGTTTCAGTTTGCCAGGCCGGGCAGGGAACGCAGTCGGCGCATGCCGGTCATTGCTGTGGCCACGTAGCTTGCCTTGCAGTTGACCACTTCAACCCAGACCTTCACGCCTTCCACTCTCACCGTATAGGTCTCTTTCATCTTGCTGCGCCCATAGTCGCCGTATCTTTGCTGGTGGGCTGCGAGTGCGATTTCACATGCCTGGCGAGCCAAAGGGGATTGCTTACTGCCTCGATTAATCAGTCGCATTTCTTCTCCTTGTGGGAGGGTTTCCCCTCCCGATCTCGTTAGTCCACGTATTCCGGTTTCATATCCGCCAGGGTGATGCTGAACTGACCATGCAGTTCGTCGCCCAGATGGCGTTTCGACGATGCAAGAACGCGCTCTACTTCTGCGAACCGCGCAGCTGCACCGGGCTCATCTGATGGTGGCAAGGAATTGATGGCTGCTTCGACTTTGTTCCGTGCATCAACCAGGTAATAACGCTTCACGGCCTTGTTTTTCAGCTCAGTGAACAGGGCTGAACCCAGCGTTGATTTCACGGTTTCAATATCTGCGCGCAGAGCTTTCGCGCTATCCACATCCTGAGCCGCCTCGATGCGATCACGGAAATCATCAGCAAGTGCACCGATGTTTTGAGCTGATTCCTGAGCCGTTTGAGTCGTAGTGACGTTGTCACCTGAAATGTCTGCAAGGCTTACGTGCTGCGCCGGTGCGGGGTTTACCTCTCGTTCTTCACGGCGATCATCGAGCTCATCCGGGGTGTAAACGCCCAGAATCACATCCGGGCAGAACAGTCTCGCCCAGCGTTTGACGGCCAGGTACGCCAGCTGCTGGCGAGGGTCATCAGCCCAAAGGGTAGAGTTTCGGGTTCGGGCCTGAGCCAGCAGCAAATCGAGTTCTCTCGGCTGATCTTCACCTTTAAGCGTTGCGCGGATAATGATGCCGATTCCAGCCTCGTCAGCCAGGTACCAACCCGGGACGCGGTACTCGCCTTTGTCGCCTTTACGGATGTGGAATTTTCCAACAACCTTTTCCCATGGCCCGTACCATTCATATTCAAAGCGACTTGCCAGCACGCCGCTTCGAGAAATGACGGCATTAACCAGCTGCGCTTCATACCCGAGCACACCGTTAATCAGGTGCGTCTTCTGCGCCACGGCAAAGGGATTCATCTGCCACTGTGCCGCTTGCATCGCTACAGCCATGCAGTCGGCCTGATTGCCCTGCAGGTGCTTAGGAACAGTAGCGGTGCCCTGGGCCATAATCTGCGCGAACGTGCTGATGGCGTTCAGATACTGGGAATCGAACAAAGCCACGTTGGAGTTAATAACGGTGTTCTGGTCAGCAACGGTAACGTTAGTGTTATGCATAAATCCCCCTTAAGCCTGAGCGCGCAGCGCTTCGAGGCGGCGCAGGTCGAAGTCGTTCAGTTCATCGGTGTAATCGGTAGTGATCGGCGCTGGCCATTCGCCCGTATCGAAGCCTGTGGCGATGGCGCGCATCGTTTTGCGATACTCGAGCATGCCCAGCTCCAGCAGTTCGGTTGACGCCTCGATGATAGCGATCCAGTGGTAGTTCTCGTCTTTGTTGACGAAAATCCAGAAGAACTGGTCCAGCGCCGCGGTCTCGCAATACATAGCCGCGCTGAGGTGATAGTCACGGTCTATGATTTCCCTGTGCAGCCTGGCGCGAAGGCTTTCTTGCTTCACATTCCACATACTGATGATTTTCAGGTCGGCGCCAATTCGCACGCCGTCCAGTTCAATCTCGAGATCAGGACGTACACGCACTTCTAAACCTGTTTCGTCGTCAAAGCCGAAGTAACTCACTTCAACAGCGCGGCTTGGATGTGTCAGCAGCATGCCAGCTGTAGGGTGCGCCAGGAGTGCAGACTGAATTGCCCGCGCTGTGGCCAGCTGCTGGCGGGTAACCAGAATCTTTTCGCCAGGGTTGTCGCGCCAGGCATCCAGCAGTTCGTCGGCGAATATGGCATCGGGCTTAACCGACTTAACAGCCTGGATCATGTCTGCTTTGCTGCCTGACACTTTCAGCGGTGTCGGTTTCTGCGCTTCTTGCGCCACCAGGTCTGGATTGATGATTGCTAATTGCTCAAATAACGCATCACGGCTGCCGCTGGTTTTAACCGGCACGGGCAGGGTAGCGTTGTACTCTTTGATGCACGCCTTCATTGCCGTTGCCGTTTGCTTCTGGCCTTCTTCAATACGCTGGTACTCAGCAGGGAGAGCCATATAGCTTTGAGCCGTTTCTTCCAGGCTCGCGCCAAGCGGCACTGGAGCTGTAAGGGATGCGTTATGTTCTTCAAGCAACGCTTTAATCTCGTCAGCGCTTAGCAGCGCCGGCAGGCTAGCGTTGTACTCGTCGATGAACTCGCGCAGAGTTGCGGTTGTGGTAAAAGCACCGTCCGGGATCTCAGGCTCCACGCTGAACTCTGCATCGAGGGTTTCCGGCTGCAGTGCAAGGGCGTGCACTAGGTTCCCCATGTCCAGAACTTTGGATGCTGTGCGCGGGATAGTTTTAGCCACATGGCGTGCGTTGAAATACATCAGGCTGACCCGGGCATCTTTCACCTGGGTTGAGCTAATACCGTTTGCTGCGTGATAAACGTCATTCGGTAGGCCTTCGTAGCGGCCAGGCTCGAAATAAGCCGGGTACTCAATTACCGGTTCTGCTTGCTGTTCTTCCAACGTTACGGAATCTGTCTGCGAATTAGCTGCATCAGTGCTTTCGCTCGGTGGTACCGAACCAACATCTTCGTCTTTCTCTGGCTTAGCCGTTTCCATCTGCACATCGCTGGTGGTCTCCGCTGTGTTTTCCGTTTTTACGACTTCATTTGAGGTGGTATTGATGCCCGGATTGTTATTTCCATCTATCAGGCCATCGATGGAGAACACTCCAGTGCCGAGATTTTCAACCTGCGGTTGTTCAACTGGGGCTTCAGTCTCAACTACAGGAGTAGGCAACGGCAGTAACTCCACAGCAGAGATAAACTCAGCCGTCATGGTTTTATTAACAAACTCAAGATGAGCCGCTGGCGTGTGGTGGATGTTTTCCGGCGCTATGCGGATCAGATTGAAGATTGCTGCACGGTTCACCGCCAGTACGCCGGGCTGATTACGCAAGATGGCGCTCCATGATTTCCATGGTTCTTCTTTCTTCGCCACGATTTCTTTGGCACGTCGTAACACGCTCGAAGGAATTTCGAAGTGATGGAAGTCCATAGGCAGTAGAGCGCATGCGATCTCAAGATCGAGGGTGTCCAGAGTGTGGTGCGCACCTTCGCCACGATCCGTCACATAGCCACCGTCTGCATTGGTCCTAGAATCAGTGCGCTGAACATTACTGATACGATTACCGGCAGCCCATTCGCGAACGAGAATGCCGCGATCGATATAATCAGTTGCCGCCCAGATTCGGGTGAATCGGAGAACCAAAGCGAGTTCGTGACGCTTCTCCTGGCTGAACACCTTGCGAATGGCGTCGGTGTAGCGCCACAGGTCTTTGGTATCGTAACCCTTAACCTCTTCGCAGTTTTCTGCCGCCAGCAGCAGGTTCTGGACATAGCTGTTGTCAGTGTCCATTTCCAGCGCGCTAATAGCTTCGTACTCTTCTCGAGTTACGTGATGGCGTAGTTCCTCGGCGGTGAACTGGGCGAGTAGCTGCTTCCGGAACGGCATACGAACGACTGGATAACGTGTGGTTTCGTCATCATTCTCGTCAATCTGAATACCGTTTTCAGGTTCTGGATCCTGACCAGTTGTAGCGCCGCTGTCGCTGGTGCTTTCTGATTTGAGAAGAGCCAGTTTTCCGCTTCTCCACTCTCTCACTAACTCATTGCGGTCACCGGCATCTACTCTCAACCAGTCGGCCATGAATGCAGCGATAACCTCAGCTTCGTGCGTTTCATCTGGCGCGAAGACCTGCTTAATCGCCTGAACCAGTTTCCACTCAGCGTTCAGGCTCAGTTCGGCAATTTCAGGGATGTCGTTCTTCGCCTGCAGCAGGTTCTGGAGATAAGTGTTGCCTTCATCCAGTGACATTTCACTGGCAACCAGCTGCTGCTCTTTAGTGATATGTGACTGGTATTTGTCGCTGGTCAGATGGACGGTAAAACGAACCGCTGGAGTGCGGTTTTCAAGCGGGACACTTTCGACGATAGTTTCGACTTTAACGGTCGTTTCCGGTGCGGCAGTGTTGTTCATGGGACCAGTCGACTCAGCACCAGCCTTTGGCAGCCAGGTGCGTCCATCGTCCTGCAGTTCGTAGCGTTTGCACCATGTGTAATCCACGATGCTTTCTTCAGGCAAATCGTTGTAAACAGGGAAATCGGTGCGAACCGGTTTTGAGTAATCATTACCGCGGCCGGTTTCAATACCAGCATCTTCGAGCTCGACATCGAGCTGCAGGTTGGCACGGGCTTCAGATTTCGCAGTGAACCAAATCACTGCGTCTTCTTTGCCAGATTTCTGCGTAGCCTTCACTACATAGAAAAATTCCATGTGAGATCCTCTTTTTTGGATGTAAGATCCCCGGGCCAGAGAAGCGCCCATTGGGTGAACTTTGGTTTTTTAAGTAGTTTTCCGGTGTAACTTTGGTCGGGAGCACCGGACGTACGGGCCGCTTTGCGCGGCTTTTACGTTATGCCTCGTGTGCCATCTGGTCGTACGAAGCACAACGTTCAGAGCAGTATTCTTTTTCTTTGCGCGCCAGCTGTGAGCCGTTGCGATAGGGAAGGGTACTTTTGACTACTTTCTCCGGTTTAACCGGCTTGCCGCAGTACCCGCATTTCGTTGAGTTACACATCTGGATTCCCCTTTTGCGCCAGCAGGTAACATAAGCGGCGAAGAATCACCTCGAAGAAGTTCAGCTTTACGGCCTGCTGCCGTCCTGGTTTGCGTGCGAAATCAATCATTCTCACCCTCGTTTGCCTTATCGCCGGCCAGCGGAACGTTTACACCTGATGCGCGTTAATCTCTCCACCTCATCCGACTCTTCGTATGCCGTCGGCGGCTACTTCGTGGGCGTCCTGCCTTGGTGGTTCGTAGTGCGTCTTGGTGAGTTAGATTAAACACAAAGTTTAAGCCTTAGTCAACATAATGAGTAATTTTAAATAAACAAAATGTTTAAATGATGCTTATGGAGAGTGAAATTTTGTTCTTTGGAGGCAAAAAAATTCGACGAAATGGTACGGGCTGGCAGTCCGGGAAATGGGCGCTTAGTACAAAAGATGTGCTAGTTATTCGAGGGGCATAAAAAAAGGCCACATTAGGGCCATTTCTTATAGTGAGTCTTTACGAATCATTGCTGAAAGGAGTACTCAATCATCCTGCGAACGAATCCGGCCTTTCATATATTTATCATATAGTTCGTCCAGCTCTTTCAGGCGAAGTGCAAAGATGCGAAGCATGTTCTGTTGCTCTTCTTCGGGAAGCTGACGGTAAAGTTCCAGCAGGCGTTGTTCGTCCGGCTTCAGTCCATCTTTTTCGCCAACATCTTGGCCAAGCAGCCACTCAAGGCTCACCCCAAGCGCATCCGCCAGCTTAATCGCTGAGCTTTTACCAATTGTCCCACGAACGAACCAGTTATTGACCGACTGAGCACTGACGCCACAAATACGGGCCATATCTGATTTGGTCAACTTCTTGAGCTCAAGAACCTCGTTAAGCCGCTGAACTTGTGGGTGGTTAATCTGATGAGTTTTTTCTTTCATGGAAGAATTCTAAACCAAATGTTTATTAGCTCAATATTCAAA
>NZ_JADBQO010000058.1:0-31993 GCF_014895875.1 Enterobacter cloacae complex sp. P12RS
AGCGCGCTGACTTTTGCCGTTGCAACATCAGCCACCAGGGGAATTTTTACCGTCACAGGGTTGCCGCCTTCTACGGTAGCGGTTACCTCCCAGTCTGTCCCCACCAGCGTTGGAGCTGTCAGCGTAATACTTGCTTCGCCCCGATCAT
Organism: Enterobacter cloacae complex sp. P12RS; assembly: GCF_014895875.1. Lineage (NCBI taxonomy): Bacteria > Pseudomonadati > Pseudomonadota > Gammaproteobacteria > Enterobacterales > Enterobacteriaceae > Enterobacter > Enterobacter cloacae complex sp. P12RS. The sequence goes on from NZ_JADBQO010000058.1 coordinate 149, forward strand.
TGGTATGGCTCAGCTGGTCTGTCGGATGACCGTTGCTTTGCCAGGCGATATCAACACTCGTTTTAAAGTCTTCGCCATCCTGATCGGTGAGTTTCACCGTAAATGGCTGGGCTGCGCCCACCATTACGTGCTCAGGAGGCTGAATGAAGGTCAGTCTGTTGGCTTTGGCAAAATTGACGTTCAGTTTCATATAGCTGTGTCTGCCATTATCTTCAGTAACGTTGCCGCTATAGCCTGCTACCAGCGGGGAGAGCGAGGCCGTGATCTGATCTTGACCGCTGCTCATAATCTCTTCCACACTCACCGACGTTTGGCCTTTAGGGTCGGTGTGCGTTACGTGTTGTGACAAATGACCCAACGCATTCTGGCTTGTCCAGTAAACCGTCAGCCCTTCCACCGCCTCCTCTTTAGCGTTTTTTACTTCGGTGAGTAGTTGCAGAGCGCCATTGCTCTGAACATAAAACTTCACACTGCCGTCCGGGCGGACTTCGCCCGGCGTCATCAAGCCAATATGCAGTGCGCCTAGCTTCGCGCTACCCTTAACCGTTGCCGAGACACTGTTACCCGTGATCCCTTTTTTGTTAACCGGGGTGACTTCGAAGATCACGGAGCGGGCCATGTCGCGCGTTTGTACTTCATACGTGGCACTCCCTTCCTTGAGCAGTTCGCCTGAATCTGCGTCATACCAACGCATCCGGGTTTGCTCTGGGTCTTCATCCTCCCCTTCATTGCTTTTATAGAGATAACTCCCCTCCAGGATCTGGCCCGGGGACATGTCCCCCTTAATGGCAACGCTCTCTACGGAAGGGGCAAAATCGCCCGGCGTCACGGTCAGGTGATAGCTGGCGGAACTTAATACGTGCTCCGGATCAACAGGTGACGTTTCCGTCGCGGTGATGGTGACATCGCCCCGATGCGTTGGGTTCACCAGACCGCTGCCCGGCTCCACGGTCGCGATCGCCGTGCTGGAGGAGGTGTAGCGAATGACGCCCCCCTGCCCACCTTTCACCGCGTGCAGCAAAGGCACGCCAGCCTGCGTGGTTTTTTCCGTCGGGCTGAAATAGAGACGTCTGTCTTTTTCTTCCTGCTTATAGGCGAGAACGATGTTGTTATTACGGGTAACGAACTCCGTGCGGGACTGCATGAGCGATGGCAAAGCCGACGCATTTTCACTTGCCAGCATCTCGGAAAGTTTTCGGCCAAATTCCCAGTGGAAATTCAGCCCCACAGAGAAGTTATCCCGCTGCCCGCTAATCATGCTCTGCTCCGCGCTGACCCCTACCAGCGGCACAGGTTGCCACTTAAGCCCGAGGTTAAGCCCGTGAGGATTGTGGCTGGCTTCGCTGCGGCTGCCGTTAACGTCCACTTTGTCGCCATACCACTGGAACCAGCCCAATTTAAGCGCGACGTGCTGTGAAAGGGCCGTCTCCAGATTGAGATCCCAGCCGCGGGCGGCACGTTCATACAGTTCATAGCGGTCGGGATCGTCATTAAACATGCTGTCGTCAGAATGACGCCAGCCGCTCAGGGGCAGGTAGTAGTTAGCGGACGCACGAATCCCATCGCTCCACAGCTCGGCGCCTGCCCCCATTCGGTTATGGTGCCGCGTGACATCCTGATCGAAAAAGAGGTTTCCACCCGCCATCAGATGCGGGTTAAAGGTATGTCGCCAGCCCAGGCCAACGTTAAGGATATCGCGCTCGTTCCAGCGGTGTGCGCTCATCTGAGTGAACAGAATGTCGTGTTGCCAGATTTTAACCGGCCACAGATAGTCCAGCCCGAAATCGCGGCTATCGCTCCCGCCAATACCGACATCTGCCGTAACGCGGGCTTTCCCGCCGATATTGTTTAACCACGCTTCCACTTCCTGGGTTAACGCGGCATTCACCTCGCTATTTGCCGCACCGCGCAGGGCATCACCCGCGCCGTTTTGTTGGGCGCTTCCCCACATGCCGGCCATTTTATCCCGCAGGGGCTGATTGCTTTCGCTTTCAATGGTTGCGTGAGTTTCAGTTTGCGCCCGCGCGACGGGGGGAACCGTGAGCAAAAAGATGGAAAATAAATAATGTAAAAGGATTATCCACACGGATAATTTTTGACGTAAAGAACAGTACGAAACACTGGGCATTGTGACGCATCCCTAATTAATTAAACTCCCTGGTTAGCGATATTAAGATCCAGATAATTCCTAAACTCCATACAGTAATCAGGAGATGATCATGAGATTTTCCGTCCCTCATTAAATTCAATACTTAGGCATTGATGTTTAACAACTCTTTCAGCCTGCTTCATAAATTTCTCAGCCCAACTTCAGCCGTATATTTTCCGGAGCAGGTAATTCTTAACATGGAACAGACACCTCGCAATTTTATTGCTGACCGTCTTCTTATGCAGGTTTTCCCCTAATGGCAGGATGATCCCAGCAATACTCTGGATGTCATTTAATAAGGAAGATCGTTGACATGAATAAAACTGGACTGGCCCTGCTTATTTGTGCACTATTGAGTGCCCCCGCTTTTGCGCAAAATTCCGTCGCGCACGAGCAAGCCTGGGAAGGCACTTCGTATCTCTCCGTTATCGTGAAATTAAAACCCGGTACAACGCTTAATAAGTCTTCACCCTTTTCATTACGCGACAGTACCCTCGCCGTGAGTCCGTTATTTACGGCAAATCATTTGCGCAGCAGTGAATTAAGCGAGATGGATGTGCTTAATGAACGCTACGGCTTTAACCGTTATTTACGTATAGCCCTACCAGCCGATAAGCAACATGACGCGGCATATATCAATGACGTAATTAATGAACTGGCGGCGCGACAAGATATTGAGCTGGCTTACCCGGAATCTATGCCGGTGTCGCTGGAAAAGGGGGTCACGGCTCCCGACCTGCCGCCCTATTCCGGGCTGAGCTATGCCCTGAACAGTACCAGCCAGGCCACCGTCCCGGATTTTCGTGGATTGCAGGATTACACCAAATCGCCAGATGAAAAACGGCCCGGCTACTATATGGGTGGCGTTAATCGCGACAGCGTAAGTCAATATTCAGGGCACGATGGTAGCGGCATTTCGCTGGTCTCAATGGAAAACAACGCATGGAATACCAGCCATGTGAATTTGCCGCCGATCGATTTCCATGAAGGTGATAAGCGCTATACGCCAGGCGAAGATCACGACACCAGCTCCGTCGGGATTATGGCGGCGAAAGATATCAATGCGGGCATCAAAGGCCTGACGTGGAACGCCCGTATGGGATACGTCAAATGGCAGGCCAATAATCTCTACAATATGATCCCCAGACTCCAGGCAGGAGATGTGGTGCAAATTGGTATGCAGACCGGCGGAGGAGATGTGACAGGTTGCACCTCCTCTTGCTATGTCCCCCAGGAAAACGCTCCAGCCTATTATGACGTGATAAAAGCGCTGACGGATAAGGGCGTGCACGTGATTCAGGCGGCAGGCAATGGCAATATCAACCTCGATCACGCCGGATTTAATGGAAAATTTGACGTTAAAAAGCGGGATTCCGGCGCGATCATTGCGGGCGCGTTTTGTGCAAACAATGGCAAAAAAGCCTCTTTCAGCACCTATGGCTCACGTGTGACCAGCGCCAGCTGGGGCTGCTGGGATGTGGTTACTACGGGTTACGGCGGTTTGCATAGCATAAAAAATGCGGAATACACCTCAAGTTTCTCCGGCACGTCCTCCGCGAACCCGATTATCGCAGGCGTGGTCGCCAGCCTGTCGGCCATTGCAAAAGCGCACAATATCACCGTCACGCCTCAACAGATGCGCTCCATTCTCCAGGAAACCGGTACACCTTTAGCAGCGGGAGATTCAGCGAAAGTAGGTACTCACCCCAATATGGCAAAAGCGGTAGCCAGGATTCTGGAACTCAAAGAGGAAGAACAGGAGGAAGTAAAGGCAGTGCCGGGAGAAAGCTTTACCGTTACCGGCACGACCGATTCTTCCCGTGCGTATGAGTTAGACGGGAGCGCCAGCAAGAATGCCGTCTCCTGGAAATGGACTATCGACAAAAACAGTACTGGCACATTCTGGCTACAGGAGAAACATGCCGGAGGCTGGGTACGTGAAGTTTCAGGGCCTACCGCCCGGGCACTCATTCCCGCCAATACAGACGGAGAAGCAACCTACTGGTTAACCGTCACGGGCAAAGACGGAAGCGTGAGCGCTGAGAAGATCACCGTAACGGTGAAAAAACCACAGTTACCTGATATTCCTGATGACAGCTCAGAAGCGTATAACCCGCGGATCGCCTACCCGGTGAAATGTACACGCGTATCGCATAACGGCAAAATCTGGCTGAATCAGTGGTATGTCAACGCAGGACAAGAAGAGCCAGGAAGCGGCGGTGAGTGGGGGGCATGGCGAACGTCGGATGCAGCTAATAATAGCTGCCCTTAAAAACTCTTTTGGTTAACATAATAGTAAAGCCTGGATATAAGCCAGGCTTTATTTTTATTAATTCAACACTCAGGAAAACCGTAAAAACGTCATTTCTTAAACTCCGTACTCGCTCAGATTTTATTAATACGCGTCAAGGACTGAAATTGGCAGTACTATTTCATACTCTGTCGCGCTCCGCCCTCTTTACAGCACGAACGGTCGCTCTTCTCTGCCGAAACTCCCCGACTCTTAATTGCTCAGAGAAGTCTCTTATTCAAGCCGGTTGTCTCCTCCCGTTACTATTTGTCCCTGTTATCACACGGTAATAACGCCTTTTTACCTGCGCCGCAGGTGAGATTAACTTTTCGTTATTGTTCAGTAATAAATAAGGGAACTTATGAAATTAACAGGATCTGCTTTTGTCCTTGCCGCTTTACTGGCAGGGGCGGGCGTCAGCGTTTCAGCTAACGCCGCCACGACCTTGCCATCGGCAAACTGCGAACAGGGTCACCAGAACTGCATGAAAGAACTAGGCACGCTGGAACGCGCCGTCAACGGTGTGAAAGTGAAGGTCGTTGAAGGGCAAACGATTCGTGCGCGCTTCTTTAACGACGGAACCGAACTGCCAAATCTGGAAACGCGCGTCACCATTCTTGCTGGCGAAGAGGCCCACTGGTCCTACGCCCTCGCCCAGGCTATCAATCAGCAGCACCCCGAACTGCGTGCCGGTTTCAGGCACAGCAACGGCGAGATTACACCCGATGAGTCAGAGCCAAATAAGGTGTATGCCAAACAGAACAACCCTCTCAGTCACGTAGAAGTGTCCTTCAATTAATTCAGGGAAGATTATTTTGAAACTACTCAAGATGAATAATATTACGTCGGCGTTAGCCGTGGCATTGATTGGTATGTATTCCACGGGCGCACTGGCGCATGGCTATGTTTTTGAACCAAAATCCCGTTCGGTGATTCATTTCCCGCCGATGAACGATAAAGGTGAGCATAGTAACGTCTGGCCTGCTGACGCCGTGGAAGCGCCGAAGCTCCCGGCTGGCAACGATATGAGCCCAACCCCGATCGCCAACGAACAGCTATTCCAGTTCCCGCCGGATGGAAAACTGGCAAGCGGTGGTTCAACGGCAACTCCCGCCTTCAGCAAGCTCGATGACGAAAAGCAGAATACCTACAACAACCCGATGTCTGCGGGTCCGCACCAGTTTAAATGGCATTTACCGGCTAAGCACCGCACCACCTATTTTACCTACTACATCACTAAGCCGGACTGGCAGTCTGTTCCGGGTGCGGATTCGCGCCTGACCAGGGCGATGTTTGAAGATAAGCCATTCTGCCATAAGGTTTATACCTATGCGCCAGGCAACCCGTCGGCCGATATTTCGCTCCCGACAGGCTTCGAAACCCACACCTGCGACGTACCGGAGCGTGAAGGTAAGCAGAAAATTTATGCCGTCTGGCGCGTGCGCGATACCGATAACGCATTTTATCAGATGATTGACGTCGATTTTGGCGGTGAAGTCATTACCAAACCTGTGGCCAACGTCACGCCATCCAGTCATAACCTGTCAACCAGCACGCTGTCGCTGGACGGTAGCGCCTCAACGGGGAAAGAGCTGAAGTACAGCTGGGCCGTCACCAGCAATGCCGATAAGGTCATTCTGGAAAACAGCACCAGTGCTAAAGCCAGCATTCGCCTGAAGGCTAAACCGGAGAACGATTTTACCGTCAACGTGAAGCTGACCGTCACCAATGATAAAAACGTGAGTGATTCAAAAACCGTCACCCTGAATGCCAAAGCTGAGACGGATAGCACGGCACCGGAGGCGAAGGCAGGCAGTGACTTCACCGTTCACAGCAACAGTGAATCACGTGGTTATGACCTTAACGGTTCCGCAAGCGTCAATGCTGAAAAATACCAATGGACTATCGTTTCAGGGCAGGACATTGGTGCGTTGCAGGTTGCTAACGGTGGCGAATGGGTTTCAACCGTCCACGCGGCAAAAGCCCGTGCGCTGATTAAACCCGGCAAAATCGGTAAAGTGACCTATCGCCTGACGGTGACGGCCAAAAATGGCAAAACCAGCACCGACGATATCACCGTGACCGTGAAGGAAGCGCAGCAGGCTTCTGATGTGCAGATCAATACGGGCAACAACCAGGACACCATCGTTGGCAGTGACGTTATTGCTGCCGCCGTCGTGTCCAAAAACAATGACTCGTTAAAAGGGGCAAAAATTGAATGGTCCGCACTGAATCACGCCGATAAGATTCAGATCTCGTCACCAAATAACTTCAGCACCAACCTCAAGGGTAAACATCCGTATACCGACAATGTGGACGTGACGCTGCAGGTGAAAGTGACGGCGCCTGACACCGGTAAAGTCTCTACGGCAACGAAGGTGATCAAGCTGCGCCCGGCGCAAACCGATGTAAAAGCCTGGGATCACAGCAAGACTTACAAGACACCTTGTGAAAAAGTGAGCTATGAGGGCAACATCTGGCTGAACAGCTGGGAAACCCGAGGCGTTAAGCCTGGTTCCGATGGCGAGTGGGGCGTCTGGAAGAAAGAAGGTGCTGCCAACATGCCGAAAGAGTGCAAATAATACTGTAAGTTAACTCTGGCCGGGTCTTCACTGACCCGCGCCTCACATTATCATTCCCTGCCTACACTTTCGTTATCATTTTTGCGCCGGAAATCGCCCCTTCGTTCCGGCGCTTTTTTATCGGTATAAGATCACCCACCCTATCGCGGCGATAATCGGATACGGTCCGAAGGGAAACGGTTGACCGGGCTTGATCCGCAACAGAATCAACGCCGCGATCAGCGCCAGCAGGGTCGAGGCAACAAAAACATCCAGCAGCGCCAGCGGGCCAAGCCACGCCCCGATCGCCGCCAGCAGTTTCATATCCCCCATCCCCATCCCTTCATGGCCGCGTAATAAACGGAACAGCAAAGAGAGCGTCCAGGGCACGCCAAATCCCAGCAGAGCGGCGATTAATGCCTGCGTTGGCTCCACCCGGCTATAGCCGCTGACGGCAAACGCCAGCGACATCACCAGCAGCGGGAGCGTCAGACGGTCGGGCAGGAGCATGGTGCGTAGGTCAATAAACAGCAGCGGCAGCAAAAACGTCACCGCCAGCAGGTCGAACAGGCTCTGCGGCGTGACGCCCTGCTGCCAGATAATCACCCCGTACAGCAGCGCCATAAGCCCTTCAACCAGCGGATAGCGCCACGATATCGCCTGACCACAGCTGGCGCAGCGCCCGCGCAGCAACAGCCAGCCCATCAGAGGAACATTGTGGCGAAATTTAATGGGGTGTTTACAGCGTGGGCAATGGGAAGCAGGCCACGATAAAGAGAGTGCTTCACCGTGGAGAATCAAGGGGAGCCGATAAATGATGACATTGCAAAAACTGCCGATAATGGCGCCCAGAAAAACGCTAAAAACGAGTATTACACTCTCAACCATGGTTCCACACTCTGAGGGACATGCAATCTCCGATAATAGCAGAGACTACTCGTTATATTTAGGCAGCCTGTTTGCACGTAAAGTACAAAAATCTCCGCGCAAGTTCGCCCATTCAATATTCAGATGCGCTTTTGCATATTGTGCCGCTTCTTTCCACAATAATGCCGCGATATGCCACTCCTTTCCCTGTTCATGTTCTGCCGCTCGTGAAGAAAGTGAAAACCACAGGGTAGCAGGATCGCGTTTGTCGCTTTGCCAGTCCATCGTTAAGCCCTTTAGAAAAAATCCCAGCGTATCAATAGCGACGATAAAATAATTGAGCTTAAAATGATAAATACCTGAATAACGCTGAATGCCTCAGTGGGAGAACAACGCTGATTACCAATATTATCCGCTGGCTGGCCTTTTCGGGTCTCTATATCCTGCTGGCATTGCTGAGCTTTCATACGCGGGATAGCTGGAGCCTCTCCACCACGCTCTGGCTCCCGGCGCCGCTGCTTTTCGCCGCGTTATGGCTGACGGCCCCGCGAGAGTGGCCGCTGTGGCTGGCTACCGCGGGCTTGCTGCATGTGTTTGCTGGCGTCTGGATAGGCCGCCCGCTCACGCTGGCGTGCCTGTTCGCCCTCTTCGACGTCGCGATATTTCCGCTGTGCGTCGCCGTCTTTCGTCTGAATGCGCAACTGCCTGCGCTGCGTTTTGTGCGCAGGCCGATTATTGGTGAACTGATCTACCCCCTGCAGTTAATCTTCAGCATTTTTTGCGGCAGCCTGCTGCTTAATCTGGCGCTGTTACTCTCAGGGTATCCGATTGCGCCCCTGCATTTTTTTTCCTGGGTGCTGGCGGCATTAACCGGCATTCTCGCCATTCTGCCGCTGCTGCGTGAGAGCAAAATGCCGTCGCACCCGCGGTTTAACGGGCGGGAAGCGTTGCTCCTTGCCGCGAATACCCTGGTGCTGATGACGGGGTACTTTTTCCTGCCACCGCTCTGGCAGGGGCTAAACCTGCTGCTGGTGCAAACGACGGTGGTTTTACTGAGCGTGTTTGCGCTCTCCGGACGCGGCGTTGGCGCTCTGCTGCTTATTCAATACCTGATTGTGGTGCTGGCGACCCAGCAGCGGGAAGGGATTTTTTACACGCTAACGCCCGATCTCATCCCCGCAATCTGGCAGGCGCAGTGGTACCTGGTATTTTCGGCGATTTTTGCCAACTGTTTATATCAGTACCGCCGCTGGATCCAACAGCAACAGGCGCTCGCGGCCAGCACCAGTGCCATCATTATTCGCCTGTCGCAGACGGGTTCTTGCGTCGTGTTTCGCCTCTCAATGCCAGAGGAGGAGATCCACTGGCAAGGCAGTACGGAAGCGCTGTTCCCTGATGAGGAAAAGACGCTGAGCACCCTGACGCTACTGGACGCACACTGCGATACGCCGTTCCTGCCCGGTTTTCGCGCCTGGTACTCACAGCAACGTGAAAGCAGCTTTGCCCGGGAAGTTGTTCTGCAAACGCTGCACGGAAGGCAGATGCGCGGGATGGTGATGTTTCACAGGATTGGCAACACCGCGCATCTGATGGGGGGAGTGAGCCTCTTTCTCACAGCATCCGCTGCAGAATCTCCCGCTGCCCGCTAAAGGTGTACTTCAACACCGCCGCGACATGCCCAAGCAGAATCACACCCAGCAGAATGCAGCTATAGCGATGCACCTGGAAGAAAAACGCATTCACTTCGGCGATGGCAATCGGGCGGGAAACCGGCACCAGACCAAACAGGTTGTAGTCTTTTTGCAGCATCAGAAAACCGCTAACCAGCACCACCATAATGGTCAGATAAAACAGCTCATGAATAAATACCACCAGCTGTTTTTTACGTCCGGCTACCGTTGCCGGATAGGGCACCGAAGGGCGGAAGAAACGCCAGACGAAACGCACCATCATGATGGGCGTGGCGATGGTACCCAGCGACATATTCAGCACGGAGAAGAAGGTAAACCAGCGGGTTCCTTCCAGCGCGTGCAGAATATAGCCCATGCACATCGCGTAGATAATGACGGCTGCGACCACCCAGTGCAGAAGGCGAGAAAACCGATCGTAACGTTTGGCAATAACCAGAGAAGTTTGCATAGTCGTTGTCCTGGAAAACAAACAGCACGGCTCCCTGCGAAGCCATGCTGTTTAAGAAAGAGGTTATTCAGCTACCCACAAGTTGCGGGCCCGATCCGGCGACCAATGGCTGGCACCTGTATGGCCAATCTGACAGCGATAAACGTTGCCCTCATAGAGCACTTTATCCCCTACGGCATAGAGTTTGCCCGGCGTGAATGGGGTAACGTCGCCGCCCTGGCCGCCCTCTTCGCCTCCGCCATCGTCATTATCGGGCACGGTAACGTTGACCGGCTGGCTCGGCGTGGCGAAGTTGTTGGCTGCATCATAGGCGATGACCGTATAGCGATAGCTCATGCCTGGCTGGGTTTGGGTGTCGGTAAAGTTGAGTTCATGGGTATCACCGATCTTTTCCAGACCGCGCCAGATGGCATACCCCGCCACGCCCGTATTATCCTTAGCTGGCAGCCAGCTGAGCGAAATATCCTGCCCCTTTAGCGTGGCCTGCACGCCCTGCACCTGTGTTGGCGCCTGAGTATCCGTTTCGTCGCCCCCATCCGGCAGACTGCCGTCAAGGATGCTCTGGTAGCGGTTCAGAAATTCATAGCCGTAATGTTGACCATTTTTAGTGTTGCCATTGTCCCAGTTCACTGACCAGGTCATGAGCCCTTTTACCGCTTCATTTTTCGCTTCCAGTCGCGAAAGTGCGTTAAAGACACTCTGCGCGTCTCGCACATAGCCGGTTCCTGCCGCATCCGGGTTGGCCGGAAGACCAATCACCAGCTTGTTCGCCGGGATCTTCACATAACCACGCGTCCCGTTTGCCAGGCTGTCGGTGAGATAGTAAAGGAAAAGCTCTTTTTGACGGTCGCTATAGCCCTTCCCCCATTCCTGCGGCAGCCACCATTCACCGACTTCGTCCTTCTCCTCCTGCGTCATCATATTCACGCCGTCGCCCGCCTGGTTGTAATACTGTGGAGCGATAAAGTCATACACGCCCTCAAGATTTTGCAGGTAGGCTTTGTAGTTCACCCCGCGATCGGCCTGGAGATAGGGGAACTCTGGCGCCATGCTAATGATGAAGTGTTTGCCCTGCTGCTGATAATGGTCGCGCACCATTTTCAGCGCCGCCGGGATCACCGTACTGTTGTCAGCCGCGGTAATGGCCGTCTGCTCCAGGTCGATATCAAGACCATCAAAACCATAGCGATCGGTCAGGCGAATAATCTCCGCTGCAAGCGCTTCAGTCTGGTCTTTGTTCAGTGCAATGTGCGCGTCAGCGCCGCCCAGTGAAATCAACACCGCGCGCCCCTGCTCGTTCAGCTCTGCAACCTGAGCGCGGAACTCCTCATCGCTCGCGTTGTAGGGTTTGAAGGTGGGAATATTCCCGCTCTGCCCATCCATGACTTTCATGAAGGAGACGTTGACGACGTTGTAGCCTCTCGGCACTTCACGCAGCGACATATCAGAAGGTAAGCCTCCCTGATAGCCGCGCGCTTTGTCTATCTCTTCCGGGTTAATTCCCCAGTTGTGCCAATAACCTACGAGAATTTTTTTCTGACTGATATCCGGCATCTGTGAGGCGGCGTCGGTTGCGGCCGCATGGCTAAACGTGCCGACCAGCATTCCGCTTAACGCCAGGCCTGCGGCAATAGCGCTCAGAGATATTTTATTTTTCTTTAACATGGGAGATATCCTGCTCCAGGTTTAATAATGAAATCCTGTCCCGCAAGATAGGATATTCATCTCCCTGAAAACAGGAGAACAGCTCACTGCAGCAGCAGATTTAAAACTCGTCAGCCTGGATATGTCTTATAATAAAATTATCGTGAGATTATTTATACTCACACATTGCTACCCAGTTATCATTAATTTTCATCAGCCAGCTATCTTTATTAATCGGCTTGAATAACAGGTTAATATACTGACCATCTTCACTTATCAGAAAGGTCTTCTCCGGCAGCTGATCGCCAACGGCAATTTTTAATTCTGCCACCCGGCCATTGATGACGTTTCCCTTCTGTGTCACCGATTTTAACTGCAGGGTTCGGTTGAATACCCGGTTACCGGCCTCATCGGTTTTTACACCAAATAGCGTTAGCCTGTGGAGTTTAGGCCACCAGGTGATCACACCATTAAACTGGTAATGCTGCAGGCTTTCATCAATAAATTTGCCATTACGTATGACGCTGCTGCAGGGCTCGGCGGGCACTTTTCTGCTTTCCAGGTAGTTGCTGGTCAGGTAAGCCAGCGCGCCACCCAGCGAAACGCTGATGCAAACCATCAATATGACGAATAGTATTCGTAACCGCATTTTCCCTCCTGAGATAGTTCGCCTTCACATTGCGCAACGAACACTTTTGGACCGTTCGACGCGATGTACACGTTATTGATGCCCGCCGGCAGGGCATGCCGCTTTCTCGCCAGGGCCTGCCGATCGACACTGCGCAGCGAAGAGAGATGAAACATGACGCCATCTACGTAGAGATTTTCCTGAAACGCCTGCGGCGTGTCGGCCGTGCAGACCACCACCAGCGTTGGAAGGATAATCAATAAGCTGCACAGCGCCGCCAGCAGAGTCCCGTATTGACGTGAGGGAGTTTTCATTGACTCCGCCGTGATAGCAGGCAACGACGGGCAATCGACGGGAGTGGGAGAAGACGCGTTATCAGGCTCTTCTGGCGGCGGGCAAGCGACCTCACTGTCCTGCGTTTCGCAGGGTGCCAGTACTACACCATAACGGGGAATGGTTTTAATGATCGAGCCCGGCAGGCCGGCATTTTGCAGCTTGCGGCGGAGCATTTTTATAAGCTGGTGATAGCTGGATTCGCTAACAATCATGCCCTGGTTAAGCCAGATCTCTTCAAATATGGTCTCTTTTTTACATTTGCCGCTGAGGATCAACTCCAGCAAACGACGTTCGTTGGGCGTCAGATGTATATCACCATGATCCACGGTTGCCAGAGATGATTTTTCCGGTACGAACGTTACTGACGCTGAAAGAGAGATTTCTTCGTTATTCACGGGTAGGTCCTGGATAATAAAATTACAGCGTTTACATTGTTATGACGAAAAAGCGCAGGTATTAACAGTTACATGTCTGTTATCTAATTCAGGCACAAATTAACAACATATCCTTATAAATGATAGTACCTTCGCTCTTTGCGCTATTTCCCGTCCTGATTTTTCCACAACCAATTCATGATTTCAGAAAGTTTATTCTGAGTAACGCCTGAGTAATACCTGATATTCAACCTGAACAATAAGGAATTCCTTTCCGTACCTGAGAAATATCGCCCTCCATGCCGCTATTTCGCGATAAATAACAAACCATTCAGCTGCTCCGGAAAAAATCTCTATCATAGAATGTGAAAACGTCGTTACTTTACCTTTCGGTTTTCCATCAGGATCGGCTGATGCCCCCCAGCAACTATACAGCCCACCACTTTTTAGCTACTCTTTTTCACCTCACTCTGCTCTACACTGTAAGAGTGATGCTAAAGCGCCATTCGCTAAGATGTGCGGTGAACACCTGTCTTTTCCTTGCCGGATCGGATGTCATGCTAAAAACAGTTCTGATTGCCGACGACCACCCTGTCTATTTATTAGGCTTGCGCACATTGCTGCAGACGCGCCCGGACCTTTATCGGGTCGTTCACGAAGCGCTCAGTGCTGATGAACTCATGAATAAACTGGCGAGCGAGCCTGTCGATATCATCATCACCGACCTGAGTATGCCCGGCACGCGCAGCCCGGACGGATTAACCATGATCCGCTCGCTGATTCGCCATTATCCGCAGAGCATGATTGTGGTGGTCACCATGATCACCAATCCTGAGCTTCTGGACTCGCTGCGGCGCAGCGGGGTGCATGCCGTTCTCAACAAAGCCAGTTTGTCCAACAATCTGCTGCAGACGCTGCGCAGCACTCTGCGGGGGCAAATCGAACCGGTGAAGCCTCAGGCACAGTTGACCGAACGGGAAACAGAAGTGCTGCGCCTGCTGGTGCGCGGTTTCACCGTGAACGAGATCAGCGCCCAGCTTAACCGGACGAAGCAGACCATCAGTACGCAAAAAAAGAGTGCCATGAGCAAACTCAACGCCAGGAATGATTTCGAGCTGCTCCAGTGCGCGCAAAGTCTGGGGCTGGTTAGCTGAGCATGCGCAGAGGCTGGCTGGCGACATTATTTATCCTCATGCTGATAAGCGGGCACGCGGCGGCTGGCACGCTGCGCGTGGGCCTGCTGAGCGCCGCGCCGCCTTTTCTCGTAATCGATCGGCCGCCGGGAATTCTGGATGATGAACTCAGCATATTGTTTAGCAATACGACGCTGCCGGACGTCCAGCGTTTTAGCAACCCGGCAACGGCGCTGGATGCGTTGAAGCGAAAGCGCATCGATGTGTTAATCGCCGCCCGGCGTCCTGCAGCCGATCTGGTCGCCAGCGAGCCAATGTTCGCTTTCCCGCTGGCGTCCCTGAGCATAAAAGAGGGACGCGGCGGTACACTGTGCTTTCCGGAATTACCGTCAGAGGTCGCGACCCGCTGCTCTGTGACGGGTTCAGCCTCACCGGGAGAAAACGTCAGGCAGCTGGCAGCAGGGAAAGCGCGGGAATTCATCGCCCCGGAGTTTGTTTTACGTAACTGGCTGACCCACTCCCCCGCCACCACGCTGACCCTGACGCCGCTGGACGATACTCCCCCGCTACATTTTCGTGCCTGGGCTCTGCCTGAGCAGGCAAACACGCTGGAAATCTTCAACGAGCGTATTCACACCCTTAACCCGGAAGATGCTGAATGGCTGGAACAAAAGTGGCTTTTGCCGGACGGCAGCGTCTTTGACGCCCGCCATTCCCCCGTGAAGGAAAATGCGCCCAAAATCACGCTGCACGTTTTGCTTCCCGCTATTTCGCCGCCAATGGTCACGCTCACGCCTGACGGGCATATTCAGGGGGTATGGCGCGATCTGCTGCTCAATCTGTTTCCGTCCAACCTGTATAGCCTGACCTTCAACCTTGATGCGCCCCCGCTTCAGTATGCGGAGAACACGTTGCGCATAGTCGCCAGCTCGACGCCACCGTCAAAGAGTGCCATCACGTTTGACTCACTGAGCTGGGCCCTGCTCAGTGAGGACAGCAACCCGCTTTCCGGCTCCTTGTCCGCATTACAGCATAAGCGGATTGCCGTCATACGCATCTCTCCGCTCGTCACGTTACTGCGTCAGGCGTTACCTGCGGATAACCTGGTGCTGGTTAACTCACTCGATCAGGGTTTTGAATTGCTCAAAGCCGGAGGCGCGGACGGGCTTGCGGGCGATGCGTTTATACTCCATCACCTGCTGCGCCAGCATAACGCCAGCAATCTGTCGCTGACGCCGCTGGCGCTGCCGGAAGTGCCGCTATGGTTTGTACCAAATATTTCTGACCCGGCGGATGCCAAAAGGGTGAATGCGGTCATGGCGTCCGTAACGCAGGCTGATATCTACGCGAGCCTTAACCTGTCGCAGGCCGTACAGACGACACCCACCGCCCCGGTGCAATCGCTATGGCTGGTCATGCTCGCCGTGGTGGCGATTTGCGCAGCATTCGTCGCCCTGCTGACCTTTAGCGCCGCGCAGAGCCAGCGACGCCAGCGGGAGCGGGACACGGCAGAGCTGCACAACGCGCTCTCACTCTGGCAAACTCTGATGAACAATGTCCCGGTGCCGCTGTTTGTCTGCGATCCGACCGGGCGGCTGACGCGCTATAACGACTCTTTTATTCACTCACCGTTACTCACGGCACTGCCCGAAGAGGGCGCCTCCTTTTCCAGCCTGCCTTTGGGCGAGCTTGCCCAACAGTTTACGTTGCCGCATCGCCTCTCACTGCTTCATGCCGCGTCGCCGTTAACGGGTGAAACCACCCAGAACAATTCCACCCTTTACTGGTGGCTTTGCCGCTATACCGATACGCGGGGGCGGCCTCAGGGCGTGGTCGGAGGCTGGATCGATATCACTGAAAAAGCCGCGCTGACCGCTGCGCTCAATCAGGCGTTGGCGCAGGCGGAGCAGGCCAGCACTGAAAAATCGAACTTCCTCGCCCGCATGAGCCATGACATTCGTACCCCGCTCAACGCCATGCTGGGCCTGCTTGAGATGGAGCGCGACAAAAGCGAGTCCCTCAACATCGCCTGGCAGGCAGCCGGGTCATTGCGCGACGTGATTGGCGGCGTACTGGATTTGTCGCGCATTGAAGCAGGCGAGTTAAGGCTGGAGCCACAGGCCTGGCCCCTGTGGCAGACGCTTAACGCCAGCGCGGAGATTTTTGCCAGTAGCGCCAACGCTAAAGGTCTCCACTGGCGCAGCGAGTTGAACGTGCCGCACGACGGCTGGTTCCTGTTCGATAAAGCACGGCTGAATCAGGTCATCGCCAATCTGTTGGGCAACGCCATTAAATATACGCCGCAGGGAGAAATTGTTTTTCACGCCGGGCTCAACGGTGAACATTTGCAGCTGTTGATTCGCGACACTGGCATCGGTATCCCGGCCGATGCCCTTCCACACCTCGGTCAGCCGTGGTTTCAGACTGACAGCAGCACGCCGCAAAGCAGCGGGCTGGGGCTGGCGATCTGTTACCAGTTAGTCGAGCTGATGGGGGGCGTGCTGACGATAGCCAGCGAAGCGGGGAGCGGTACTCAGGTGACGGTGAGCATACCGCTTCATGTCGCTAGCCCGGCGGCAACGGCCGATGAGACACCTGTAATAACCCCGCTGCCACCGCATCGCATCATGATCGTTGACGATTTTCCGGCAAACCTGACGGTGTTAGCGCTCCAGCTGCAGGAGCTGGGTCAGGAGGTTATTCCTTGCGCCAGCGCTGGCGAAGCGCTTGCGCGCCTGGAAAACGAGCCGGTGGATATCCTGATAACCGACTGCCAGATGGCCCTCATGGACGGCTATCAACTTACATCGTTAATACTCCTGCGCGATATTGCCGGCAGCATCACCGCGCCGGACGCTATTCTCGGTTACACCGCCAGCGCGCTGCAGAGTGAGGACGATCGGGCAAAACATGCCGGAATGGACGCGTTATTGCGAAAACCGCTCTCCCTCAATGCCCTGCATCAGGCGCTGGCGCAGCAATACAGCCTGCGCAATCAGGGGCCTGACCTCAGCGAACTCCGGCGTCTGGCCAACGGTCAACCGGAGATCATGACCCTGATGCGCCAGCAGATGCGCGAAGCCATTACCCTTGATATTCGACAGCTACGGGAAAACACCCCGTCACCGCAAACGCTAAGCCAGCTCGCGCATCGTCTGAAGGCCTCCTGGAGCCTTTTTGCCATGCGCAACGCCACCCGTACCTGCCAGGCGATTGAAGTGTTGCCGGAGATGCTGGCGGCAGGGGTCATAACGGCTGAAGCCCTGCCTGCGCTGACATCGCGTTTCTGCGCGCGCATGGAAGCCAATCTGCAGCAACTTGATACCGCACTGAAGGAATTATCTGACAAGTACTAAAGAATGCTCTGCATAGGATCTGTATCTTTCTGGTCATCCGGCGGCGTTATCCCTACCGTCGCCCACATTTTCGAAGGAGAAACCATGAAAGTCCGTATCGCTATTGCCGATGAGCACACCATTATCCGTCGTGGCGTCTTATCCATGATCACCAATATGCCCTCTCTTTTCAGCGACGGCTCACCCCGCCCGGAGTTTTGCATTCAGGGCGATACCGCAACGCCATCTGAGCTGCTTTCACTGCTATCCCAACAGCCTGTCGACATTCTGTTCCTTGGCTTTTCTCTTGCCACCAGCCAAACCGTTAACCCGCTCAACGGAATGGACGGCGTATTGCTGATTAAATGGCTCAGCCGTAAATATCCGCAGCTTAAAATCATTGTGCTTTCGCCCTACAAAAACACGCAGCTTATCCGCATGTCGCTGGAGGCAGGCGCCAAAGCCTATATTAGTCGGGACACCTGTGAGAAAACCCTGAGCAGAACGCTGACGTCAGTGATCAATGGGGAAGTCTATATTGAGCGCGAGCTGATGCATTCCCTGTTCCAGACCGGCGCACAAACGGAGCAAGAGCTCTCGCCCCGTGAAATTGATGTGTTGCGTATGCTCTGCAAAGGGATGAGTCTGACAGAGATCGCCAGACAGCTGCATTTGAGTAATAAAACCGTCAGCGCCCATAAACTGCGCGCGATGGAAAAACTGGGGGTAAACAGCGACTGTCAGCTCTATTGCCTGCTGGCGAAAACGCAAATGTTCGATATTGCTATCTGAAATAAAAAAACCGCCTGTAAACAGGCGGTAGAGGCAAACGTACGCCTCAACGGTCGCTCTCAGCAATGACGCTCAGGATCAAAAATGGTATGTCATCGCCAGCCACCAGACGCGCCCCGGTTCAGGGATTTGCTGATTTGCGGCGTATCCGAACTGGCTGGCGCCCGCCAGGTTGAGGTGCTCGCTGTAGTATTTATTGAACAGATTCTCAATACCCACGCGGGACTCAAAATGGTCGTTAAATGTGTAGCCCGCGCTCCACGAAAGCACGCCAAACCCCGCGCTCGGGCCGAGATCCTGGCCGGTGACGTTACCTTTGTTTTGCGCCACGCGATGCTGCGGCGCAACCACACGCCAGAGTAATCCGGTGCGCCACTGTTGCCCGGTATAGTCCAGCGCCAGCCGCCCTTCGAGCGGCGGCATCTGCGGCAGCGGCTGTTTATCGCTACGATTCTCGCCCCAGGCGTAGCTCAGGCTTCCCGTCAGTGCCCAGTTGGGCGTCAGGCTCCAGCTTGCGCCCGTCTCCGCGCCCATGACGGCGGCATTGATGTTGCTGGCCTGCGACGGCGTGCGGCTATAATCAAACAAAATGTAATCGGTTGTTCGCCCGACATAGGCCGATGCCCAGGCGCTAACCTTGTCGCCGTGTAACTGCACGCCGCTATCCCATTGCAGGGTCTTTTCTGTTTTCAGCTGACGAAAGCTTTGTTCTCCAGCCTTGCCGGAAAATAGCTCCCAGTAATCAGGAAAACGTTCGGTATAACCGATGCCGCTATAAAGCATGACGGGTGCGTCAGGTACGCGATACTCATAGCGCGTGAATACGCCGGGCAGGAGGTCGTGCCGGGAGCTATTTTGCGCGCTGCGCCGATCGTCCGCGCGAATGCTATCCAGTCTCGCACCCACGATAACCGTATCGTCCGCCGTGACGGACTGGCGCCATTCGCTAAACAGACCCGCCTGGGTAAAACGGGCATCGTCACGCCACGATCCAGCGCTTTTTTTACGGTGACTTTTACGCATTACGTCCGCGCCGGCGGTAAGCGTGGTGGTTTCATCTTCCCACACGCCGGCAAGGCGGCTGCCCATCACCATGCCGCCAACTTCAGACTTACGCTTCGGTCCAACGGGCTGACGCAGGCTGTAGTTATCCATGATGTGGTCAGTATCATTGGCATATAGCTGCCAGCTAAGTTTGCTGACGTGTTCGCTCAGGTGATATTTCTCCAGTTTTAGCGCCGCGCTTTTACGGGCAAAACGGCTACCATCCATCATCCGACCCGCATAGCGGGCTTTACCGTCGCTGGCTCCCACGCTTAGCTCCGCCAGCGTGTCCTCATCAGGCGTGAGCCCAACCGTGACGCCGCTGTTCCATCTGCGCCACAGGCCCGGCACGCGGTTGCCATGACCATCCCGGTAGTCATCCGCCTCCGAATGATTACCGTCCAGGCGGACGTAGCCGCGCGGGTCGCCAAACGCGAGATTAAGGTTTTGATCCGCGCGTCCGTTAGCGCCCCGCAGCAGCTCAGCGCTGCCTTTTAGCTCAGGTACGCTGAAATAGTCCGGCTGGCGTTCAAAAAGCAATGTTCCGGCGGACCCCATTGGCCCCCAGAGCACGCTTTGTGGGCCTTTGATGACGGTTATCGTGTCGTAACTTTGCGGAGTGATATAGGCCGTTGGGGTATCCATGCGCGAGCCGCAGCCCCCCTGAGTGCTGACGCCGTCTGCAAGCAACGTCAGCCGGGAACCGAACATCCCGCGCAACACCGGATCGCCGTTACTCCCGCCGCTGCGCAGTACGGAAAAACCCGGGATGTTTTTTAGCGCGCCCGCACCGTCGCTGGCAGGCAATTGTTGTGCTGGAGTATGAGCCGGAGCGATAAATGACGCGGGATCGCGATAATACCCCTCAACGGTCATCGACTCTTCAGCGTATGCCGGCAAAGCGGTGGCACAGCAGAGAACCAACAAGAATGGACGGGAGGCGAGCAGGGAACGAATACCGCTCGCGGTGATACCAGACATAGCACAATTCCGTTTCGGTAAAGAAAATAAGCAAGGCGCTTATTGTCTTCATCCCCAGCAGCGGAATACACGACCTGCGGGCAAGAAGGCCCTCAGGGAAATCAGGAAATATCTGGCGGATAAAGGAAATCTCAGGGACGCAGTTCAGCGCGCTTCGCCCAGACGTGCCGTTTGCTGTCGTAAAAAATCCATCAACCGCAAACAGGCCGGCGAAAGCGGCTGCCCGACGTTTTTGACGATGCCCACATCCATATAGGTAATGCAGTCGTCAATGGTGCGCCGGATCACGCGCTGACCGCCGAGCGCCCACGGGCGATAGACCAGATCGGATAAAATCGTCACCCCCTTTCCCTGCGCGACCAGACTTCGAATCGCCTCAAAGGAGTTGGTGCGAAAATGAATGTCAGGATGGCAGCCCCTGCTTTGCCAGTAGTCGGATATCACATCGGGATAGTCGTCCGTCACCAGCAACAGAAATGGCGCCTTTTCCACATCCTTTAACCGTAGCTCCGGCACGCTGAGAAGAGGATGGCCGATGGCGGTCCATAACCGGCGCGGCGAACGGATCCACGTTTCGACCTCAAGCGTACTATCGTGGCTGATATTGGAGGTTAGCAAAAGACAAAAATCGAGATCTCCCTGACGCAAGGCCTGAAGCAGCTGCGATGCGGGCGCCTCATGAAATGCCGTCTCCAGCAGCGGAAAACGCTGCGCGATATCGCCCCAGAGATTGGGCAGCAGATAAGCGGAAAGGGTTTCGGCAATGCCGATGCGCACGACGCCGTTAATCGCCTCAGGCTGCTGATGGAGATCCTCCACCGCCGCGCGGCTATCGTGGAGGATCTTGCGGGCATGATTGAGAAATCGCTCGCCGACGGGAGTTAACTGGATCCCTTTTGCATGACGGATAAAGAGAGGGGCATTCACCGCCTCCTCCAGGTTGCGCATAGAGACCGTCATGGAAGATTGCGATATATGACAACGGCTGGCCGCTTTGGAAATTTGTAATGTTTCCGCTAACGCAATGTAGAACTCAAGTTGCCTGAGAGTAAACTTCATAGTTTCAGCCAATACCGTGAGATGAAAATATTATATTAGCATTTAATTCTGCACCGGCAGTACTCTAAAGGCAGACAAAATGTTTATTATCAGGAGCCTCTATGCCCTATTTTTTACTCAGTCTCGCGGCCTGTTTTTGGGGGGGTAATTATGTCGTCGGTCATTTACTGGTGGCGCATGCAGACCCGATTATATTATCCGCCGCACGCTGGATAATTACGGCTCTTCTTTTATCGATGCTTTATATCAGACAGATTCGCGCCCAGTGGCCGATGATGAAAAAGGCGAAAGGTACGATCATATTTCTTGCGCTGTGCGGACAGGTTATGTTCCCACTCACGCTGTATATCGGTCTGCAATATACTTCATCTCTTAATGCAGCTATTTATTTATCTACAACGCCCGCCCTGGTTTTATTGATAAATAAGCTGGTCTTTAAAGAGAAAATATCAGTACAGAATATTGCTGGCGTTGTTCTCAGTTCATTGGGCGTAGTCTGGCTGGTCATGCAGGGCGATCTGCTGCATCTGGATACGCTTAAAAATCTGAATCGCGGCGATATCTGGACCATGGGCTCTGCCGCCAGCTGGGCCGTTTATTGTGCTTTCTTGCGGATGAAGCCGAAAAGCGTCGGTGGGAATGCCTTTGTGGCCGTGAGCGCGGTCCTCGGTGCCCTGGTGTTGTTACCGGTACTGGCGATATCGTTGATAAAGACCGGCTTACCTGACTGGACGGCCTATACCGCACCGGGCTTTTTAAGCGGGCTGATGTACCTGGTGGTCTTTCCTTCCTGGCTCTCTTACCTGCTGTGGAATAAAGGCATTGCGGCTATCGGTGCAACCCGCGGGGAGATTTATTCCCACCTTATTCCGCTGAGCGGCGGTCTGTTCAGCGTGATGTTCCTGCACGTTACGTTGCACTCGTATCATCTGGTCAGCACGGTACTGATTCTGTTTGGCATTGCCCTCTGCTCTCGCGCCTCGCAAAGGAAAGTCGCGAAGATCGAACGCGCAGACGAAAAAGTACAGATATGAAAAAGGCCCACGTTATAAATAACGTGGGCCTGAATAGTGGCGGAACGGACGGGACTCGAACCCGCGACCCCCTGCGTGACAGGCAGGTATTCTAACCGACTGAACTACCGCTCCACTGTTCCCGCTTGGGGAACGAGGCGCATATTACGGTGTGCCTCCGATCTCGTCAACGCTTTTTCTCACGTTTTGAATCGTTTGCTGCAAAATTCACCCAACCGATGATTTTACAGGCATTGTGGCGTTTTTTCAGGCGCGCCACATACAGCTTCCGCCCTTCTTCTGCACCAGGTCGAGACGGGATTCATGGTTAAGTAGCTCTTCATCACTGGCTAAAACAACCCGCAAGCGGCTTGCCTGACGGACAACGCGCTGAATGCCCGCTTCGCCCTGCGTCTGCTGTGACTCATTTTCCATGCTGAACTTCATCGACGTCTGTCCGCCGGTCATTGCCAGATAGACGTCGGCCAGGATCTGGGCATCGAGCAATGCCCCGTGCAGCGTTCGCTTGGTGTTGTCTATTTCGTAACGTGAACAGAGCGCATCGAGACTGTTACGCTTGCCGGGAAACATCTTCCTCGCCAGCGCCAGGCTATCGGTCACTTTGCAAAAGGTGTTTGTTTTCGGAATATCACGATGGAGCTTACTAAACTCATAGTCCATAAAGCCGATATCGAACGAGGCGTTATGGATGATGAGTTCGGCGCCTTTGATGTACTCCAGAAACTCGTCTGCCACCTCTCCAAAGGTCGGTTTATCCAGCAAGAACTCATCGGCAATACCGTGAACGCCGAATGCCTCTGGATCCACCAGCCGATCGGGTTTGAGATACACATGGAAGTTGTTCCCCGTGAGACGACGGTTCACCACTTCAACGGCACCGATCTCAATGATCTTATGCCCTTCGTAGTGCGCGCCGATCTGGTTCATACCGGTGGTTTCGGTATCGAGGACAATCTGGCGAGTAATTGCAGTGCTCATAGCGGTCATTTATGTCAGACTTATCGTTTAACTGAACGTTTCAAATACAGGAAGTCTACCAGAGATGCGTAAACAGGTAGAAATTTTCACCGATGGATCTTGTCTCGGCAACCCAGGGCCCGGCGGCTACGGCGCGATTATGCGCTATCGCCAGCATGAAAAAACTTTTAGCGAAGGCTATTTCCTGACCACCAACAACCGTATGGAGTTGATGGCGGCCATTGTGGCGCTGGAAGCCTTAAAAGAACACTGCGACGTGGTGCTCAGTACCGACAGCCAGTACGTGCGCCAGGGTATCACCCAGTGGATCCACAACTGGAAAAAACGCGGCTGGAAAACTGCGGATAAAAAGCCGGTTAAAAATGTCGATCTCTGGAAGCGGCTGGATGCGGCATTAGGTCAGCACCAAATAAAATGGGAATGGGTAAAAGGGCATGCTGGTCACCCTGAGAACGAACGCTGCGACGAACTGGCGCGCGCGGCGGCTTTAAACCCGGCCCATGAGGATGCAGGCTACCAGCCTGAATCCTGATCAGGGCTTTCTGTACTGCCGCGTTGCGCCAACGGTCTGCCGGATAGGCGTTTTCGATTTGCTCTGCTTCATCGGGTTAAGCGTAAGGGGGATGGTTCGCTTACGCGCGACGATAAACTGCATGCAGCCTAAGGCGGGCAAATGCGTGCTTAACAACACTCCCCCCTTCCGCGCCCACGGCAGTACCTGAAAACCGCCGTAGCAGAGCACTTCAAAGTTCAGCAGTGAAAGCCAGTCGAGCTGGCGCATCATGGTGAACATTCGGCTGTTATAGGGTGGCGTTCGGCGCAGCACGGGTACCAGCTTGCGCAGCCCCATCAGGCTCAGCGGATTGAATCCGCTGAGGATCAGCCAGCCGTCATCAATCAGAACGCGATCGGCTTCACGCAGCATACGGTGAGGATCGCTGCACCAGGGCAACGCGTGTGCAAGAAGGCATGCATCAACGGATTTCTCTGCAAATGGCAGATGCAACGGGTCTGCCTTCACCTGAACCGGCGATCCGCCGAGAGAGACGTTAACCTGATGTGAGATAGCGCAGCTTTCGGTATTGATTTCCGCGCTGAGATTGCCAATCTTAAGCAGGTGAAAGCCATACATTTTCGCGAGCCAGGGCTTCAGCTGCTGCTCCAGTGCTTCGCGATAGTATTCACCCCAGGGCAATTCCGCCCAACGTTCCGGTGCTGCGACAGTCTGAGGTATCCTTGCCGGTTTCATCAAAACACCCGCCACGCTATAAGAGGTAATGTATGAATCTTATCAGTATTCCCGCTTTTGAGGACAATTACATCTGGGTTTTGGTCGATGACGATCGTCGATGCGTCATTGTCGATCCCGGCGAATCCGCCCCTGTACTGCGCGCCATAAATGATAACGGCTGGCAGCCTGACGCCATTCTGTTGACGCATCATCATAACGATCATACTGGCGGCGTGCAGGAACTGCGCGCCCAATTTCCGCATCTTGTGGTGTACGGACCGGCTGAGACACAAAATAAGGGAACGACGCAAGTAGTCGAAGAAGGCGAAAATATCCTCATCCGCGAGTGGGAGTTTTCCGTATTTGCTACACCGGGTCACACTTTGGGACATCTGTGTTTCTACAGCAAACCTTATCTTTTTAGTGGCGACACCTTGTTCTCTGGCGGCTGCGGAAGACTGTTTGAAGGCACGCCGGAACAGATGTATCAGTCTTTACAAAAGATTAGTGCGTTACCGGATGACACCCTTATTTGTTGCGCCCATGAGTATACATTAGGAAATATGAAGTTTGCTGCAAGCCTCTTACCTGAGGATCGGGCGATTCAGGATTATTATCACAAAGTGAAGGAGTTACGTGCAAAAAACCAAAATACACTGCCCGTAATTCTGAAAAATGAGCGCCAGATTAATTTATTTTTACGAACAGATGATATTGATTTAATTAATAAAATTAACCAAGAAACAAATTTGCAACAACCTGAACAGCGATTTGCATGGTTAAGGTCAAAGAAAGATAACTTCAGATAAATGCGGGTTGCCTTTTCAAAATTTCGCCGTTATCATCGCTCGTCTTTTAAGCAACTATTGACACACACATGAAGGCAAAAGCGATATTACTCGCCTCTGTCCTGCTTGTAGGTTGCCAGTCGCAGAACGGCAGCAACGTACAACAGCACGCACAGAGCCTTTCTGCAGCTGGTCAAGGGGAAGCAGGGAAGTTTACAAGTTCGGCGCGCTGGATGGACGATGGGACATCTTTCGCGCAGGAGCAAGACTTGTGGACCTCTATTGGCGACGAGCTAAAGATGGGAATTCCGGAAAACAGCCGGATTCGCGAACAGAAACAGAAGTATTTAAGAAATAAGAGCTATCTCCACGATGTAACGTTACGGGCAGAGCCGTATATGTACTGGATAGCCGGGCAAGTTAAAAAACGTAACATGCCTATGGAGCTGGTACTCCTACCCATAGTGGAGAGCGCTTTTGACCCACACGCGACGTCTGGCGCCAATGCCGCAGGCATTTGGCAGATCATTCCGAGCACCGGGCGAAACTATGGTCTGAAACAGACCCGCAACTATGATGCGCGTCGCGATGTTGTCGCTTCAACGACAGCCGCTCTCGACATGATGCAACGTCTGAACAAGATGTTTGACGGCGACTGGCTGTTAACGGTCGCAGCGTATAATAGTGGCGAAGGTCGTGTACTGAAGGCAATGAAAGCGAATAAAGCACGGGGTAAATCCACCGATTTTTGGTCGCTCTCACTGCCACAGGAAACGAAGATTTACGTACCGAAGATGCTGGCCTTGAGCGATATTCTCAAGAACAGCAAGCGTTACGGTGTACAACTGCCAACACCAGACGAAAGTCGTGCACTGGCGCGCGTGCGCCTCAGCAATCCGGTTGATATTCAACAAGTTGCTGATATGACGGGTATGTCGGTAAGTAAATTGAAAACCTTTAATGCAGGCGTTAAAGGCTCGACGCTGGGGGCAAGCGGCCCGCAGTATGTGATGGTTCCGCAGAAACATGCGGCGCAGTTACGTGAGTCTTTAGCATCGGGTGAAATTGCCGCCGTTCAGTCAACGCTGATCGCCGATGCTTCATCCGTTAGCAGCCGCAGCTATAAGGTGCGTTCAGGGGATACCCTTTCAGGCATTGCCTCACGTCTTGGCGTGACGGCGAAAGATCTGCAGCAGTGGAATAATCTGCGCAGCTCTGGGCTGAAGGTGGGTCAGACCTTGACCGTGGGTGCAGGTAGCAGCGCACAGCGTCTCGCCAGCAACAGCGATAGCATCACCTATCGCGTGCGCAAAGGCGATTCACTGTCCAGTATCGCAAAACGACACGGCGTGAACATCAAAGATGTGATGCGCTGGAATAATGATACTGACAATCTGAAACCGGGCGACCAGCTGACGCTGTTTGTGAAGAACAGCGCCACGCCAGACTCCTGATAACACGATCGAAAGATAAAAAGGCACCGATTCCCCTCGGTGCCTTTTTTGTTTATCCCGCTTTTTGCGCTTCAGCCATGATGGTATCGCTCGTAAATGAGCCATCCGCCTGCAGTTCAAAGTACGCCTTCACCTCTGCGGACGCACTCTCCTGGTAAAGCCTAATTGCCTGGCTTAACGCCTCCGGGGTACGCATACGGGCTATCCAGGAGCTGAACTCCAGCGGTAAACGGTCTGTTATTAACGAGCGCGCAATCAGCCCGGCTTCAGTGATAAACGATAACCACTCCCCGCTGGCGTAGTTTTGCACGTGCGAGGTGTCGCGCAGCGCTTCGACCGTCTGCAGCCAGATATTACGCACCGGATGTCCGGGAGACATCACGTCCATAATGATGAAGGTGCCACCCGGCTTCAGAACACGTCTGACTTCGCGCAATGCCTGGCCGACGTCATGCCAGTGGTGTGCGGAATACCGGCTGATCGCGACATCAAACGACGCGTCATCAAACGGTAAAGACTCCGCATAGCCCTGCCGCGTATCTATATTTTTCAGCCCTTTCGCTTTCGCCGCCTCAGCAACGACGTCCATCATCTGGCTCGATAAATCATATGCGGTAACGTGGGCTACCTGCTGCGCAGCCGTAAAGCTGGCGTGCCCTGCCCCACATCCCAGGTCCAGCACGTGCGCCTGCGGGAATGCCGCCAGACGTTCACCGAGACGCACCAGATCGCGACCTGAAGCATGCACGGCGCTGCTCAGATAAGCACTTGCCTGAGAACCAAACTGCTTTTCTACGTTGTCATGATGGGAGTGTGTTGTTGTCATCGTACTGTCCTTTGTTGGTTAAAAATAAAAGGGCAGCACCCGCGCGGCCTGCCCCACGGCAGACCTGACATACCATTATTTATCAGGTTTGCCGGGACTGAATTCAACGAGTAGAGGATTGTGATCCGAAGCGCGCGTCACCAGAACGGAGGCGTCGTGCACGCTCAAACCGCGATAGAAGACAAAGTCGAGAGGACGACCAAAAGCTTTTTTACGCTGGTCATCACTGAAGCGAACTTCACGCAGCGACATTTCGCGCGCAAAACGATACAGCGCATTCATGCGCGGACGGCTCCAGGCATTAAAATCGCCGGCCATGATGATGGGCCCGCTGTGATGCGCAATCTGATCGCCAATAGGAAGTAACTGCTTACTATACACATCCACGCCGAGGCTAAAGTTTACCGCGTGGATATTGACGACCATCAGCATACGGGTATCCGGCAGAGGATAGACCGTCACCAGCGCTGATTTCGCCAGACGCAGGATAGGTTCGCGCTCGCGGAGCGGGCAACAGTAGACCGGATGGGCAGCAGAAAGCGTCATTACGCCAGAGGGATGCTGCGGCAGAACAAATGCCGGCACCTGGTCGGCGGCAAGGTAATTCGTGGTGGCAAACCGTACCAGTTCAGGGGTAGTTTGCGCCTCCTGGAGCAGAACCAGGTGGGCATCTTTTCCAAAATTTTTGAGTACCGATAACCACTCCGCGCGCTGCTGCTTGAAGATATTCCAGACCAGAACCCGGATTTTATCATCGCTGCTTAACGGTGTGCCGGCGGGTAATGCCTGGCTTATGCTCGCAAACGACCCCGGAGGTAAGATCCTCTCCGCGGGCATTCCGGCAACATAACGCATGGCATAGGTATTTTTTCGCACTTTTGGAAACAGCCCCTGTAACATGAACCAGCCCTGAAAACGGACTGGTTCTAATGTTATAGGGACTTTAGGTCACACTTTCAACGCAATTTCTGAGAAACCGCTTTCCAGTTTTGTAAGCAAGCACTTACTGATGTTATCCCAGCGCTACGCGGGCTGGCTTATCGAGGCGTCCACTCAGGCCAATCAGCAGGAAGGCGACCAGGACAATCACCGCGCCAATCCATGGGGTCTGGGTTAATCCGAAGTGTTCGACGGTTTGTCCGCCAATAATGGAGCCCAGCGCGATACCAATATTAAAAGCGGCAATATTCAGACCGGATGCCACATCCACCGCATTCGGCGTATAGAGCTCGGCTTTCTGGACAACGTAAACCTGAAGCCCTGGCACATTACCGAAGGCGAAGATCCCCATGACCAGCACCGTGACCAGCGCGGCATACTGTATCGAAGCAGTGAACTGGAAAATCATCAACAGAATAACCAGCGCAGCGAAGATGAATTTCAGCGCCGGAACCGCACCGTGCTTATCCGCAAGCTTGCCGCCCCAGATATTGCCAATCGCAACGGAAATACCGTATCCCAGCAAAATCCAGCTCACGGCGTTGGGTGAGAAACCCGCCAGGTCCTGCATCATCGGTGCAAGGAAGGTGAAGGCGGTGAATACGCCACCGTAGCCCAGCGCCGTAACCGCGTAGATGATCAGCAAACGCGGGTGCGTGAGCACCTTCAGCTGATCGCTGAGGCTGGCGCTGGCCCGGCCAGGAATAGTCGATGGCACCAGCAGCAGGCTGGTCACCAGGGCAATGACGCCCAGCAAGGAGACGGCCAGGAACGTTTCACGCCAGCCGAAATGCTGTCCGATAAACGTCCCCAACGGTACGCCCGTGACGAGTGCAACGGTCAGCCCACCGAACATGATCGCAATGGCGGACGCCGCTTTCTCTTTAGGCACCAGGCTGGTTGCAATGGTGGAACCAATCGAGAAGAACACCCCGTGGGCGAGGCCGGTCAGCAGACGAGCGATGACCAGCGTGGTGTAGTCCGGCGCCTTCCAAGCCAGCACGTTGCCAGCGGTGAAAAGCACCATTAATGCAACTAACAGCTGCTTACGCGGAAAACGTCCGGTCAGGGCCGTCAGCACCGGCGCGCCGACGGCAACGCCCAGGGCGTAGATAGACACCAGTAACCCGGCTGAGGGCAGCGAGATGGCAAGCTGGTTAGCGATGGTGGGAACCAGTCCCACGATAACAAATTCGGTCGTGCCAATTGCAAAGGCACTGATCGTCAGGGCAAGTAGCGCCAGTGGCATAAAATACTCCGTATCATCAGGATTAAGATGACAGGCAGTATGCGCCAGTGCTTAAATAACAAAAATGGTCAAAATATCAATAGAATTTTGCAGGTGGTGCAACAATGAAAGCAACGTCTGAAGAGCTGACAATCTTTGTCGCCGTCGTCGAAAGCGGCAGCTTTAGCCGCGCAGCCGAGCAGCTGGGACAGGCTAACTCGGCCATTAGCCGTTCGGTGAAAAAGCTGGAAATGAAGCTCGGGGTGAGTCTGCTCAACCGAACGACGCGGCAGCTCAGCCTGACGGAAGAAGGGGAACGTTATTTCCGCCGCGTGCAGTCGGTGCTGCAGGAGATGGCCGCAGCGGAGACGGAGATTATGGAAACCCGCAGCACGCCGCGCGGGTTGCTGCGCATTGATGCTGCCACGCCGGTTGTGCTTCATTTTCTGATGCCGTTAATCAAACCTTTCCGTGAACGCTATCCGGAGATGACGCTCTCTCTGGTCTCGTCCGAGACGTTTATTAACCTTATCGAGCGGAAAGTGGATGTGGCTATTCGGGCGGGAACCCTGACGGATTCCAGCCTGCGGGCCCGCCCGCTGTTTGCCAGCTACCGTAAAATTATCGCGTCTCCACAGTATATTGCTGAACATGGTAAACCGGAGACGGTTGAAGAACTGAAGCAGCATCTGTGCCTGGGCTTTACGGAGCCGGTGTCGCTGAACACCTGGCCTGTTGCCTGTCATGATGGCCAGCTTCATGAAATTACCTGCGGATTATCGTCTAACAGCGGAGAAACGCTGAAGCAGCTTTGCCTGGAAGGGAATGGGATCGCCTGCTTGTCAGACTATATGATTGATAAAGAGATAGCGCGGGGTGAACTGGTAGAGCTAATGGCCGATAAACGTTTGCCGGTCGAGATGCCTTTCAGCGCGGTGTATTACAGCGACAGAGCGGTAAGCACGCGCATACGCGCCTTTATCGACTTCCTGAGCGAGCATATAAAAACAGCTCCCGGAGGAGCTGTGTGAGGGTTCGGGTTACAGAGGGAGGGTCTTATTAATCCCAGTCAGGGGCTAAACCTTCCGGGCTCACCAGGCGGTCGTTGCACTCCAGTGCTGCGATCGCTTTTTTATCATCGTCATCCAGATGAAGATCCAGCGCTAGCAGGTTGCTGGCCAGGTTTTCGCGCTTGGTTGACGATGGGATCACGGCATAGCCTTCACCCATTGCCCATGCCAGAATAACCTGCGCAGCAGTGGCGTTATGCTTCTCAGCGATACGGATAATTACCTCGTCTTTCAGAGCCTTACCGTAGGCCAGCGTCATGTAAGAGGTAATATGGATACCGTGCTGCTTTGCCCAATCTACGACTTTGCGGTTTTGCAGGTATGGAGACAGCTCAATCTGGTTGGTCGCAATATTCTCAGCGCCAACAGCGGCAATCGCCTTTTCCATCAGCGGGATGGTGAAGTTGGAAATACCAATTTCACGGGTCAGGCCCTGCTTTTTCGCTTCCAACAGCGCCTGCATGAACTCTTCCACAGAAACGGCATCGTTCGGTGACGGCCAGTGGATCAGCGTCAGATCGACATAGTCGGTACGCAGTTTCTTCAGGCTCTCTTTCAGGCTTGGAATGAGCTTGTCTTTGCTGAGGTTTTCGATCCAGATTTTGGTGGTGATGAACAGTTCATTACGCGGTACACCGCTCTCTTCAAGAGCCTGTCCAACGGCAGCTTCGTTTTCATAGATCTGTGCCGTATCAATTGCGCGATAGCCAAGTTCAAGAGCGGTTTTAACTGATGCGATAACTACGTCGTCTTTCAGGCGGAAAGTGCCAAGACCGAATGCAGGGAGAGTCATAATATTCCTCAATCGTTATGTTCGTTAACTGAGGACGATTATCGCTGGCGGTGTTATAGAGAAAAAGATCGTAAAACGCAGAGGATTTTTGCTAATTTCGCAATAATTAATCGTCAGATATGAAAAAAGCCCTGAGCGTTAACTCAGGGCTTTTAATAAGTGGCGGAACGGA
>NZ_JADBQO010000059.1:0-10762 GCF_014895875.1 Enterobacter cloacae complex sp. P12RS
AACCAATATGGAAGATATTCCGTTCAGGCGCGTCGCTGCATTTTCATCGCGTAGTTTTGTACGAAAATTTAACAATTGATTATTATTTAGCACATTCATCTAACGAAATGTTGAAATTACTAATATCATTTCGGTTATCCCGCAGCAAGCCCAAGACTATCGTGTGAGTAAAATAACAGTGCGTTCGAAGATTTTCTGTGCAGGCAGGCTTGAGATGAATTCATAACTCTATGAAATATATGAGATGAACATTATTAGTAGAATTTATTATGACAGGTAAGCTTTTCAACTTTATTTATATGATTTGCTGATATTGATACAAAAAAAACGGCGCCGAAGCGCCGTTCTTTCATATGAAATATCAATGTAACAAGCCGGGGAAAATGCTTTTAATACCCGTGACAATGAATTCGATCCCGAGTGCCATTAACAGCAGCCCCATGATACGCGTAATAACGTTGATGCCGGTCTGCCCCAGCAGGCGTACCAGCCACGGCGCCATGCGGAATACGCCCCAGCAACAGAGTGCGAAAACGGCAATCGCGACAGAAAAACCAATCAAATGCATGAGGCTATGGTAACGCGTGCCCCAGACAATAGTTGAACTGATGGCACCCGGCCCGGCCATAAGGGGCAATGCCAACGGAACCACGCCGATACTTTCGCGGATGGCGGTTTCTGACTTTTCCTGCTTGTTCTGCTTATCCTCACCCAGCTTACCGCTGATCATGGACATGGCAATGGTCACCACCAGGATCCCGCCTGCAATGCGGAAGGAGTCAATCGAAATGCCAAAGAGCTGGAGAATGGCATCACCCAGGAAAAGCGAGGTGAGCAAAATGATTGCCACAGACAGGTTAGCGGTAAGATTGGTTTTGTTCCGGGCCGCCGCCGTCTGGTAACTGGTCATACTAATGAAGACAGGAATGATACCCACCGGGTTGACCAGGGCAAACAGACCAATAAAAAATTTGAAATACGTTGGAAAATCAAAGAGCGTTTGGATCACGTTTTGCTCCGCTTTTGCGCATGCCCGGGACAGTTACATTGTTAGGAAAAATCGCGCTGAAGATACGCTTTTTATTAGCATACTTCACCAGAAATCTGTGCCAAAACGTTAGCATTTCAGAATGTTAAACATATGTTGAGACAATGATAGCGTCACTTCCAATAGTTACTTAATTAATTAACAGTGGAAATATATCCATTAAATAACCCTGCTGAAAGGTATCAGCTTGGTGGAAAATTGATGCAGATCATGATTTCCGTACTCAGAAGTGAGTAATCTTGATTACGCCCCCAGGGAGGTCACCTGACAAAAAGGGATGATGCTAAGGTAAGGCTCTTTTAGTAAATTAGTGTACTGGAGCATAAAGTAACCCTTTGTTTTACTTTATGTAACGCAAGTCGTATTGGCACTGTCTATACTGTCTGACGTATCGAGCGCTGGTTTACTAAAAGAGTTTAAACATTATCAGGAGAGCATTATGGCTGTTACTAATATCGCTGAACTGAACGCCCTCGTCGAGCGCGTTAAAAAAGCCCAGCGTGAATATGCCAATTTCACCCAAGAACAGGTTGATAAAATCTTCCGCGCGGCCGCTCTGGCTGCTGCAGATGCTCGAATCCCTCTCGCTAAAATGGCCGTTGCCGAATCTGGCATGGGTATCGTTGAAGATAAAGTGATCAAAAACCACTTTGCTTCTGAGTATATCTACAACGCCTATAAAGATGAGAAAACCTGTGGCGTTCTGTCTGAAGACGACACCTTCGGGACGATCACCATCGCCGAACCTATCGGCATCATTTGCGGTATTGTTCCAACGACTAACCCTACTTCAACGGCTATCTTCAAATCGCTGATCAGCCTGAAGACCCGTAACGCAATCATCTTCTCTCCACATCCACGTGCGAAAGACGCAACAAATAAAGCAGCAGACATCGTTCTGCAGGCAGCAATTGCTGCGGGCGCACCAAAAGATCTGATTGGCTGGATCGACCAACCTTCTGTTGAGCTGTCTAACGCGCTGATGCATCACCCGGACATTAACCTGATTCTGGCGACCGGTGGTCCTGGTATGGTTAAAGCAGCATACAGCTCCGGTAAACCAGCAATCGGTGTAGGCGCAGGTAACACCCCCGTTGTTATCGATGAAACCGCTGACATCAAACGTGCTGTTGCGTCTGTGCTGATGTCTAAAACCTTCGATAACGGCGTTATCTGTGCATCTGAACAGTCTGTAGTTGTTGTTGATTCCGTGTACGACGCAGTACGCGAGCGTTTCGCCAGCCACGGCGGCTACCTGCTGCAGGGCAAAGAGCTGAAAGCGGTTCAGGACATCATCCTCAAAAATGGCGCGCTGAACGCTGCTATCGTAGGTCAGCCAGCCTATAAAATCGCTGAACTCGCAGGCTTTACCGTTCCGGCGACCACCAAGATCCTGATCGGTGAAGTTAAAGTTGTTGACGAAAGCGAGCCGTTTGCTCACGAAAAACTGTCTCCTACGCTTGCTATGTACCGTGCGAAAGATTTCGAAGACGCGGTAGAAAAAGCCGAGAAGCTGGTTGCCATGGGCGGTATCGGTCATACCTCATGTCTATACACCGACCAGGATAACCAGCCAGAGCGTGTTGCCCACTTCGGTCAGATGATGAAAACTGCCCGTATCCTGATTAACACCCCTGCTTCTCAGGGTGGTATCGGTGACCTGTATAACTTCAAACTCGCACCTTCCCTGACTCTGGGTTGTGGTTCCTGGGGTGGTAACTCCATCTCTGAAAACGTTGGTCCAAAACACCTGATCAACAAGAAAACCGTTGCTAAGCGAGCTGAAAACATGTTGTGGCACAAACTTCCGAAATCTATCTACTTCCGCCGTGGCTCTCTGCCAATCGCGCTGGATGAAGTGATTACTGATGGCCACAAACGTGCGCTCATCGTGACTGACCGTTTCCTGTTCAACAACGGCTACGCTGACCAGATCACCTCTGTGCTGAAAGCGGCTGGCGTCGAAACTGAAGTGTTCTTCGAAGTTGAAGCTGACCCAACCCTGAGCGTTGTACGCAAAGGTGCTGAACTGGCGAACTCCTTCAAACCAGATGTGATTATCGCACTGGGTGGTGGTTCCCCAATGGACGCCGCGAAAATCATGTGGGTTATGTACGAACATCCGGAAACCCACTTC
Source organism: Enterobacter cloacae complex sp. P12RS (assembly GCF_014895875.1). Lineage (NCBI taxonomy): Bacteria > Pseudomonadati > Pseudomonadota > Gammaproteobacteria > Enterobacterales > Enterobacteriaceae > Enterobacter > Enterobacter cloacae complex sp. P12RS. The sequence continues at coordinate 3,186 of NZ_JADBQO010000059.1, forward strand.
GAAGAGCTGGCGCTGCGCTTTATGGACATCCGTAAACGTATCTACAAGTTCCCGAAAATGGGCGTGAAAGCGAAAATGATCGCCGTCACCACTACTTCCGGTACCGGCTCAGAAGTGACGCCATTCGCGGTAGTAACAGATGACGCAACAGGTCAGAAATACCCGCTGGCTGACTACGCGCTGACGCCAGATATGGCTATCGTTGATGCCAACCTGGTCATGGAAATGCCGAAGTCTCTGTGTGCGTTCGGTGGTCTGGATGCCGTGACACACGCGCTGGAAGCCTACGTTTCTGTACTGGCGTCTGAGTTCTCTGACGGTCAGGCTCTGCAGGCTCTGAAACTGCTGAAAGAAAACCTGCCAGCGTCCTACAACGAAGGTTCTAAAAACCCTGTAGCACGTGAACGTGTCCACAGTGCAGCAACCATCGCCGGTATCGCGTTTGCGAACGCCTTCCTGGGTGTTTGCCACTCTATGGCGCACAAGCTGGGTTCACAGTTCCACATTCCTCACGGTCTGGCAAACGCCTTGTTGATCAGCAACGTTATCCGCTATAACGCCAACGACAACCCAACCAAGCAGACTGCGTTCAGCCAGTATGACCGTCCGCAAGCGCGCCGTCGTTATGCTGAAATCGCTGACCACCTTGGTCTGAGCGCACCGGGCGACCGTACTGCTGCGAAGATTGAGAAACTGCTGGCATGGCTGGAAAGTCTGAAAGCTGAACTGGGTATTCCTAAATCTATCCGTGAAGCAGGCGTTCAGGAAGCTGACTTCCTCGCTCACGTAGACAAGCTGTCTGAAGATGCCTTCGATGACCAGTGTACTGGTGCTAACCCGCGCTACCCACTGATCTCCGAGCTGAAACAGATTCTGCTGGATACCTACTACGGTCGTGAGTTCAAAGAAGGTGACGTTGCTGCTGTGAAAACAGAAGCTCCGGTCATTAAAGCTGACAAGAAAGCGAAGAAAAGCGCTTAACTGACAGCCTGAGGAAAAAACCCGCCTGTATGGCGGGTTTTTTTATGTCTGAATAACGGCGGATATTATTTTCTGTTGTCGTGCTGGATCGCCGTCAGCGAGCCTACGGACAACGCTTCCTTATAATGCTTACGACAGACCGACACATAGCGTTCATTGCCACCAATCACCACCTGCTCACCGTCCGCATAAGGTTTTCCAGCCTGGTCGAGACGAAGCACCATGCTGGCCTTGCGTCCGCAGAAACAAATAGTTTTCAGTTCAACCAGCTTATCTGACCAGGCAAGCAAATACTGGCTTCCGGCAAACAGCTCCCCGCGGAAGTCCGTACGCAGCCCGTAGCACAGAACGGGGATATCGAGCTCATCAACCACTTCAGAGAGCGCGTGCACCTGTTCACGCGTCAGGAACTGGCTCTCATCAACCAGCACGCAGTGAATGGGCTCTGACGCATGCGCAGCGCGGATATCCTCCAGCAGGTCAGTTTGCGGGTTAAACAGCCTGGCTGGCGAAGAGAGGCCTATTCTGGAACTCACCTTCCCTGCACCGAAGCGATCGTCGATTTCAGCGGTATAAACAACGGTACGCATTCCTCGTTCCTGGTAATTGTATGAGGATTGCAGCAGTGCGGTGGATTTCCCGGCATTCATTGCCGAATAGTAGAAATAAAGTTGTGCCATTGGCCGTAAAACCCTAATCAATGTGTAATATTCCCGATGATTCATTGTACCATATTTTGTCTGGTCATCAGCGACACGCCGCACAAACGATGCCGTGCTGAAAGGTGTAAAACGCCCTCTTTTCGCAAAAATAATCCGCTAAAACAGAGAGTAATGACGATCATGCTGGTGAATAGGTTATATGGTTAGCCAAACATAACACTTCTTTTTATAGTGGAATCTGCGTTCATTAAAATTCACTATTTATTAACTATTCCTGCCTTAACACCGTCGGCTGGAACTAATACAAAAGGCTGATATTTATCCGCCGCAACTATAATTCCTGCGGCAAATGTCACAAAAAAAAGATGCAAGCGGCGGGGTTAAGCAGGTTATCGTGATAACAAGCGAGACTGCCAAAGAGGAAATTTAAGTTAGCGTAATTAATAATAGCGGCTTTATTTAGTATTTTTTGAATTCCTTACATTACTGGCTATTGCACATCTGAATTTATGGCTCTATTATTAGGTCAACAAACCACCCCCCATTATAAGTTTGAGATTACTACAATGAGCGAAGCACTTAAAATTCTGAACAACATCCGTACTCTTCGTGCGCAGGCAAGAGAATGTACCCTTGAAACGCTCGAAGAAATGCTGGAAAAATTAGAAGTTGTAGTTAATGAACGTCGCGAAGAAGAAAGCGCTGCTGCTGCTGAAATCGAAGAGCGTACGCGTAAACTGCAGCAATATCGTGAAATGCTGATTGCTGATGGTATCGATCCAAATGAATTGCTGAACAGCATTGCTGCTGCAAAAACCGGTACCAAAGCAAAACGCGCTGCCCGTCCTGCTAAATATAGCTATGTAGATGAGAACGGCGAAACTAAAACCTGGACCGGCCAGGGCCGTACTCCTGCTGTAATCAAGAAAGCTATGGATGAGCAAGGTAAACAGCTGGATGACTTCCTGATCAAGGATTAATCAAGCCGAATTCAGAAAAATCCCGCCTCTGGTGGGATTTTTTTTGCCCGCAATTTATCACTAACATCCTCTTACACTCCGTCATAAAGCGTTATTTGGCTATTTAGTTTCGCTTACAAACAGGCTGGTCATGGCGTTTTATGGGCATAAAAAAACCGGTGGGCAGCGCCACACCGGTTTCATAGATTTACGCCTGGATTATTTCTTAATACCCATACTCTCTTTGAGCCAGCCTTTAAATTCTTCACCCAGCGTATTATGGCGAATGCCGTATTCAACGAACGCCTGCATATAACCGAGCTTATTACCGCAGTCATGGCTCTTACCTTTCATGTGGTAAGCCTCAACGGTCTCTTTCTCGATCAGCATATCAATGGCATCCGTCAGCTGGATTTCATCCCCTGCTCCTGGAGGCGTTTTCGCCAGCAGTGGCCAGATTTCAGCACTAAGGACATAGCGACCCACCACTGCCAGATTAGACGGCGCTACGTCGGCTTTAGGCTTCTCTACGACACCAACCATTGGCACGCTTTCGCCTGGCTCAAGGTTCACGCCCTTGCAGTCAACCACACCGTAAGCGGTCACGTCTTCAACTGGCTCAACCATGATCTGGCTGCAGCCCGTTTCGTCGAAGCGGTGGATCATCTCAGCCAGGTTGTCCTGGGAAAGATCGGATTCGTATTCATCCAGAATCACGTCAGGCAGAATAACCGCGACGGGCTCATCACCCACAACCGGATGTGCACACATAACCGCGTGGCCCAGACCTTTAGCCAGCCCCTGACGAACCTGCATAATGGTGACGTGCGGAGGGCAAATAGACTGAACTTCTTCTAACAGCTGACGCTTAACGCGTTTTTCCAGCATGGCTTCGAGTTCAAAACTTGTATCGAAGTGGTTTTCGATAGAGTTTTTAGATGAATGCGTAACCAGCACAATTTCAGTAATGCCGGCCGCGATACACTCATTAACGACATACTGGATTAATGGCTTATCAACCAGAGGCAGCATCTCTTTAGGAATCGCCTTAGTTGCTGGTAACATCCTGGTCCCCAATCCCGCTACCGGGATGACGGCCTTTCTGACTTTCGAATTTAGGGCAGCCATTCAAATTCTCCTGAGCTGTTCAAGTTTTGAACTTTTATGCAATAAATAACGCGTTGAGTATATCAGCCTCGCCCCGCAGTCCGGGTCTGAAAAGAACGCGTTGCCGATGAATTAGGACAAATACGCATGAATCTGGGCAGCGATAGTAGCACTCCCGAGAAAACACAGGTAAAGCAATCTTAAAATTAAGATCCAATTGCTTATTCCGTGGACAACATTAAGCGAAGCCTTCCCCCGGCACCCCAAATTTGGCACTGCCAGGAAGAACAGCGATGGCTAATTTGATTTAGATACGCCGTTCCCAGTGTTCCAAGCGGCACCCCGTTACTCACCTGAATATGGTGTTCCCCGGTATTCAGTGACGCGTTGAGACCTGCAGAAACGAGGATAAGATTCTTTAAACCGCTATGGTAATAACCAACCAGCAGCGGGAACTGTCCGGGTAAATTGGCCTGACGAAAAAGCTGGTTTACCTGTTTGAGTAAACTGCCTAACTCAGGGAGCCGTTGTCCCTGATGTGATAACTGTTCCTGCAATAATCCATTAAAGAGCGCGCGAAGTAACAATGCAGCTAATACGCCATTATCCCCTGCACGGGTTACGTCCAGAGAATAAAATGCGAGGTCGGAATCAGACAGAGGTGCAATATCCAGCACCAGCCCAGGCTGATCGGCCGCCACCAGTTGGCGATAGTTTACGCGGCAGTGGGAAATAGTTTGCTGAACGGGAGGCTGAAGTTCTTGCAACAATTTCGCCGCCGCTGGCGGATTACTCACCAGCGCGTCCCAGTCCTGAAAAAGGCGTTCCTCTTCCTCAACGCGGGAATTAAACATATTTGGATAAAGGCACGCTAATACCGTTTCACGTAACCGGTTCAGATCTTTGACGGGTTTCAGCAAAATATCCTGAACGCCAAGACGTAATGCTTTGGCAATATCCGCCATATTTTCTGTCGCGGAGATCACCAGAATGGGCATCTGGTCCCCCTCGTTGCGCAGATGTTCAACCAGTTTCAGCCCATTCATTCGCGGCATCGCGATGTCGCAAATCATCAGATCGGGCGTAATACCGGTCATTTTTTCCAGCGCGTCGACACCATCTTCAGCCAGTAAAGTGTTTGCTCCCAGCGAGGATAACCACGAATCCAGTAGCGATCGGAAAACGGGCTCGTCTTCAACAATCAAAATGTGTTTTCCGGCCAATGGCTGCGTCATGGTTCCTCCCCTGGCTGACAGTTACTAAATAGTGGCATGCTATCGGCACTATCGCCTGTCAGATTTTGCTGAAGTAGTCAAAAAAAGGTGCTTAACGTGCTGTTCGCACAAACGGCAGCAACTCGTCTATTTTCTTTTCGACGGCTAGCGAGCCCGCTGCGATGGCGGCCTCAGCCCGATGGAAATCAAGGGTAGAGATTTGCGGACAGTAAGGCTGAATAAGAATATCCGGAGGATCGCCAGCCATACGGTTACGTTTAAGGCGATTCTCAAGAACCTGAATTGAGGTGGTCATGATCTCCATGGCCGTCGGTGCGGCAACCGAGCGTCGTGCGGCCAGGCGACCAATTCTTCCGCGCAGGCGTTCATGCCAGGCAAGCTTTTCGATGTCGGCATCTTCGCTCTGCAGATTGACCGGCATAAGGTCTTGCTGCATCAGATGAGCGTCGTGCTGCAAATCAACGGCGATGACGATGTCCGCCCCCATGGCGCGCGTCAGAGAGATGGGAACCGGGTTCACGACACCACCATCGACAAGCCAGTAACCGTTATGAGGCACGGGCGCCATAAGCCCAGGAATACTGCATGAAGCACGCACCGCAAGGTGAATATCCCCTTCGGTCAGCCAGAGTTCACGGCCTGTGCTGAGATTAGTTGCGACGGCACCGAAAGGCATCCGGCAGTCAGTAAAGTCTTCGAGAGGCATCACCCGGCGGAACTGGTTAAAGACGCGTTCACCGCGCAACAGCCCACCGCGCTGCCAGGAGAGATCCATCAGACGCAGCACGTCCCAATAGCTGAAGGAGCGCACCCAGGTTTCGAGATCCGGAAGCTTGCCGCACGCGTAGGCGGAGCCGACAAGCGATCCGATTGAACATCCTGCTACGATATCAACGTCAACGCCCATCTTGTTTAAGGCATTAATCACGCCGATATGAGACCATCCCCGGGCTGCACCTGATCCCAGCGCCAGTCCAATTTTAACCTTTCTCATTAGCCCTGTTTTACTTCCCCTGGATTCCTGACATAGCGTCAACGCAACTGCTCAGTTAACATAGTGCTACCCGAGGCGTTTTACGCCCTTATTTTTTGTTCCAGGAAGAGAATCGTGTCTCAACTCTGCCCCTGTGGTAGCGCTCTGGAGTATAGCCTATGTTGCCAGCGATATCTTTCTGGCAATCAGGTTGCACCGGATCCGTCACACCTCATGCGTTCACGGTATACTGCTTTTGTGATCAAAGACGCAGACTACCTGATAAAAACCTGGCACCCGTCCTGCCACGCCGCCGATTTCCGACAGGAGATCGAAGCCGGGTTCGCCAACACCCACTGGCTTGGGCTTACCGTGTTTGAATCTTCACCCGGTAGCCACCACGACGAAGGCTTTGTCAGCTTTGTTGCCCGTTTTACCGAGAACGCCAGGCCTGGCGCCATTATCGAGCGTTCCCGGTTCTTAAAGGAAAGCGGGCAGTGGTACTATATTGACGGTACGCGCCCACAGTTTGGTCGTAACGATACCTGCCCTTGTGGTTCAGGAAAAAAATTCAAAAAGTGTTGCGGGCAGTAACGCCTGACAACCCAGACTTCGCAAATACAAACAGGATTTCCCGGCGATGCAATCATTACAACGTAAAGTTCTGCGCACTATCTGTCCCGATCAAAAAGGGCTGATCGCACGAATCACCAATATTTGCTACAAGCATGAACTGAATATCGTGCAGAACAACGAGTTCGTTGACCACCGTACCGGTCGCTTCTTCATGCGTACCGAACTGGAAGGCATTTTCAACGACACCACCCTGCTGGCCGATCTGGACAGCGCGCTGCCGGACGGTTCCGTGCGTGAGCTGAATCCTGCGGGCCGTCGTCGCATTGTGATTCTGGTGACGAAAGAAGCTCACTGCCTGGGCGATCTGTTGATGAAGGCCAACTACGGCGGCCTGGACGTAGAAATTGCCGCTGTTATCGGCAACCACGAAACCCTGCGCACGCTGGTTGAACGTTTTGATATTCCGTTTGAGCTGGTAAGCCATGAAGGCCATACCCGTGAAGAGCACGACAACCTGATGGCTGCTGCCATTGAAGCGCATAACCCGGACTACGTGGTGCTGGCGAAATATATGCGCGTGCTGACGCCTTCCTTCGTCGCCCGCTTCCCGAACAAGATTATCAACATTCACCACTCGTTCCTGCCGGCCTTTATTGGCGCGCGGCCTTATCACCAGGCGTACGAGCGCGGCGTGAAGATCATCGGCGCAACCGCGCACTACGTGAATGACAATCTGGACGAAGGTCCCATCATCATGCAGGACGTGATTCACGTGGATCACACCTACACCGCAGAAGATATGATGCGCGCCGGACGTGACGTTGAGAAGAACGTATTGAGTCGTGCCCTGTATCAGGTGCTGGCGCAGCGTGTCTTTGTCTACGGTAACAGAACCATCATTCTTTAATCTTTCGGAAAATGAATTGATTAGCTTTGCGCCTTTACGGATAAAAAGCAGGCAAACAGCGTCATTTCCCTAAAGGAATGCTTTACAGGGGCGTCTCATTTGATATGATGCGCCCCGCTTCCAGCAGGAAGCAGGCCAGTAAAAAAGCATTACCCCGTGGTGGGGTTCCCGAGCGGC
>NZ_JADBQO010000059.1:10879-84709 GCF_014895875.1 Enterobacter cloacae complex sp. P12RS
ATCCTTCCCCCACCACCATCACTTCCAGCAAAATCCCAAGTCATATTAAAACCAAACACTCAACCGAATCCGCCTCTGTAGGCCTGGTAAGGCGCATCCGCCACCCGGCGACAGACGACTACATTGGCGGCAAACGACGCTTCACCGGCGAACTTTTCACAATCGACGTATTACATTGGGCATGCTCCGCCAGCCCGTCCAGCAGCGCATCCAGTTGTTCTATCGATCGCACCACCAGCCTAATCACAAAGCAGTCTTCCCCGGTCACCTTGTCGCTCTCAATACACTCCGGCATCGCCTGTATGTATTTATCCACCTTATGCAACAGCCCCGGCAAAGGCCGCACGCGTACCAGCGCCTGCAGCGTATACCCCAGCGCCGCCAGATTCACCCGTGCGCCATACCCCTGAATCACACCGCGCTCTTCCAGCCGCTTCAGACGCTCTGCCGTGCTGGGTGAGGTCAGGCCGATGCGGCCGCTGAGCACCTTCAACGACATGCGCGCATCCTCAACCAGGCAGGCTAAAATTTGCCGATCGATATCATCAATAAGGTATTCCACTCGTTTCACCTAATTTAAAAATGCAGTTAACACCTTCAACCTTATCTCACCCCTGTAAAACCCAACAGCGATTTTCGACAATAGCGTTATTAATCAGGAGGTGAATGATGCGTGATTTACATAAAGGCGTCTGGCAGATGAGTCTGGCGATGTTAATTTCCGGCTCTATCGGCGCGTTTGTTTTGCTCAGCGGTCTGCCGGTGACGGAAGTGGTGTTCTGGCGCTGCCTTATTGGGGCAATAGCGCTTTTCATTATTATCCGGGTAAGTCAAAAGCCCTTTAGCCCCCTCACCCGCACCACGCTGCTGCTGGCGATTCTCGGCGGTGTGGCATTAGTGGTGAACTGGCTGCTGCTCTTCGCAGCCTATGAGCGGATCTCTATTGGTCTTTCGACCGTGGTCTATAACACTCAGCCGTTTATGCTGGTCCTGATGGGGATGTTTTTAGGCGAGCGCGTCAGCGTGGTGAAATGGGGCTGGCTGTTCCTCGCCTTCGGCGGCGTGGTGATACTGCTCTCCAGCGAGCTGACCGGCACCCACGACACTGAATGGCTGGCGGGTATCGGTCTGGCAATGGCCGCGGCCTTCTTCTACGCGCTGACGGCAATCATTGCGCGCAAACTGAAAACTATCGCACCGCAGCATATTGCCTTTATTCAGGTGCTGACGGGCGTCGTGATGCTTCTGCCGTTTGCCAGCCGGCCGTCATTTTCCGGTGATTTTCCCTGGCCGATCCTGCTGACGCTCGGCATCGTCCATACCGGCATTATGTACCAGTTGCTCTACAGCGCGATTCAGAAGCTACCTACCCCCATTACCGGCTCCCTGTCGTTTATCTATCCGGTGGTGGCGATCGTTGTCGATAACCTGGTATTCGGACACTCGCTGAACCTGACGCAGCTGGCGGGCGGCGCGCTGATCCTGTTTGCTGCAGCGGGCAACAACCTGGGCTGGGGCGAAAAAAAACCCCGCGAATGCGGGGTTGGTATCAAGACGCTGAATTAGCGACGGGCACGCACAATCTGGTATTTGCGCGTCAGGTACTCAACCGGCGCGCTCCAGATGTGCACTAGACGGGAGAACGGGAACAGCACAAACAGCGTCATCCCCAGCACAAGGTGAACGCGGAAGATAAACGCCACGCCGTCCAGGTGCTCAGACGCTCCGCCGTGGAAGGTCACGACGGACTGCGCCCACCCCACCAGCTTCATCATTTCACTGCCGTCCATATGCTGCGCAGAGAATGGAATAGTCAGCAGACCCAGCGCGCACTGCACCATCAGCAGGGAGAGGATCAGGATGTCCGCTGCAGTGGTGGTTGCACGCACGCGCGGGCTGAACAGACGCCGTTTTAGCAGCAGCAGGCCACCCACCAGGGTCATCACACCGCAGGCACCACCGGCGATCATCGCCATCTTCTGCTTCACTTCAATCGGCAGCCATGCTTCGTACATCCAGTGCGGCGTCAGCATCCCAAGGAAGTGACCGGCAAAAATCCCCAAAATACCGATGTGGAACAGGTTAGACGCGACGTGCATCCCTTTGCGGTCCAGCATCTGGCTGGAGGCAGCACGCCAGGTGTACTGGCCGTAGTCATAGCGCAGCCAGCTTCCCACCAGGAATACGGTGCCCGCGATATACGGGTAAATGTCAAAGAAGAACATATTCAGGAAGTGCATTAGTGCCGTCCTCCGTTAGAGATATTCAAATATTGCGGGGCAACCGCGCCGGCAAAACGACGCTGGTGAGCGGAGATTTCAGACTCGCCGCAGTTCTGGTCAGCAAAGAATTTCACCTGCTCTTCTTCCCAGACCGCATCCAGCGCTTGCGGGGTATCGTCCCGGGCTTCATCCGCGATTTTCTCCGCCACTTTTTCACTGTCTACAGAGGCGTTCGCCAGCTTCACCAGCAGATCGAACAGTACGGCATAGCGGCTCTCACGCTGCTGTAGACGCGCGCCGAGCAGCGCAAGAATCGGGGCGATATCCTGCAGACCACCCAGCGCCTCTTCTTTCGGCAGTTGCGCCAGATACTCCAGGTACAGCGGCAGGTGGTCCGGCAGCTCGCGGCTGTCGAGCTGCAGGCCGTGCTGCTCGTACTGGGCCATCAGGTCCACCATCGCCTGACCGCGGTCGCGGGATTCCCCGTGAACGTGTTCAAACAGCAGCAGCGACGTCGCGCGCCCGCGGTCAAACAGCTGGCTGTAGTCCGCCTGCGCGTCGAGCAGATCGCGTGCCAGCAGATCGCGGAGGAAAACGCCCAGCTTCTGGGCATCCTCTTTATCCAGGTTTTCAGATGACGCGAGTGCATCAAAGAGTTCCTGTTGATGCTGCGCAAGCGCAGCATCCGGGTACTCGAGCAGACGCGAAACAATGACGAGTTCAATCATTGGTGCGGCTCCGTTTTGCTGGTCACATCCATCGCGTCGATGCGGCGGCTGTTGAACAGGTTGAATTTACTGTCTGACCCGTGGCAACCGTCGCCAAAGGTAAAGCCACACCCGCTTTTCTCCGGGAAAGCCTCGCGCGCCAGCTCGCGGTGGCTGCTTGGCACCACGAAACGATCTTCGTAGTTAGCGATTGCCAGGTAGCGGTACATCTCCTGCGCCTGCGCTTCGGTCAGGCCGACCTCTTCCAGCGCGCGGGTATCGTTAACACCGTCAACGGTTTCCGCACGTTTGAAGTGACGCATTGCCAGCATACGTTTCAGCGCCAGCAGTACTGGCTGGGTATCCCCTGCGGTCAGCAGGTTGGCCAGATACTGAACCGGGATACGCAGGCTTTCCACGTCCGGCAGAATACCGTTGCTGCCCAGCTCGCCCGCGTCCGCCGCAGACTGAATCGGAGACAGCGGCGGCACGTACCAGACCATCGGCAGGGTGCGGTATTCCGGGTGCAGCGGCAGAGCCAGCTTCCAGTCCATCGCCATTTTGTACACCGGCGACTGCTGTGCGGCGTCAATCACGCTCTGCGGAATGCCGTCCTTCAGGGCCTGCTCAATTACCTTCGGATCGTTCGGATCGAGGAAGACGTCCAGTTGACGCTGATAGAGATCTTTCTCATTCTCGGTGCTTGCGGCATTCTCAATCGCGTCCGCGTCGTACAACAGCACGCCGAGGTAACGAATACGACCTACGCAGCTCTCGGAGCAGACGGTCGGCATACCGGCTTCGATACGCGGGTAGCAGAAGATGCACTTCTCAGACTTACCGCTCTTCCAGTTGAAGTAGATTTTTTTGTACGGGCAGCCAGTGATGCACATGCGCCAGCCGCGGCACTTGTCCTGGTCGATCAGTACGATGCCGTCTTCTTCACGCTTGTAGATGGCACCGCTCGGGCAGGTCGCGACGCACGCCGGGTTCAGGCAGTGTTCGCACAGGCGCGGCAGATACATCATGAAGGTGTTTTCGAACTGGCCGTACATCGCCTTCTGCATGTTCTCGAAGTTCTGGTCCTTCGCGCGTTTTTCGAACTCGCCGCCCAGAATTTCTTCCCAGTTTGGACCGCTGGTAATTTTGTCCATGCGCTGACCAGTGATCAGCGAGCGAGGACGGGCGATCGGCTGGTGTTTGCTTTCCGGCGCGTTGTGCAGGTTCTGGTAGTCGTAATCAAACGGCTCGTAATAATCCTCAATCCCCGGCAGGTGCGGGTTAGCGAAGATTTTACCCAGCAGCATTGCGCGGTTACCCATGCGCGGCTGCAGCTTGCCGTTGATTTTGCGGATCCAGCCGCCCTTCCACTTCTCCTGGTTTTCCCAGTCGGTCGGGAAGCCGGTGCCCGGCTTACTTTCCACGTTGTTGAACCAGGCGTACTCCATACCTTCGCGGCTGGTCCAGACGTTTTTACAGGTCACTGAACAGGTGTGGCAGCCGATGCACTTATCCAGATTCAGCACCATGCCGACTTGTGAACGAATTTTCATTTTACGCTCTCCTGTACCTGGTCATTACCTTCGCCGTCTAACCAGTTAATATTCTTCATCTTACGTACCACCACGAACTCATCGCGGTTCGATCCTACGGTGCCGTAGTAGTTAAAGCCGTAGGCCAGCTGCGCATAGCCACCGATCATGTGGGTCGGCTTCGGCGTAATACGGGTCACGGAGTTGTGAATACCGCCGCGCTGCTCGGTGATCTCTGAACCCGGCAGGTTCACGATACGTTCCTGCGCGTGGTACATCATGGTCATCCCGGCCGGCACGCGCTGGCTCACCACCGCACGCGCCGTCAGGGCGCCGTTGCTGTTGAACACTTCAATCCAGTCGTTATCTTCGATACCCAGATCTTTGGCGTCCGCTTCGCTCATCCAGACAATCGGACCACCGCGCGACAGGGTCAGCATCAGCAGGTTGTCGCTGTAGGTGGAGTGGATACCCCACTTCTGGTGCGGCGTCAGGAAGTTCAGCGCCTTCTCAGGGTTACCGTTCGATTTCGCGCCCATCACCGCTTTCACGGAGCGGGTGTCGATTGGCGGACGGTACACCAGCAGGCTTTCACCGAAGTCGCGCATCCACTGGTGGTCCTGATACAGTGACTGACGACCAGAAAGCGTGCGCCATGGGATCAGCTCGTGAACGTTGGTATAACCAGCGTTATAGGACACATGCTCATCTTCCAGACCAGACCAGGTCGGGCTGGAGATAATTTTTCGCGGCTGGGCCTGAATATCGCGGAAGCGGATTTTCTCTTCCTCTTTATTCTTCGCCAGATGCGTGTGGTCGCGACCGGTAAATTCACTCAGGGCCGCCCACGCTTTCACCGCCACGTGGCCGTTGGTTTCCGGTGCCAGGGTCAGGATCATCTCCGCCGCATCAATTGCCGTGTTGAGCATTGGCTGGCCTTTGGCCGGGCCGTCTGCTTTGGTGTAATTGAGCTTGCGCAGCAGGTCCATTTCGCTCTGGGTGTTCCAGGCGATGCCTTTGCCGCCGTTACCGATTTTCTCCATCAACGGGCCAATAGAGGTAAAGCGCTCGTAAGTTGCCGGGTAATCACGTTCAACCGGAATGATGTGCGGCGCGGTCACGCCCGGGATCAGGTCGCATTCGCCTTTTTTCCAGTCCTTCACGTCAAGCGGTTGCGCCAGTTCGGCAGCGGAGTCGTGCTGGATTGGCAGCGTCACCACGTCGGTCTCTTTGCCCAGGTGACCTACGCAGACTTCGGAGAATTTCTTCGCGATGTCTTTGTAGATATCCCAGTCGCTTTTCGATTCCCACGCTGGGTCAACGGCGGCAGACAGCGGATGAATAAACGGATGCATGTCCGAGGTATTCATGTCGTCTTTTTCGTACCAGGTGGCGGTTGGCAGCACGATGTCGGAGTACAGGCAGGTGCTGGACAGACGGAAGTCCAGCGTCACCACCAGATCCAGCTTGCCGTCCAGACCGTTGTCTTTCCATTCCACTTCTTCTGGCTTCACGCCGCCCTGCTTGCCGAGGTCTTTGCCCTGAATACCGTTCTCGGTGCCCAGCAGGTATTTCAGCATGTACTCGTGGCCTTTACCGGACGAGCCCAGCAGGTTGGAGCGCCAGATGAACAGGTTGCGCGGATGGTTTTTGCCGTTCTCAGGCTGTTCTGCCGCGAAGCGGATGGAGCCTTCCTTCAGGGATTTGACGGTGTAATCCACCGGCGACATTCCCGCCTGCTTCGCCTCTTGTGCAATGCGCAGCGGGTTAGTGCCCAGCTGCGGCGCAGACGGCAGCCAGCCCATGCGTTCAGCGCGCACGTTGAAATCAATCAGGTGGCCGCTGTAGCGGGTTTTATCCGCCATCGGCGACAGCAGTTCCTGCGCGGTAACCGTCTCGTAGCGCCACTGGCTGGAGTGGTTATAGAAGTAGGAGGTGCTGTTCATGTGACGTGCCGGACGCTGCCAGTCAAGGGCAAACGCCAGCGGCTGCCAGCCGGTCTGCGGACGCAGTTTTTCCTGGCCCACGTAGTGCGCCCAGCCGCCGCCGCTCTGCCCGACGCAGCCGCAGAAGATCAGCATGTTGATCAGGCCGCGATAGTTCATATCGAGGTGATACCAGTGGTTCAGACCGGCACCCACAATGATCATCGAACGACCGTGGGTCTTGTCGGCGTTTTCCGCAAACTCGCGGGCGATACGAACGATCTGCGCGCGCGGTACGCCGGTGATCTGCTCCGCCCAAGCTGGGGTATAGGCCTTCACGTCGTCATAGCTGGTTGCGCAGTTTTCGTCGTTCAGACCGCGCTCCAGGCCGTAGTTCGCCATGGTCAGGTCATAGACGGTGGTGACCAACGCGGTAGAACCGTCGGCCAGCTGCAGGCGCTTAACCGGCAGCTTGTGCATCAGCACGTTTTTCAGTTCAACCTTGTTGAAGTGCTCGGAACCTTCACCGCCAAAGTACGGGAAGCCAACCTCGGCGATCTCGTCCTGGCTGCCCAGCATGCTGAGGCGCAGCTCCGTCTCTTCACCGGTGGTGCTGTTGCGCTGCTCAAGGTTCCACTTGCCCTTCTCGCCCCAGCGGAAGCCGATAGAGCCGTTTGGCGCCACCAGCTCGCCGTTGCTGTTATAGGCAACGGTTTTCCACTCAGGGTTGTTTTCCTGGCCCAGCGCGTCCACCAGATCGGCGGCGCGCAGCGTGCGGCCCGCGGCATAGTAGCCCTCACGCTCTTCCAGCATCACCAGCATCGGCATGTCGGTGTAGCGACGCACGTAGTCAGTGAAATACTGGCTCGGTTTGTCGAGGTGGAATTCGCGCAGCATGACGTGGCCCATCGCCATCGCCATCGCGGCATCGGTACCCTGTTTCGGTGCCAGCCACAGGTCGCACAGCTTGGCGATTTCCGCGTAGTCCGGGGTGACCGCGACGGTTTTGGTCCCTTTGTAGCGGACTTCGGTAAAGAAGTGCGCGTCCGGGGTACGGGTCTGCGGAACGTTAGAGCCCCAGGCGATGATGTAGCTGGAGTTGTACCAGTCGGCGGATTCCGGCACGTCGGTCTGCTCACCCCAGGTCTGCGGTGACGCTGGCGGCAGGTCACAGTACCAGTCGTAGAAGCTCAGGCAGGTCCCGCCGATAAGCGACAGGTAGCGCGCGCCGGAAGCGTAAGAGACCATTGACATCGCCGGGATTGGCGAGAAGCCCGCCACGCGGTCAGGACCGTAGGTTTTTACGGTATAGACGTTAGAGGCGGCAATCAGCTCGTTCACCTCTTTCCAGGAAGAACGAACGAAACCACCGCGACCGCGCGCCTGCTTGAAGCTTTTCGCTTTGTCGGCATCTTCAATGATAGAGGCCCACGCATCAACCGGGTCGCTGTGCTGCACTTTCGCTTCACGCCACATTTTCATCAGGCGTTTGCGCATCAGCGGGTATTTCAGACGGTTGGCGCTGTAGAGATACCAGGAGTAGCTAGCCCCGCGCGGGCAGCCGCGCGGTTCATGGTTCGGCATATCCGGACGGGTGCGCGGATAGTCAGTCTGCTGCATTTCCCAGGTCACCAGACCGTTTTTAACGAAAATCTTCCAGCTACATGAGCCAGTGCAGTTTACGCCGTGGGTAGAACGGACGACTTTGTCATGCTGCCAGCGCTGGCGGTAACCGTCTTCCCAGTCCCGGTTGGTATCCAGAACCTGGCCGTGCCCATCGGCAAAAGTTTCACCCTTCTGTTTGAAGTAGCGAAACCGGTCCAAAAATTTGCTCATCGGGTATCTCCTGTATGGAGCCTGTGGCTCTCTAAATCGACATTGCTGATTTGCAGCGAAGGTAACGCCCTGAAAGAGGGGGAGAATTGATAACGATCAAGACGAAGAGGGACTGTAAAAGGAGGGGTTAGACCAAATACCACCAAAGCGGTATATTTTTAGAACGAATAACTAAATGATTTATAAAGATATTTATTATTCATCGTACAATAACCCCGGCAAAATTTAACATCTCAGGTATTAAGGGGTAGACATACCTGCAAAGCGATGGCGATCACAGTGTTACCCGCAAATGACTGCGGTAAAAGCTTTCAGTATGTTGTAACTATTATTCATTCGAAAAAAAACGCGGCCCGAAGGCCGCGTTAACGGATAATCACACTTACTTATTTTTCTTGGTATTACGGCCATATACCAGCCACGTAATCACGACGCAGGCGATATAGAAGACGAGGAAGACTTTCATGGCGCCAGCCGGAGAGCCGGTCAGGTCAAGCGAGATGCCGAATGCTTTCGGAATAAAGAAGCCGCCAATTGCGCCAATAGCCGAGATAAAGCCCAGGGCCGCAGCCGTATCCGTCGCCGCTTCACGCATGGCCTGCTCTTCGCTTCCGCCCTGCGCTTTCACGCGATCCATCGTCAGCTTGCGAAAGATCACGGAAATCATCTGGAAGGTGGAAGCACTCCCCAACCCGGCCGTCAGGAACAGCACCATAAACACGCCGAAGAAGGCAAAGAAGTTACCGCCCTGCCCGTCAGAAGGCAGCGTCAGGAACAGCAGCGCGCAGAAGACTGCCATCACAATAAAGTTCACCAGCGTAACGCGAGTCCCGCCCAGACGGTCGGAGATCATGCCGCCCAGTGAACGCGCCAGTGCGCCAATGAACGGACCGAAGAAGGCGAATTGCAGGATCTGCACGTCCGGGAATTGGGTTTTCGACAGCATGGCAAAGCCCGCTGAGAAGCCGATAAACGAACCGAAGGTAGCCAGATACAGCAGCGCCATCACCCACAGGTGTCCACGCTTCAGCACCGGAAGCTGCTCGCTCAGGGATGCTTTCGACGCGCTCAGATCGTTCATAAAGAACCACGCAGCGAGGGTGAACACCACCAGGAACGGAACCCAAATCCAGGCCGCGTTCTGCAGGTAGAGGGAAGAACCATCCGCCTGCTCAACGCCGCCGCCACCGAAGGCGGCAAAAATAGAAACAGAGATCGCCAGCGGCGCAATCAACTGCATCACGCTTACGCCCATGTTGCCCAGACCGCCGTTAATACCCAGCGCGCCGCCCTGCTTCGCTTTCGGGAAGAAGAAGCTGATGTTCGCCATGCTGGAGGCGAAGTTAGCGCCGGCGAAACCGCACAGCAGGGAGATAATCACGAACACGCTGAACGGCGTGGAGGTATCCTGCACCGCGAAGCCTAGCCACACGCAAGGGACGATCATGATGCCCGTACTGAACGCCGTCCAGCGACGGCCTCCGAATACCGGGACCATAAACGCGTAAGGGACACGCAGCAGCGCGCCAGACAGCGACGGCAATGCGGTAAGCATAAACAGCTGATCGGTCGTGAACGTAAACCCTACTTTCGGCAGGTTTACCGCGACCGCGCTAAACAACATCCATACGCAAAACGCTAAAAGCAGACACGGAACGGAAATCCACAGATTCCGGCTTGCTACACGATGGCCGCGCTGTTGCCAGAACGCCGGATCCTCTGGACGCCAGTCTGTAATAACGGCACCATTTTCCCTTTCGGGAGCGGATGAGTGACTCATAGACACCTCTGATTCTCGAATGATGCTGCAAACATTAGGGTTTTAGGGCGGCGGTAAGTTGATATAAATCAAAGGAAAAGTGCGGGGATTTGCGGCGCAAAAAAAGGGGTTATCCTTAGTGAGTAGGATAATTCGGTAAAAAAGACGTGGTTTTTCACTGCACTGAAGGTTCCTTGCTACCACCGCTTCTTCACCTATACTCCGTTGGCAATTTAGGGGTAATCCTTTATTGGTATGGGTATACTCCAGGGTATGCACCAGAATAGCGCCATTCCTGCAAGCAGGCCACGTCAGGAGCCCGGCAACTCTATGTTAAAAAGATGTTTATCACCGCTGACTCTCGTCAATCAGCTAGCCCTGATTGTTTTGCTGTCTACCGCCCTTGGCGTGGCCGGCATGGCGATTTCCGGCTGGCTGGTACAAGGGGTACAGGGTAATGCACATGCCATCAACGAGGCAGGTTCTCTACGCATGCAGAGTTATCGTCTGCTGGCGTCGGTCCCCCTGACGCAGGACGATCGGCCCTTAATTGATGAAATGGAGCGCACGGCCTTCAGCCCCGAACTGGAAAACGCCGCCATCCGCGCCGGCCAGCAGTCCCAGCTTAAAGCCCTGCAGGGCTACTGGCACACCCAGCTGGAACCCGGTCTGAAACAGGCGCGCAGCACCGAAACCGTTGCGCAGGACGTAGCGGGTTTCGTCTCCCGCATTGACGCGCTGGTCTCCTCTTTCGACCAAACCACCGAATTACGCATCGACCGGGTGGTAATGGTACACCGTGCCATGGCGCTGTTTATGGGCCTGCTGCTGATCTTCACCATTATCTGGCTCCGGGCGCGGCTGCTGAATCCCTGGAAACAGTTGCTGGCGATGGCGCGCGCCGTAACGAACAGAGATTTTACCCAGCGCACGCACATCAGCGGCCGCAACGAGATGGCCATGCTCGGCCAGGCGCTGAACACCATGTCGGCGGAGCTCTCCGAAAGCTACGCGGTGCTGGAGCAGCGCGTGCAGGAAAAAACCGCCGGGCTGGAGCAGAAAAATGAGATCCTCTCCTTCCTGTGGCAAGCCAACCGTCGGCTGCACATGCAGGTGCCGCTATGTGAACGCCTTTCGCCGGTGCTGAACGGCCTGCAAAATCTGACTCTGCTGCATGACCTGGAGCTGCGGGTTTACGATGTGGAAGATGAAGATAATCATCAGGAGTTTACCTGTCAGTCCGACATGTCCTGCGATGATAAAGGCTGCCACCTGTGCCCGCGCGGCCTGCCGCTGCAGGCTTCTGGCGGCACTACCCTGAAGTGGCGGCTGACGGACAGCCACACCCAGTACGGTATTCTGCTGGCCACCCTGCCAGCCGGACGTCATCTGAGCCACGACCAGCAGCAGTTGGTGGACACCCTTGTTGAACAACTAACGGCCACGCTGGCGCTCGACAGGCACCAGGAAAAACAGCAGCAGCTGATCGTCATGGAAGAGCGCGCGACCATCGCCCGCGAGCTCCACGACTCTATCGCCCAGTCGCTCTCCTGTATGAAAATGCAGGTGAGCTGCCTGCAGATGCAGGACGCGGAAATGCCGGAAAGCAACAAACAGCTGCTGAGCCAGATCCGCAACGAGCTGAACACCTCCTGGGTACAGCTGCGCGAGCTGCTGACCACCTTCCGCCTGCAGCTGACCGAGCCGGGGCTGCGCCCGGCGCTGGAATCCAGCTGCCAGGAATTTAGCGCCCGGCTTGGCTTCCCGGTGAAGCTGGATTACCAGCTGCCGCCGCGGTTTGTCCCTTCCCATCAGGCGATTCATCTGCTGCAGATCGCCCGCGAAGCGCTGAGCAACGTGCTCAAACACGCTGAAGCGACGGCGGTTACGGTTACCGTCAGCCAGCACGCTAATCAGGTCAGGCTGACGGTTCACGACAACGGTCGCGGCGTGCCGGAAAATGCCGAACGCACTAACCACTATGGTTTAATCATTATGCGAGACCGCGCCCAAAGCCTGCGCGGTGATTGCCAGGTTCGACGGAGAGAGACGGGTGGCACGGAAGTTGTGGTCACCTTTATTCCCGAAAAACCGCTTACAACTGCTCAAGGAGAAACCCATGACTAATCAGGAACCGGCATCCATCCTGTTGATCGACGACCATCCGATGCTGCGTACTGGCGTAAAACAGCTGGTCAGCATGGCACCCGACATTACCGTGGTGGGCGAAGCCAGCAACGGTGAACAGGGTATTGAGCTGGCCGAATCCCTCGATCCGGATCTGATCCTGCTCGATCTCAACATGCCCGGCATGAACGGTCTGGAAACCCTCGACAAGTTGCGCGAGAAATCCCTTTCCGGTCGCGTGGTGGTCTTTAGCGTCTCCAACCACGAAGAGGATGTGGTCACGGCGCTGAAGCGCGGCGCGGATGGCTATCTGCTGAAGGATATGGAGCCAGAAGACCTGCTCAAGGCGCTGCAGCAGGCCGCCGCAGGCGAGATGGTGCTGAGCGAGGCCCTGACGCCGGTGTTGGCCGCCAGCCTGCGGGCGAACCGCGCCACCTCTGACCGCGACGTCAGCCAGTTAACCCCGCGCGAGCGCGATATTCTGAAGCTGATTGCCCAGGGCCTGCCGAACAAAATGATCGCCCGCCGCCTGGATATCACCGAAAGCACGGTTAAAGTGCACGTGAAGCATATGCTCAAGAAAATGAAGCTAAAATCCCGCGTTGAAGCCGCGGTGTGGGTCCATCAGGAACGTATTTTTTAAGCATTACTCATCCGGCAGCAGCTTCCAGCGCGGGTCGTCGTCAGGTAATGCGACCAGCGGCTGCACCACAGCGAGCGTGATCTCATTGGATGAGACGCGCTGGCCCTTCGCATCTTCCACCACCGCCGAGAGATGCCAGCGGTTTGTCGCCCCTTCAGCGTCATTCCAGGCAGGCATGATCACGCTCCAGCCGTCGGTGCTGTCACTTTTCCCCGGGGACGTCAGGCTCAATGCCTGGGTATCACCCTGCCAGTGGATCTGACGAATACCGTGAGTGCTGCGAACCTGCAGCTTCAGCATGACGGTTTCGCCTCCTTTGAGATCCCACGGCGGGGTTGCCAGCCAGACGGAGAGCGTTTTACGCTGGCGGAACTCCATCACCGGCAGGCTGTTACGCTCCGGCGAGTCATAGCGGCTTCCGCGCAGGGATCGCGTGGCCGCGACCTCTCCGGCGGAGAGCTGCTTAACCAGCGGCACGCCGAAGCGATAGTTGAGCTTCAGCCCGAGGTTATTCTGGCTCTCTCCGCTTTCGCCCTGCTTATGCCCGGCGGTTAGCGTCACCAGCGGCACGGGGGTATAGTTAAGCCCGAGATTGACCGCCACCGGGTTGTGATACCCGGTTCCGCTGTTGAAGAGGTCAACGTTGTCGCCAAAATATTGCTCAAAGCTGACGCTGGTGTTCAGGTGATGAAACCACGGCAGCCAGGCTTTGGCGGTCACGTCATATCCCCGCGCCATGCGCTGCTCCTGGACGTCAGAGCTGTCGCGCCAGCCGGCAAAAGGCTGATAATAGTTAGCCGACAAGCGCAGATTTTCTCCCCACACCTCCGCACCCAGCCCGGCACGCTGCAGGTTCTCATCCAGCAGGTTGTCGTAAAAGGTGTTGTAACCCAGCAGCCAGTTTCCGGCCACCCAGCGCTGGCCGATTCCGGCGTTACTGACCAGGCCATCCGTCTGCTGCGTCAGGCCGAGCTGGCTCCAGCTCAGGTAACGGTTGTTATCGTTCCAGGGGATAAACCAGCTCCCGCTGCTGCCGTTGAATTTCCCGTCGTTATCCACCAGCAAATTGACGCTGGCGTTCCCCCAGGGCGACAGCCAGGATTCAATCTGCTGGTTCACCTCGCCGCTCACCGCGTCGCGCACCTGACCAAAGGCAAACTGCCGCGCCTGCTCGCCCGTAGTCAGGCCGTTGTCGGTCATACTGGCTTCACCAAAGGCTTTCGCCATTTCGGCGAGATGCTTTTCCCCCTCCCCGGTGGGGGCTGCCATACCGAGATCGGGGAGATTATCCCCGTTATTATCAAAGGGATTTTGTGCCTGCTGGATAAAGGAATTCGGCGCACCGTGAACGGCTCCGGCAGTAACAAGGGAGAGTAAAACCAGCGTTCGGAAAGGGGGAGAAACAGTCATCAATGTCGTAAGAATTACCCGGTGCTTACGTAAGAACACCAGGTACCTTAACGTGATTTCTCCCTCTTTGCAGCTTTACGGGGAATTTTCCGGAATTTCCTGAAACATTGTTTTGAGCTCAGGCACGCACGAACCGCAGTTCGTGCCGCACCGTAACGTCGCCCCCAGCGCGGTAACGGAACCGCAGCCTCCGGCAATCGCCTCCCGTATCGCGTTTTCTCCAACGCTGAAACAGCTGCAGATGATGCGCCCCGGATCTGTAACCTTCCCCACGCCCTGCCCGTTCAGCAGCGCATGGCGTTCTGCGGGAGTCGAGGGTGGTGACTGAAAAGCGGCTTCTATCACCGGGTGCGCCAGATCGGGCAAGGCGGTGCCTTCCCAGAAACCCAGCATCAGATGGCCGTTATGCCAGGCCAGTACGCTGCTGCGTTCCCCGGTTTGCGCAACCTGCAGCTGCCAGCCCCGGCCGCTGGCATAGTCCATGACCCACGACAGCAGCGGCTTTTCACCCGCTATCGTCATTCGCGAGGCTTTACGCCACCAGTGAACCGAAGAGGGGATTTCCGGCCATTCCCGGGCATAGAGCTCCCCCTGCCAGGCGGGCTGCCAGGGCATGATTCTGACGGCGGTTTGCTTACTCTCCGGCTGCCCGGAAGCCGGATCGACGCGTCCTTCCACCAGCGCGTTAACCTTTCCCTGGCGGGCAAACTCAGCGTTCCAGTGCATAGGAGCAAACGCTTCGCCTTCCCGTATTCCGTCGTTGATTCGTACTCTGGCCACCATCACGCCGCGCGGCGAGCCGATCCGCGCCAGCTGGCCGTCGCACAGTGAAAACCGAATGGCGTCTGCGGCGCAGACCTCAACAAATGGCTCCGCGATATGCTGCATCAGCCGGGGCACGTATCCCGTACGGGTCATGGTGTGCCACTGGTCGCGGATACGGCCAGTGTTGAGGATCGCCGGGTATAGCGCGGTAGCCGTCGCGCCGTGCGGCAGCGGATCGACAGGCACTACGTTTCGACGCGGTAAATTTCCCGTCGGCCACTGGTACGGCTCAAGCGTCTCCCACGCTTCACGGGTTAACCCCGCCAGTTCCTGAAGGTTCAACGCCCGCGCACCGTCATTTTCAAACGCCGTCAGCGCCGCATGTTCGCAAAAAATCTCCTGCGGATGTTGCCAGGCAAAGGCCTCGCCGTAGCCCAGACGTTTTGCAATCTGAGCCACGATCCACCAGTCCGGCTTCGCCTCACCCGGCGCGGGCAGAAACGCGCGCTGGCGCGAAATGCGCCGCTCGGAATTGGTCACCGTGCCGTCCTTCTCCCCCCAGCCCAGCGCCGGAAAACGGATATGGGCGAACCGGCTGGTGTCGGTATCTTTCATCACCTCAGAGACAATCACCAGCGGACAGGCCGCCAGCGCCTGACACACAGCGTGGCTGTCCGGCAGCGACACGGCAGGATTGGTGCCCATGATCCACACCGCCTTCACCTCGCCGCGGGCGATGGCGTCAAACAGTTCCACCGCCATCAGCCCCGGCGTCTGCGCCAGCCGTTCCGTTCCCCAGAAACGCGCCACCCGCGAAAGATCGTCCGGCTCGAAGCTCATATGCGCCGCCAGCTGGTTCGCCAGCCCGCCCACTTCCCGGCCGCCCATGGCGTTTGGCTGTCCGGTCAGCGAAAACGGGCCGCAGCCCGGACGGTTGAACTTCCCGCTGGCAAGATGCACGTTAATGATGGCGCTGCACTTGTCGCTGCCGCTGGAGGACTGGTTAATCCCCATGGTGTAGAGCGTAATGGCGCGAGGCACGGTAACAAACCAGTCGTAAAAGGTACCAATATCCTCTGCCGGAAGGTCGCAAAACGCCGCCACGCGGTCAATCGGCCACTCATCGGTGCCCTGGATCAGATTGAGCAACCCCACAAACAGCCCGGCATCGCTGCCGGGTTTAAGCGCCAGATGCAGGTCGGCAATATCGCAGGTAGCGGTTTTACGCGGGTCAATCACCACCACCTTCATCTGTGGATTGATGTGCTTTGCCTGCACCAGACGCTGATAGAGCACCGGATGCGTCCAGGCCGCGTTCGAGCCAGCCAGCACCACCAGATCGCTGTTTTCCACATCCTCGTAGCTGCACGGCACCACGTCTTCGCCAAAGGCGCGCCTGTAGCCCACCACCGCCGAGGACATGCAGAGCCGGGAGTTGGTATCGATGTTCGCCGCGCCGATAAACCCTTTCATCAGCTTGTTGGCGGCATAGTAGTCCTCGGTTAACAGCTGGCCGGAGGCATAAAACGCCACCGCCCGTGGCCCCCATGTGTCGATGATCTCCCGCAGTCGCTCGCCCGCCGCGTTCAGCGCCTGGGACCAGTCCACCTCAAGTCCATCGACAACGGGGTACAGCAATCGCCCCTGCAAGCCCGTTGTCTCCCCCAGGGCCGATCCTTTCACGCACAGGCGGCCAAAGTTTGCAGGGTGGGTGTCGTCCCCCCGAACGCTGACCGCTCCATCCTCCACGCTGGCGATCACGCCGCAGCCGACCCCGCAGTAGGGGCACGTTGTCCTGGTTTCCGTCATGAGGCCTCCGCGCGCATCACCAGCTCTTCGTTGCCGACCCACACCTTGCCATTTTCAATTTTGACCGGCCAGGCGCGCACAGCGGGTTCGCCACTCTCCACCTGACAGCCGTCGCGCAGGCGAATGCGCTGCTTGTAGAGCGGAGAAATAACGACCGGTTCGCCCGCCGCATCGCCGAGAATGCCGCGTGACAGCACGTTCGCGCGGCTGCCCGGCTCCAGGTCGTCCAGGGCATAAACAGTTTGACCAAAGCGGAACAGCGCGATCGGTTTACGGCCAAGACGCGCGCCAATGCCCGCCTGCTCCGGGATATCGTCAATGCCGCAGATTTCCTGCCAGCGCTTGCTTTCTTCCGACGGCGCGACGTTCACCGCGGTGCGGAACAGCGCCAGGCGGTCAGGATCGTTGAGCGTGGTTTGCCATTCGCACTGGTACGTCTCGACTACCCGGGCCATCTCCTGCTCCAGCTCGTGGGCGATGCCCAGGCTGTCGTTGAGGATCACCTCACGCAGATAGTCGAGGCCGCCCTCCAGGTTGTCCATCCAGGTGCTGGTGCGCTGCAGGCGATCCGCCGTGCGGATGTAGAACATCAGGAAACGGTCGACGGTGCGGATCAGCGTTTCGTCATCCAGATCGCTGGCGAAGAGATCCGCATGGCGAGGCTTCATCCCGCCGTTGCCGCACAGATAGAGGTTCCAGCCTTTGTCCGTGGCAATCACCCCCACGTCCTTGCTCTGCGCCTCCGCGCACTCGCGGGTGCAGCCGGAAACGGCCATTTTGATTTTGTGTGGGGCGCGCAGGCCCTTGTAGCGGTGCTCCAGTCTGACCGCGAGACCAGTGGAGTCCTGCACACCGTAGCGGCACCAGGTCGACCCGACGCAGGATTTCACCGTGCGCAGGGATTTCCCGTAAGCGTGCCCGGTTTCAAACCCGGCCTCCACCAGCGCCTGCCAGATCTCCGGCAGCTGTTCCAGGGTGGCGCCAAACAGGTCGATACGCTGCCCGCCGGTGATTTTGCTGTACAGGCCGTAGCGTTTCGCAATCTGGCCGATGGCAATCAGCCCGTCGGCGGTCACTTCTCCTGCGGGCATGCGCGGCACGATGGAATACGTCCCGTCCTTCTGAATATTGGCGAAGTAGCGGTCGTTGGTGTCCTGCAATGGCAGATGCGCCGGCTTCAGCAGGTATTCGTTCCAGCAGGAGGCCAGCACTGACCCCACCAGCGGCTTACATATTTCGCACCCGTGCCCCTGACCGTAGCGGCTGCTCAGCTGCTCAAAGGTGCGGATATGGTTGACGCGCACCAGATGGTAAATCTCCTGGCGCGAGTACGGGAAGTGTTCGCAGATGTCCTTTTTCACCTCCACGCCCTGCTCGGCAAGCTGGAACTCCATCACCTGCTTCACCAGCGCGCTGCAGCCCCCGCAGCCGGTCGCCGCTTTGGTGCACTGCTTAACGGCGCCGATATCCGCTGCGCCCGCGCTCACCGCCCGGCAGATATCGCCTTTGCTGACGTTATGACACGAACAGATCTGCGCGCTTTCCGGCAGCGCCGCCACGCCCAGCGCTTTTGGCGCGCTGCCTGACAACGTGGGTAGTATCAGCGTTTCCGGCTCTTTCGGCAGGCTGATGCCGTTAAGCATCATCTGCACCAGCGTGGCGTATTCGCTGGCATCGCCCACCAGCACGCCGCCGAGCAGCGTTTGGCCGTCGTGGCTGACCACGATTTTTTTGTAGATTTGCTGCGGGCCGTGCGTCCACTGGTAGCTTAGCGCCCCCGGCGTGCGCCCGTGAGCATCGCCAAACGACGCCACGTCCACGCCGAGCAGCTTGAGCTTAGTGCTCATATCTGCCCCGGTGAAGGTCTTATCTTCGCCCGCGAGCGCGGCGGCGGCCACGCGCGCCATCTGGTAGCCCGGCGCCACCAGGCCAAAGATTTTCCCCTCCCACAGGGCGCATTCACCGATGGCAAGCACGTTCGGATCGGAGGTCCGGCAGGCGTCATCAATGCAGATCCCGCCGCGCTCGCCGACAGCCAGCCCGCTGCTGCGCGCCAGCGCGTCCTGAGGACGAATACCGGCAGAGAAGACCACCATGTCCGTTTCCAGCTGTTCACCGTCGGCGAAGCGCAGCACCAGCCCGTCGTTCGTCGCAGCAATGTCCGTGGTGGCTTTACTGGTGTGAACGCCAACGCCCAGCGCCTCGATTTTCCTGCGCAGCATCGCCGCGCCGTCATTATCAAGCTGCACCGCCATCAGATTGGGCGCAAACTCCACCACGTGCGTTTCCAGCCCGAGCTGTTTCAGAGCATTTGCGGCTTCCAGCCCGAGCAGACCGCCGCCAATCACCACGCCACGACGCGAGCCCGCCGCGTGGGCCGCTATGTTGTCCAGGTCGTCAAGGGTGCGGTAGACAAAGCAGCCCGGCAGATCGTTGCCCGGTACCGGCGGTACGAACGGGTATGAGCCGGTCGCCAGCACCAGCTTGTCCCAGTGGGTCTCATGCCCGCAGGCGGTACGCACCACGCGCGCGTCGCGATCGATAGCGACGATCTGCTGCGAGAGGCGCAGCTCAATGCCGTTATCGGCAAAGAACTCCCCCTCCACCAGCGAGAGCGACGCCGCGCTTCGGCCGCCAAAGTATTCCGACAGATGCACGCGGTCATAGGCGGCATAGCGCTCCTCACCAAAGACAACGATCTGATACTGCTGATGCAGATTGCGGTTAACGCAGTCTTCGAGAAAATGATGGCCGACCATACCGTGCCCAACCACCACCAGAGTAGGTTTTGTCATAGCGTTCTGTCCTGCAACCTGCGGTTGCGTAGTGAAACGATCGAACAGCCAGTCCGCGCGTGCGGGCGCAGCCGTTGCCAATAAATCGGTAAATGTTGCCGCGCTGCGGCAGTCGCCCATCAGCAGCACGCCAGCCAGCGCACCCTGATGGATCAGTAACCGACGATAGTGACGGGTTAGCGGATCCCAGGAACTCCAGACCACATCGTCCTCCTGCACCGTCGCGCGCCCGAGGCTGAACAGCTCCACGCCGGTCACCTTGAGGCGCACGCCGTTGTCGGTGAGGGCAAACGGCGCGGCTGTGTCACCCGCCAGCCGCGCGGCGAGAATATCCGCCTGCGTCATACAGGGGGCGACCAGGCCAAAGGTCTGGCCGTCAATTTCGCAGCACTCGCCAATGGCGTAGACGTCCGGTGCGGAGGTCCGCATCTGGCTATCCAGCACGATGCCGCGCGCGCAGCGAACACCGCTGGCCTGCGCCAGTGCGACGTTGGGGTGCACGCCGGTCGCCAGCACCACGCGCGCGGCGGCGACGCGGCGTCCGTTGAGCAGCGTCACGCTATTCCCGTTAATCGCCGCGATGCCGGAGGCGAGTTCAGAGCGCACGCCCCGCGCCGCCAGCGCCTCTTCAAGCAGTACGCCCGCCTGCTGGTCCAGCTGCTGCTCCATCAGCCACGGGCCGCGATGAACGAGCGTGACGTTGTCACCTGAACGAGCCAGCGCTGCCGCCGTCTCAACGCCGAGCACGCCGCCCCCCAGCACTACCGCCGGACCGGCGATCGCCTGAATGGCGCGGGTATCCTCCAGGGTACGGAACGTGAAGACGTGCGGCGCATCGCCCCCAGGAATCGGCGGCACAAACGGCGTTGACCCGGTGGCAAATACCAGCGCATCCCAGCCCAGCGTGCGGGCGGTGGTTTGCACTTCCCGCGCGTCCACGTTCACGGCGAGTGCCTTTTCGCCCCGCAGCACCGTCACGCCGCGCTCCTGGTACCAGTGGTCATCCTGAAGGCAGATGCCCGCAGCCGTTTTTTCCCCTCCCAGCACCGGCGAAAGCTGGATGCGGTTATAGGCATGCTCCGGCTCGTCACCGATGACGGTGATAGCGAACCGACCGGAAGCTCGCCCGGTGAGCGAAGCAATCAGCCGGGTTGCCGCCATGCCATTCCCGATAATGACCAGTCGCATCAACGCCCCCTCGTTACGCCGCTTTCGGCTGTTTTTCGTAGAGGAAATGGAGGATCTGCTGGCGCATGTGGTGATAGCGGCTGTCGTCCGCCAGCTGCACCCGGTTGCGCGGGCGCGGCAGGTCAACGCGCAGGATCTCCCCGACGGTGGCCGCCGGGCCGTTGGTCATCATCAGCACGCGATCGGAGAGCAGCACCGCCTCGTCCACGTCGTGGGTAATGAGCACGATGGTGGTGTTCAGCGCCTGCTGGATCTGCATCACCGAGTCCTGCAGATGGGCGCGCGTCAGCGCATCCAGCGCGCCGAACGGCTCATCCATCAGCAGCACTTTCGGCTTCATCGCCAGCGCACGGGCAATCCCGACGCGCTGCTTCATGCCGCCGGAGATCTCCCCCGGACGCTTGTGCAGCGCGTGTCCCATCTGCACGCGGTCGAGGTTGTGCTCGATCCACTCTTTGCGCTCGGCCTTGCTCATGGTGTGACGGAACACCTGATCCACCGCCAGCGCCACGTTGTCGAAGCAGGTCAGCCACGGCAGCAGCGAATGGTTCTGGAACACCACCGCGCGCTCGGGCCCAGGCCCGGCGATTTCGCGGTTGTCGCAAATCAGCCCGCCTTCCGTCGGCAGCGCGATCCCGGCGATAAGGTTAAGCAGCGTCGACTTGCCGCAGCCGGAGTGGCCGATAAGACTCACGGTTTCGCCCTCGTGGATATCAAAAGAGACGTTCTGCAGCGCCAGAAACTCGCCGCTGGCGGTGGAAAAACGTTGGCTCACGGCCTGGACCTGAATTAATGGTTTCATGTTCGCTCCTTATTTTTCCTGCCAGCTAAAGCGACGGGCGATCAGCATCAACCCCTGCTCCAGCAGCAACCCGACCACGCCGATGATGACGATGGCGATCAGAATGTTTTCAACGTTGAGGTTGTTCCACTCGTTCCAGATCCAGAAGCCGATACCCAGCCCCCCGGTGAGCATCTCGGCGGCGACAATCACCAGCCAGGCGATGCCGATGGAGAGGCGCACCCCGGTTAGCACAGCAGGTAGCACAGCCGGGAAGAGTATGCGGCGCATGATCGTCCACTCGGAAAGCTGCAATACGCGGGCGACGTTGAGGTAGTCCTGCGGAATGCGGCGCACGCCTTCGGCGGTGTTGATCACCATCGGCCAGATAGAGCAGATGAAAATGGTCCAGCTCGACGCGGGCTCCGCTTTCTGGAACAGCAGCAGGCCGATGGGCAGCCAGGCCAGCGGGCTGACCGGCCGCAGAAGCGCAATCAGCGGGTTGAACATGCGCGAGAAAAAGGTGAAGCGGCCAATCAAAAAGCCCAGCGGAATACCCGCCAGCGCTGCCAGGCCAAAGCCGATGGCGACGCGCTGCAGTGAAGCAAGCACGTTCCAGCCAATGCCCATATCGTTAGGCCCGTCGCGATAAAACGGGTCGGCAAACAGGGTAATGGCGGAATCAAGCGTGCTGAGCGGCGTCGGGAAGCCTTTGCTGTTTATCGCCGCCAGTTGCCAGAGCACCACCAGCAGCCCGAGGCCGAGCAGCGCCGGGATAACTCGCTGGAAAAAGTCGTTCATCCGGCGCGCTAACGCGGGCGTGCGACGGCGAACCTGTACCGGAGGCAGGACAATCACTTCCCCGCTCTCTGGCGTCTCTTGTGGTTTCGTGTTTTGCAGATGCGGCATAATCAGGCCCCTTTACGGTGAATGGCGAAACGGCTGGCGTACCCTTCCGGATCGGTGCCGTTCCAGACGGTGCCGTCCATCAGCGTGCTGCTGCGGTACGGTGATGACGGCGTGGACATGCCGCCGACGGCGGTGGCGGCATCCTGCCAGACCGCGGTCTGGTTGATGCGCTGCGCGATGCCCGCGTAGTCCGGCGCGGCTTTGAGCAAGCCCCAGCGGCGGAACTGGGTTAAGAACCACATGCCGTCGGAGAGATACGGGTAGCTCACAGCCCCCTCGTTGAAGAAGCGGATCGGGTGCGCGTCCTGCCAGCGCTGGCCCAGGCCGTTGTCGTACTCGCCGAGCATGCGCCCGGTGAGATACTGTTCTTTGCAGTTGAGCCACGCCCGGCGAGAGAGGATCTGCGCGGTTTCGCGTTTGTTTTCCGGGGACGCCTCGATCCAGCGCGCGGCCTCCAGCACCGCGCTCACCAGCGCCCGGGCGGTGTGCGGGTTTTTCTCCACCCAGTCGCGGCGCGTGCCGAGGATCTTTTCCGGATGATCGGCCCAGATGGACTGCGACGTGGCGGCGGTAAAGCCGATCCGGTCGTTAATCGCCCGCGCGTTCCACGGCTCGCCGACGCAGAAGCCCACCATGTTGCCGATGCGCATGTTCATCACCATCTGCGGCGGCGGCACCACCACCGTGCGCACGTCGTCAAAGGGGTTAATGCCCGCGCTGGCCAGCCAGTAGTAAAGCCACATGGCATGCGTCCCGGTCGGGAAGGTGTGCGCGAAGGTGTAGGTTCCCGGCGCCTGCTGCCCGATCAGCGTTTTCAGCCCGTCGAGATCGCGAACGCCCTTCTCCGCCAGATCGCTTGAAAGCGTGATGGCCTGGCCGTTCTGATTGAGCGTCATCAGGTTCGCCATCTGCTGCGGCTTGCCGGCGATGCCCAGCTCCAGCCCGTACAGCAGACCGTAAAGAATGTGTGCGGCGTCCAGTTCTCCCGCCACCAGCTTGTCGCGCACCGCCGCCCAGCTCGCCTCTTTGGTGGGAACGATGGTGATACCGTATTTTTTATCAAAGCCTTTTAACGCTGCGATAACCACCGGCGCGCAGTCGGTCAACGGGATAAACCCGACGCGCACCGTCTCCTGTTCCGGTTTATCTGAGCCAGCCGCCCAGGCAGCCTGCATAACACCCGGTAACAGCGCTGCACCACTCGCCAGCATGCTGGCCTGCAAAAATCGCCGTCTCGACAAATCCGCCATAACCGCTCCCGAAAAAAAGCCAAAAAAAAGCGCCCGCCGTGCCGAAGCACCGCTGGACGCCTTTATCCCGAAGACGGATGCACCGCCGTTGGCGCACCGTCAAAAATGGTTAATTAAATAATGCAAAGCCAGTGCCAGGTTTAAAGACCCTCTTTCAGGGCCGAAAACCGGGTTTTGCCCGCGTTCACGCACCTCAATCAGGCATAAAATGCCCGCTGATTGTGCAGCTACTCCTTTGGTGTTACCTGCCAGACGCTCTTCACCGTAAGCAGCGCGCGGGCGATATCGACCATGCGCTGGTTCTTGTCCATCGCCATTTTGCGCAGCGTTGTCCAGGCCTGTTCTTCACTCATGTTCTGGTGGGTCATCAGCACGCTTTTGGCTTTATCAATGGTTTTGCGCTCCTCAAGCGTATCGCGCAGCGACGCGAGCTGGCGGGAAAGCTGCTCTATCTCTCGTGCCTGCTGGCGAACCAGGGTCAGCAGCGGTTTATCCGGGTAGTGCGCCAGCGGATCGTCCTGTTCATCCCCGGGAAGCGGGTACGCCTCGTCGCGCTGAATACGCTCATCCACCGCGACCATCAGATCGGCGATGA
Organism: Enterobacter cloacae complex sp. P12RS; assembly: GCF_014895875.1. Lineage (NCBI taxonomy): Bacteria > Pseudomonadati > Pseudomonadota > Gammaproteobacteria > Enterobacterales > Enterobacteriaceae > Enterobacter > Enterobacter cloacae complex sp. P12RS. The sequence goes on from NZ_JADBQO010000059.1 coordinate 35,133, forward strand.
TCGTCTCCTCCAGCGCGCGCAGATGCTCCAGCCGCGCCGTTTGCAGCGCAAACCAGGCGAGTGCGGTATGTCCATTGTCTGCAGCAGGCTGGCGGGTACAGGCCACGCGCCGGAGCTGCTCCGTCTCACGATCGGGCTGACAATTAAGGGAGAACGAAGTCTGCACGTCGGCCTGGCTGTGGGAGAGAAAGATCTCAAAGCAGGCCTGCTGCCCGTCAATGCGGTCAACCAGCCGCTGGCGGGTCACATCATCGAAAAAGCCCTGCGTGAAGCCAATCGCCCCCAGGGCCCGCTCTTGTCCCGCCAGCTCTTTCCCCTGCATCAGGCTATATAGCGCGACGAAACGGCCCGCGATTTGCGGGTCGTCAATGCTGTCATTAAGCTGCGGTACGATACTGAGCAGGTGGCGCAGCATGCGGGAGTAGTGCTCCATTGCCTGCGGAGCCGTCAGCGTTTGCCGATTTACACCGTCGCGCAGCGCAGGAAGCGTCTCCAGCGTGAGCAGCGCATTGCCGATACGTTCGCAAACGGCGCTTCCCGGAAAGGCGGACTGTTTTCCAAGAATGTCGTTCAGTGCAGCAAGGTTTTCGTCCACCAGCGCCCGGCTGGCTTTGCATTCAGGCGCATAGAGCTTACCCTGTGAGCAGAGCCAGACGTTAGATGCGCCGCGCTCGCACTGGAGCATATGCACCAGCTGGCTAATACCGCGCACCAGCACGTTCAGCTGCGCCAGCCTGCTGAGCTGCTCCCGGCGCATCCGCCTTGCGCGCTGGAGCCATTCGGTTGCACCTGGCGAAATGCCAGCCATTAATGTCATGCTTACTCTCCCGGACAGCGAAACTCCGGGGAAATTAAGCAATATTCGTGCCTTTATAAGAACAGGAGTCAACATGCAGAAGATTGTGATCGTCGCCAACGGTGCGGCTTACGGCAGCGAATCCCTTTTCAACAGCCTGCGCCTGGCGATCGCGCTACGCGAAAAAGAGAGCGATCTGGTATTGCGGATATTTTTAATGTCCGATGCCGTGACCGCCGGGCTGAAGGGTCAAAAACCGGCGGAAGGCTACAACATTCAGCAGATGCTGGAGATCCTGACCGCGCAGGACGTGCCGGTAAAACTCTGTAAGACCTGCACCGACGGGCGCGGCATTACCGGGCTGCCGCTGATCGAGGGCGTAGAAATCGGTACGCTGGTTGAACTGGCCGAATGGACGCTGACCGCGGATAAAGTATTAACTTTTTAATAATAAACCCGTAAAAATATTATTTTCTTATGGACGCGGTTTCAGCATCAAGTTTACCTGCGGGGTTGCCGATAGGCATGGAAACAACACAGCAGGTATTTCACTTATGTTCAGATCCATTCGCGCACGCATTATCGCCGCGACGACAGGCTGCCTCGTCGTCGCCCTTCTTCTCAATACCGTAATTAACTTCCAGGTCACGCGCCAGGATAACCAGCAGTCCCAGCACGATATTCTGACCAGCACCCGCGCCAGCCACAACATGGCGATTGCCGACTGGGTCAAAAGCAAAATGACGGTGATTACCTCCGCGCAGAGCATCGCGCTGGCTGACGATCCGGTTCCGGCGTTTAAGCAGCTTGCCCTGGCGGGCGGTTTCACCAACGTTTACGTGGGCTACGCCAGCAAGACGGCGAAATTCTCAGACCCGACAGGCGTCCCGGCGGATTATGACCCCACCGTTCGTCCCTGGTATCAACAGGTGGTGAGCACGGACGGCCCGGTGGTAACGGCACCCTACGTTGATGCCGGGACCGGGAAGCTGGTGGTCACGTTTGCCGTGCCGGTGAAGGAGAATGGCGCTCTGAAAGCGGTGGTGGCGGGCGATGTCGCCATGGATAGCGTGGTGGCGAACGTGCGCGGGATCCACCCCACGCCGGCCAGCAGCGGGTTGCTTCTGAACAGCGACGGCACGGTGATTGCCGCCAACGAGCCGGCCCTGACGCTGAAGCCGTTTGCCGAGACGATCAAAGGCATCGACCTTGCGGCGCTGAAGAGCGGTAATCCGGTCGACGGAACGCTGAATGACGAGGAAAAAACCTTTATCGCCTCAGCCGTGCCGGGCACGAACTGGCTCCTGGTCGTCGCCCTCGACAGCAGCGATGCCACCTCCGGCATGCGTTCCCTGCTGAAAGCGTCGGCGATTTCGCTGGTGATCCTCGCACTCCTGAGCGGCGCCATTGTTCACGTCCTGATTGCCCGCCTGCTGAAGCGCCTGTCCGACATTCGTGACGCGATGCACAACATTGCCAACGGCACTAACGATCTGTCCCAGCGCCTGCCGGACAGCGGTGATGACGAAGTGGCGCAAATTGCGCAGGCGTTTAACGCCTTCAGCGATAAGCTCTCGGTGGTGATGGTTCAGCTCCGCGACGCCAGCGCCTCGGTGAAAAACGCCGCGCAGGAGATTGCGGCAGGTAACCAGGATCTTTCAGGCCGTACCGAGCAGGCGGCATCCAGCCTTCGCGAAACCGCCAGCGCCGTGGAAGAGATCACCGCCTCCGTCACCCAGTCGAATGAATCGGCAGCAGAAGCCAACGACCAGGCCAGCAAGGCCTCTGCGGCCGCAGCGCGCGGCGGTGAAGTGGTTTCGCAAGCCATCAGCACCATGCAGTCCATCGAAGTGGCGTCCGCTAAGATTGGCGATATCACCAGCGTGATCGACGGCATCGCCTTCCAGACCAACATTCTGGCGCTGAACGCCTCCGTCGAGGCGGCGCGTGCCGGTGAGCAGGGCCGCGGGTTCGCCGTGGTAGCCGGTGAAGTGCGGAACCTCGCCAGCCGCAGCGCCCAGGCGGCGAAAGAGATCAAATCGCTTATCGACTCCACCACCGACAGCGTGGCCACCGGCTCGCGCTACGTGCATCTGGCCGGGGAAAGCATGGATGAGATCCGCTCCAGCATCGGCAGCGTCTCCGGCATCATGCGCGAGATCTCGATTGCCACCAGCGAGCAGATGAAAGGCATTCACGAGATCAACCACGCGGTGACCCATCTCGACAGAATGGTGCAGCAGAATGCCGAGCTGGTGGTGCAGTCCGCCGCGGCCGCCAGCGCATTGCAAAGCCAGGCGGGCGACCTTGCTGAAACCGCCGGCCATTTCCGCATTTAATTTTCTTCAGGCGCGTGTTAAACAGAGTAAACGCGCGTCAGCTGAAAGGTTTCAGGAATATTGTCATTTTTGTTTAATCGTTATGCCATTTTTTGATCAAAATCAGCATCCCTCGCTCCCCGCTTTGGTGTTATGCAATGAGTATTTTGTGAACAACATCACGCTCGGGATGGGCAAAATCGACGGGGTAGAAAATGGCACTGGTGAAAACAAGTTTGAAACTGTTTGGCGGGGATACGGTGGTGGTGCGTTGCTCAGAGCGCTGTCGTATTCATCTGATGAGTGCGAAAGCACAGAAGCAATCCCAGGCGGATATTCTGACCGTGCAGGATGACAAGGCCTGGCTTACCGTGCCGTATACCGGCACGTGGGATGTGCTGATCGACAGCCACAGCCAGTCGCTGGAGCATTCGGTCAGCTACGTGGCAGCGTAATTTAAACGCCCGGCTCGCCGGGCGTATTCTCAGGCAAAACCCGGTCGCAGCGTGCTGTTGAGCGGGTTCCCTTCCAGCAGCGCCTTCACTTTCACCACCAGCTCATTCAGACAATCGTCCTGCATGCCGAGGCGGGTCAGCTCCTGATCGAGGGAGAAGAGATATTGCGCGTTGGTGCCCAGCGGCCCGCTGGCGGCGGCAATTAACGGGGCAATCACCTGCGTGCGGGTGTCCGCTTCATACAGCGGGTGGCGCGGATCCATAATAAATACCAGCGCGTTAACGGTGCGCCCGTCGTCGAGCTCCAGCTTGCACCAGCTCGGCATATAGCAGCCGGTGATCATCTCGCGCTTCCAGAGCAGCGTCAGCTCCTCTTCGAGCGTGGCATCCGGAAGGCGATACGCGACGCCCGTGGTGCGTCCGCCCTCTTTTAGTGCAAGCATGCGCCCTGGCTGACAGGCGCTGCCGCGTCCGGCCGTCAGGCGCAGGCAAAATGCGCGATGCCAGCCGGGCAGCGTGCCGGTTGCCGATTCAACAAATTCGAGAGCCGGGTTCCACATCAGTGAACCGTAGCCAAAAATCCATACCGGGCCATCATCCGGGCGGCAGGCAAGCGTGGCAGCGAGCGACGCCGCACGTTGTTCAGCTGACCAGAGAAGCGATTCCTCAATAGCACCAAATGCCGTCTTACAATCTGCCTTCATTAAGAAATCACGCGTTAACACTTTACACCTCCGCCACTGCATGCTTCCTTGCGACATCTGTAATTCGCCTTCCCGGCATTCTGTGCTGGTCATTTTGCCAGCAGTCAAATTACGATAAGCAATTAGCGGACCAGTTGCAATACAACGGCAGTTCAACCGCCTGAAAAGTCAAAATGAAGGCAGCGAATAATTTCACGGCTATTTCTTCTTATGCCATTTATCATCGTCTCCTTTCTCATAGTCATGTTTTACTGCGGCCCAGGCGACCTTGTGCGCCGTCTCTTCCCGGCTGGCATCATCCCGCCGATCGTCTTTATCTTTGTACTGATCCCAGGCGCTGTTAAACGCTTCTTTGTAGATATCCTGCGCGTGTTCGGGCAGGACGTTTTTCACGTTATCGGGTAATTCGCGTTTCGTTTTATTTGGCATCACTAACCTCTCTTTTGCCTAAAGAGTTAAGTGTGGACGACGATACGCCGGTGTGCCAGCCGGTCATAAACAATGAACAGATGAATTTCATAATTCATTGTTATTAAACATATATTTAAAAGAAATATCTTATTATAGGCATTAAACAAGAAAACCATAACAAAGGGTAAAATTAAGTAAAAAATAAAGGTTATTTAACAGATTTCTGTTAATTTATTGCCCTTAAAATCTATCTATAATTACAAGCACCTGCATTGATGGAGAAGCACATGACAGCAACACACGAGGCGGTAAAGACCCGCCACAAGGAGACGTCTCTCATTTTCCCGGTTCTGGCACTGGCTGTGCTGCTCTTCTGGGGAAGCAGTCAGTCACTGCCAGTGGTGGTTGGTATCAATATTCTTGCCCTGGTGGGCATTTTAACCAGCGCGTTTAGCGTCGTTCGTCATGCGGACGTATTAGCCCACCGCCTGGGCGAGCCTTATGGCTCTTTAATTCTCAGCCTTTCCGTCGTTATTCTCGAAGTCAGCCTGATTTCCGCGTTGATGGCAACCGGCGATGCCGCCCCGACCCTGATGCGCGATACGCTTTACTCCATCATTATGATTGTGACGGGCGGCCTGGTAGGCTTCTCTCTGCTGCTGGGCGGACGCAAATTTGCGACCCAGTACATGAATCTTTTCGGCATTAAACAGTATCTGATTGCCCTCTTCCCGCTGGCCATCATCGTGCTGGTCTTCCCGATGGCGCTGCCGGGCGCAAATTTCTCCACCGGCCAGTCGCTGCTGGTCGCGCTGATTTCCGCCGCCATGTACGGCGTGTTCCTGCTCATTCAGACCAAAACGCACCAGAGCCTGTTTGTTTACGAACATGAAGATGACAGCGACGACGATGACCCGCACCACGGCAAGCCGTCGGCCCACAGCAGCCTGTGGCACACGGTTTGGCTGATCGTGCATCTGATTGCGGTGATTGCCGTCACCAAGATGAACGCCAACCCGCTGGAGACGCTGTTAACCGAGCTGAACGCGCCGGTGGCCTTTACCGGTTTCCTGGTGGCGCTGCTGATCCTCTCCCCTGAGGGTTTAGGTGCGCTGAAGGCGGTGCTGAACAATCAGGTGCAGCGTGCGATGAATCTGTTCTTCGGCTCCGTGCTGGCGACCATTTCACTCACCGTGCCGGTGGTGACGCTGATTGCCTTTATGACCGGTAACGAGCTGCAGTTTGCGCTGGGCGCACCGGAGATGATTGTGATGGTGGCCTCGCTGCTGCTGTGCCAGATTTCATTCTCCACTGGCCGCACCAATGTCCTGAACGGCGCGGCGCATATGGCGCTGTTTGTAGCGTATTTGATGACGATCTTTGCGTAGTCTTTTGCCTAGCGGCGCTTCGCTTACCCGGCAATATGTCCCATAAAAAAACCCGCCGAAGCGGGTTTTTTTATTAGTTGCTGGTATCCAGCTCGTCGAAGCTTTTCACCAGATCGTCAATCGCTTTGATCTGCTTCAGGAACGGCTCCAGCTTATCCAGCGGCAGCGCGGATGGACCATCGCATTTCGCGTTAGCCGGATCCGGGTGCGCTTCAATGAACAGACCTGCCAGGCCGGTCGCCATACCGGCGCGCGCCAGCTCGGTCACCTGAGCACGACGGCCACCAGAGGCTGCACCAAACGGGTCGCGGCACTGCAGCGCGTGGGTAACGTCGAAGATCACCGGCGACTGGTTAGAGACGTTCTTCATGACGCTGAAGCCCAGCATGTCCACCACCAGGTTGTCGTAACCGAAGTTAGCGCCACGGTCGCACAGAATAATCTTGTCGTTACCGCCTTCGATAAACTTATCAACGATGTTACCCATCTGGCCCGGGCTCACGAACTGCGGTTTTTTCACGTTAATCACGGCACCGGTTTTCGCCATCGCGGCAACCAGGTCGGTCTGACGCGCCAGGAACGCCGGAAGCTGGATTACGTCTACCACGTCTGCCACAGGCTGCGCCTGCCAGGACTCATGCACGTCGGTGATCACTTTCACGCCAAACGTCTGCTTCAGCTCCTGGAAAATTTTCATCCCCTCTTCCAGGCCAGGGCCACGGTAAGAGTTGATGGAGGAGCGGTTGGCTTTGTCAAAAGAGGCCTTAAACACGTACGGAATGCCCAGCTTCTGGGTCACGGTCACGTAGTGCTCGCAGATACGCATGGCGAGATCGCGGGACTCCAGCACGTTCATACCGCCAAACAGCACGAACGGCAGGTCGTTTGCTACCTTGATATCACCAATGCTAACCACTTTTTGTTTCATAGGATCGCCTTATTCAGGTGTGAATCGGAATTAAGATTAATGCAGTGTAATTTGTTTGTGCGAGATCGCGTTGATCTGCGCGCGAATCATTTCGCTAATCGGATCTTCCGGACACTGCTCGACGAAATAGCTCAGATCGTTCAGCGCCACGTGCTCGCAGTCGAGCTGGGCATAGATAAGCCCGCGGTCGCGAATTTCGTACGGATCTTCCGGATTAAACTGCAGCAGCACTTCACTGGCACGCAAGGCCAGCTCCATCTGACGCTCTTCCATCAGCGCTGACTTCAGCGTATCCAGCAGCTTGCGAATGACTTCGGCGTTGTCGGCTTCGTCGAGATCTTCGTTAAAGAGCTCGGCCACCGGGCTGATGTTGCCTTTCAGCCAGACGTCCAGCGTATGCTCGTCCAGCGTGTCGCCGTTAAACGGATTAATGAGCCACATCTCCCCGTCCAGCCACTCCGCACGCAGGATCATCTGCGTCGGGAAAATAACCGGCACCAGCGGAATATCCAGGCGGTGCGCAACCCACAGCAAAATAGAGCCCAGCGCAACGGCGCTGCCCTGACGATTTTTTAAGACATGGTCCAGCCATAATGCGTCAGACAGGCGATACACGCCACGCGTGTCGCAGAAACCCCATTCGCCGTAGAAAAGCTCCAGAAGCTTCTCTAATTGCCAGTCCTGCGGGCGCGCCTGATTGATCTCTTCACGCGCCAGGCTGACCAGATTCTCCAGCTCATCGTAGACGTACTGCGACGTAAAATCGTCGCGTATCATCTCCGAAATCAGGATCATGCCATCGCAAAGCGGCACTTTATTAAATTCGAAATCGGCTAAGGACCTCATGACTTACCCCAGTAACGACTGAGCGAACAATGACGCTCAGGCGCGATAAAACTCAAAACGATGTAGATGATAACGCCAAACTGCCTTTCAGTCAGCCTTACGCCTTTATCAGTAAATGGCAGATACCCGGAACTCAAGACCACTGCCCCAGCGTCAGGCGTTCGTTGCCGCCGTAGTCGCGGCAGGTTTCGACAGCGGCGTAGCCTGCCTGGGTAAACAGTGCCCGCACGGATTCTCCCTGCGTCCATCCATGCTCCACGAGCAGCCAGCCGCCGGGAAGCAAATGCTCTCGTGACGTTGTCACAATATGATCAAGATCGGCTAATCCCGCGTTGGCGGCCACGAGCGCCGTCAGCGGTTCGAAGCGAACATCCCCCTGCGCAAGGTGCGGATCATGTTCGTCAATGTAAGGAGGATTGCTGACAATCATCGCAAATGAGCGGTTCTCCAGCGCAGCAAACCAGCTGCTTTGCAGCACCGTTACGTTGCTGAGCCCGAGACGTTCCACGTTACGCAGCGCCAGCGCCACCGCGTCGGGCATCACATCCACTGCCATCACATCGCAGTCAGGCCGCTCGCTGGCCAGCGCCAGCGCGATAGCACCTGTTCCCGTCCCGAGATCGAGAATGCGGCAGGCCGCTGCGGGTAAACGTGCCAGCGCCTGCTCCACCAGACACTCGGTATCCGGACGCGGGATCAGCGTCGCCGCCGAGACGTAAAGCGGTAGCGACCAGAACTCGCGCTCACCGATAAGGTGCGCCACCGGCTCGCCGTTTTTACGGCGGGCAAGCAGCGCGGCGAGCCGTGCTTCCTGCTCTGCGGTCAGCTCAGTTTCGCCGAATGCCAGCAGGTACGTGCGGGCTTTACCCGTCACATGCTCAAGCAAAATTTCGGCGTCGCGCTTCGGGCTTTCGCTTTTGCAAAGCTCACCGGCCGCCTCGCGTAACCAGCGCTGAAAATCCATTATTCCTGCTCGGACAGCGCCGCCAGCTGGTCGGCCTGGTATTCCTGCACGATAGGCTCAATCAGCATATCCAGCTTCCCTTCCATCACCTCGTCCAGACGGTACAGGGTCAGGTTGATGCGGTGGTCGGTCACGCGCCCCTGAGGGAAGTTGTAGGTGCGGTTACGGTCGCTGCGATCGCCGCTGCCCAGCAGGTTACGACGCGTAGAGGCTTCCGCCTGCTGACGCTTCGCCATTTCCGCCGCGTGGATGCGCGCGCCCAGCACGGACAACGCTTTGGCTTTGTTTTTGTGCTGCGAACGTTCGTCCTGACACTCCACCACGATGCCGGTCGGCAGGTGGGTAATGCGGATGGCGGAGTCGGTGGTGTTAACGTGCTGACCGCCCGCCCCGGAGGAGCGGAAGGTGTCGATGCGCAGGTCCGCCGGGTTGATGTCCGGCAGTTCCGCTTCCGGCAGCTCCGGCATCACCGCCACCGTACAGGCGGAGGTATGAATGCGGCCCTGAGATTCGGTGGCCGGGACGCGCTGCACGCGGTGACCGCCGGATTCAAACTTCAGACGACCGTATACGCCGTCGCCGCTGATCTTGGCGATAACCTCTTTGTAGCCGCCATGTTCGCCTTCGTTGGCGCTCATGATCTCCACGCGCCAGCGGCGCGATTCAGCGTAGCGGCTGTACATGCGGAACAGATCCCCGGCAAAGAGCGCCGCTTCGTCACCGCCGGTCCCGGCGCGCACTTCGACAAACGCGTTACGTTCATCGTCCGGATCTTTCGGCAGGAGCAGCACCTGAAGCTGCTGCTCCATCTCTTCGGAACGCGCTTTTGCATCCTGCAGCTCTTCCTGCGCCATCTCGCGCATCTCAGGATCGTCGAGCATCATCTGCGCGGTTTCAATATCTTCCTGAACCTGTCGCCAGTCGGTAAAGCATTTTGATACATCACTCAACTGCGCATATTCACGCGAAAGCGCGCGAAAACGTTCCTGGTCTGCGATAGTCCCGGCATCGCCGAGCAGCGCCTGTACTTCTTCATGGCGCTCGTGCAGAGCTTCCAGTTTAGCGACGATAGAAGGCTTCATAGGCGTAAGTGCACCTTGTCTTAGAAAATGGGTATAGGGCGCTATTCCAGCCCGAGGCTGTTGCGCAGAATAGTCAGGCGTTCATCATCCCCGTCACGGGCAGCCTGTTGAAGAGATTTGGTTGGCGCATGGATCAGGCGGTTGGTCAGCTTCCACGCCAGATCCTGCATAATCGCCTGCGCGTCGCCGCCCTGTTCCAGGGCCGCTAACGCTTTGGCAGTCAGGTCATCACGCACCTGCTCCGCCTGTCCGCGATACTCGCGGATGGTCTCGCTGACGCTTTGCGCGCGCAGCCAGGCCATAAATTCGCTGGTTTCCTGCTCAACAATGGTTTCCGCCTGCACCGCCGCCGCTTTACGCTGGGCGAGGTTGTGCGAAATAATGCTTTGCAGGTCATCCACGCTGTAAAGATAGGCGTTAGCCAGCTTGCCAACCTCTGGCTCAACATCGCGCGGAACGGCGATATCCACCAGCAGCATTGGCTGATTACGGCGAGATTTCAGCGCACGCTCCACCATCCCTTTACCGATGATCGGCAGCGGGCTGGCGGTAGAGCTGATAATAATGTCCGCCTCTTTCAGACGTTCATCAATATCGCTCAGCGCAACCACCTCGGCACCCACTTCGTCCGCCAGCACCTGCGCGCGTTCGCGGGTGCGGTTCGCGATAATCATCTTTTTCACTTTATGCTCGCGCAGATGGCGCGCCACAAGCTCGATGGTTTCGCCCGCGCCTACCAGCATCACGGTGACGGTCGACAGGGATTCAAAGATTTGCCGTGCAAGGGTACAGGCCGCGAAAGCAACAGAAACCGCACTGGCACCAATGTCGGTTTCGGTTCGCACACGCTTCGCCACGGAGAAGGACTTCTGGAACATACGCTCCAGCTCACTGGCCTTGAGATGCCCTTTCTGGGAATCTGCGAAGGCTTTTTTTACCTGGCCGAGGATCTGCGGCTCGCCCAGCACCAGCGAATCCAGACCGCTGGCGACGCGCATCAGATGGCTGACCGCATCGTTATCCTGATGCCAGTACAGGCTGTTGCGCAGCTCGTCTTCGTTGAGATTGTGGTAGTCACATAGCCAGCGGATCAGCGCGTCGTGCAGGTTATCCTGCTCTTCCACGCTCAAATACAGCTCGGTACGGTTGCACGTCGAAAGCACCACGCCACCCTGCACCATCGGCTGTGCAAGCAGGCTGTCCAGCGCCAGGTCAAGCGTATCCGGCGAAAACGTAACGCGTTCTCGCAGCGAAACCGGGGCCGTTTTGTGGTTGATGCCGAGTGCTAATAGGGTCATGTTGAGCGGGAGTAGTACCAGCGTTAATAAGGTTAGCAGGACGCATCATACAGGATGCGCGAGATCAATAAAAGAGACCGCCTCCTTTCGGAGTAATAGGTTACCCAACGCTTTGAGATAATTTGAACGTAGACGGTAGCACTGCGGGGCGCTAGCATTAACAGTTATAACTGCAACGTATCTCAAGGATTTGTCCTCATTATGACCCGACTGATTCGCCTGCTGCCGCTGGCAGCACTGGTTCTGACCGCCTGTACTGTCACCCAACCAAAAGGCCCGGGCAAAAGCCCTGATTCACCGCAGTGGCGTCAGCACCAGCAGGACGTCCTTAATTTGAAGCAGTACCAGACGCGCGGCGCCTTCGCGTATCTCTCTGACGAACAAAAGGTTTATGCCCGCTTCTTCTGGCAGCAAACGGGGCAGGACAACTATCGCCTGCTGCTGCTGAACCCGCTTGGCAGCACCGAGCTGGAGCTTATCGCCAAACCGGGCGAAGCGCAGATCACCGATAACAAAGGCCAGCACTACACGGCGACCGATGCCGAAGAGATGATTGGCAAGCTGACCGGGATGCCAATTCCGCTGAACAGCCTGCGCCAGTGGATCCTCGGCCTGCCGGGCGAAGCGACCGACTATACGCTTGACGATCAATACCGTCTGAGCCAGGTCAACTACACCCAGAACGGCAAAACCTGGAAAGTGGTGTACAGCGCCTATGACAGCAAGAGTAAACCTTCGCTGCCATCAAACATGGAGCTGACCCAGGGCAGCCAGCGCATCAAGCTGAAAATGGACAACTGGATCGTTAAATGATGACCCACTGGCCTTCTCCGGCAAAACTGAACCTGTTTTTATACATCACCGGCCAGCGTGCTGACGGCTATCACACTCTGCAGACGCTGTTTCAGTTTATTGACTATGGCGACACGATTGCCATCGAGCCGCGTCAGGATGGGCAGATTTGCCTGCTGACGCCGGTCGACGGCGTGGCGCATGAGGACAACCTGATCGTCCGCGCCGCGCGCCTGCTGATGAAAGCCGCCGCGGAATCGGGCCGTCTGCCGGCGGGAAGCGGTGCGGATATCCGCATTGAGAAGCGTCTGCCGATGGGTGGCGGTCTCGGCGGGGGCTCATCCAACGCCGCCACCGTGCTGGTTGCGCTGAACCACCTCTGGGGCTGCGGGCTGTCGACGGATGAACTGGCTGGTTTGGGCTTAACGCTGGGCGCAGATGTCCCTGTGTTTGTTCGCGGCCACGCGGCCTTTGCCGAGGGCGTGGGCGAGATCCTTTCCCCGGTCAACCCGCCGGAAAAATGGTATCTGGTTGCCCACCCCGGCGTGAGCATTCCGACCCCGGTCATCTTTAAAGATCCTGACCTGAAAAGAAATACCCCGGTACGGTCAATAGAAACGTTATTAAATTGTGAATTCAGCAACGATTGCGAGGATATCGCAAGAAAACGTTTTCGCGAGGTTGATGCGGTGCTTTCCTGGCTGTTAGAATACGCGCCGTCGCGCCTGACCGGTACAGGGGCCTGTGTCTTTGCTGAATTTGACACCGAATCCGCCGCCCGTCAGGTGCTTGAGCAAGCGCCGGATTGGCTGCATGGTTTTGTAGCGCGCGGGATGAACACCTCCCCCCTACAGCAGGCCATTCTGGCGCAGACTGAGTTTCGGTGACAACGTCACCCTGTTCCAGACGTTGCATCGCGCTCTTTAATACACCGCCTGGATAGCCTTCGCTTAGGCCCCGCAGTTTGCGGCGAACGCTATCCACCACTGGACGCATGCCTGAGGTTCTTCTCGTGCCTGATATGAAGCTTTTTGCTGGTAACGCCACCCCGGAACTAGCACAACGTATTGCCAACCGCCTGTACACTTCCCTCGGCGACGCCGCCGTAGGTCGCTTTAGCGACGGCGAAGTCAGCGTACAAATTAACGAAAATGTACGCGGTGGTGATATTTTCATCATCCAGTCCACCTGTGCTCCAACAAACGACAACCTGATGGAACTGGTTGTTATGGTCGACGCTCTGCGTCGCGCTTCCGCAGGCCGTATCACTGCTGTTATCCCTTACTTTGGTTATGCCCGCCAGGACCGTCGCGTCCGTTCCGCGCGTGTGCCAATCACCGCAAAAGTTGTCGCTGACTTCCTGTCCAGCGTCGGTGTTGACCGCGTACTGACCGTTGACCTGCACGCAGAGCAGATCCAGGGCTTCTTCGACGTCCCGGTTGATAACGTATTCGGCAGCCCAATCCTGCTGGAAGACATGCTGCAGCTGAACCTGGACAACCCAATCGTGGTTTCTCCGGACATCGGCGGCGTGGTACGTGCCCGTGCTATCGCTAAGCTGCTGAACGATACCGACATGGCGATCATCGACAAGCGTCGTCCGCGCGCTAACGTTTCTCAGGTGATGCACATCATCGGTGACGTGGCTGGCCGCGACTGCGTGCTGGTTGACGACATGATCGATACCGGCGGTACGCTGTGTAAAGCCGCTGAAGCGCTGAAAGAGCGCGGTGCCAAGCGCGTGTTCGCTTACGCGACCCACCCGATCTTCTCCGGTAATGCAGTGAACAACCTGCGCAACTCCGTCATTGACGAAGTTGTGGTATGCGATACCATCCCACTGAGCGACGAGATCAAGGCACTGCCAAACGTGCGTACCTTGACCCTGTCCGGGATGCTGGCCGAAGCGATTCGTCGTATCAGCAACGAAGAATCCATCTCTGCAATGTTCGAACACTAATCGAACACGGCCAAAAAACCCGCTGCGGCGGGTTTTTTTGTCTCTGGGTTTTATTTGTATGATTAATGCCTCCTTCACCTGCCATTCACATGACAGATGATGCGCACACGGATGATAGATAATTGTGAAAAACGTAGCCTCCTCACATGTTCTGCCCTTTCGCGCCCTCATCGACGCCTGCTGGAAAGAGAAATACACCTCGTCACGCTTTATCCGTGACCTGATTGCCGGGATCACCGTCGGAATTATTGCCATCCCGCTGGCGATGGCGCTGGCGATTGGCAGCGGCGTTGCGCCACAGTACGGTCTGTATACCTCGGCCGTTGCCGGGATTGTTATTGCCCTGACGGGCGGCTCGCGCTTCAGCGTCTCCGGCCCGACCGCCGCCTTTGTGGTGATCCTCTACCCGGTTTCGCAGCAGTTTGGTCTGGCAGGCCTGCTGGTTGCCACCCTGATGTCCGGCGTCTTTTTGATTCTGTTCGGTCTGGCCCGTTTTGGTCGCCTGATTGAATATATTCCCCTTTCCGTGACGCTGGGGTTCACCTCGGGGATTGGGATCACCATCGGAACCATGCAGATCAAAGATTTTCTCGGTCTGCAGATGCCCCACGTCCCGGAGCACTATTTACAAAAAGTGGGGGCGCTGTTTATGGCGCTGCCAACGGCCAACCTGGGCGACGCCGCCATCGGAATAGTCACCCTGGGGACGCTGATCGTCTGGCCTCGCCTCGGTATTCGCCTGCCGGGCCATCTGCCCGCCCTGCTGCTGGGCTGCGCGGTGATGGCTATCGTCAATATGTTCGGCGGTCATGTCGCGACTATCGGCTCGCAGTTCCACTATGTTCTGGCGGACGGTTCGCAGGGTAACGGCATTCCGCAGCTGCTGCCGCAGCTGGTGCTGCCGTGGGACATGCCTGGTTCGAGCTTCACCCTGAGCTGGGATTCCCTTCGCGCCCTGCTGCCCGCCGCGTTCTCTATGGCGATGCTGGGAGCGATTGAATCCCTGCTGTGCGCTGTGGTGCTCGACGGCATGACCGGCACCAAGCACAAAGCCAACAGCGAACTGGTCGGTCAGGGCTTAGGCAACCTCATCGCACCGTTCTTTGGCGGGATTACCGCTACGGCAGCCATCGCCCGTTCTGCGGCAAACGTGCGCGCAGGTGCGACCTCCCCCGTTTCGGCGGTTATCCACTCCGTGCTGGTGATTCTGGCGCTGCTGATCCTTGCCCCACTGCTCTCCTGGCTGCCGCTTTCCGCCATGGCCGCCCTGCTGCTGATGGTGGCCTGGAACATGAGCGAGGCGCACAAGGTGGTGAACCTGCTGCGTCGCGCGCCGAAAGACGACATCATCGTGATGCTAATCTGCATGTCGCTGACCGTGCTGTTCGACATGGTTATCGCCATCAGCGTCGGGATCGTGCTGGCCTCCCTGCTGTTTATGCGCCGCATCGCGCAGATGACGCGCCTCTCGTCGGTAAACGTCGAGGTGCCTGAGGATGTGCTGGTGCTGCGCGTGATTGGCCCGCTATTCTTCGCCGCGGCGGAAGGATTGTTCAGCGATCTGGAGTCCCGCATCGCGGGGAAACGGGTTGTGGTGCTGAAGTGGGATGCCGTCCCGGTGCTGGATGCCGGTGGTCTGGATGCCTTCCAGCGCTTTGTTGCACGTCTGCCGGAAGGCTGCGAGCTGCGGGTCAGCAACCTGGAATTCCAGCCCCTGCGCACCATGGCGCGTGCGGGCGTGCAGCCGATCCCTGGCCGCCTTGCCTTTTATCCTAACCGTGAAGCCGCGTTAGCGGATCTGTGAGTTACCTGATGCAGAGAAACGTCTCTGCATCATCACCCCGATCGCCTGCTGGAGCCATGCAAGCACGGCAGGCGTCATCCAGGTTCCTTTCATCAGATGCGGCTCCTGCTGCATAGCCGTACGAAACTTTTGCTGGGTCTCGGGGTTGGTGCCTGCGTAGGACTGGAACAACGCCAGCCAGTTTTCAGCCAGCTTTTGCGCCTCCTTCGAGTCAGGAGCGATATTGTCCCGCTGCGCCTGATGCAGTTTCGCCACCAGCGGCGGCCACTCCATCATGCGGTCAAAATAATGTGCCCGGGTAAAGGCCATCTCTTCGGCAGTGAGATACTTCTCCCATATGCTGAGCTTAGATTCCGCAAACGCCCGCGTGATGTAATCTGTCATCTCCGGGGTGATGCCGGTCTGCGCCTGCATCTGTGGCTCTACGCTGTGCATCTCGTTCAGCCGGGTGAGAAACTCCGGCTTGCCCGCCGTGTCCTGTTCAAGACGTTCCATCCAGCGGGTCGCCAGATCCATCGCCCGCGTGTCAGTAACGGGTATATCCTGTTCCAGCAGCGCGTTAGCCTCTGCCACCAGCCCTGACCAGATAGCCGCCAGCGCATCCTTCTGTACCGCAAACGGCAACTGCTGTAACTCTTCTTTGCTAAACCAGCGATCGTACATATTCATTAACTCCAGAGTCTGTAGCCAGGACTCCAGATCCGGCGTCGCATCGTCGGTAAGCCCGGTACGCAGCTCCACCAGCCGGTCGCGCAGCGTGTGTATGCTGCGCAGCTGTTTATCCAGCAGCGTGATTTGCGCATCGAGTAGCTCGGTCAACGACAGCGACTCCTTTTCCAGAAAATCCCTGATTTCGGCAAGTTCCAGCCCCGCTTTTGCCAGCGCCTGGATCATGTGCAGACGCTGGACATCCGCCAGGTTGTAAAGCCGGTAACCTGCCGCGCTTCTGGCAGAAGGCAGCAACAGCCCTGTTTGCTCGTAGTGATGCAATGTCCGCACGGTGATACCGGCTCGTTTCGCCAGCTCACCCACCTGAATCAACATAACTGCTCCTTTTTACTTTGCCAGTGCCACCACTCTGGAGCCTTACGTTACGTGAGGGTCAATATGCTATGCAAAAAAAAACGACTCCGGATGGAGTCGTTTCGATGTTCTTAATCAGGCACTAGCTGTGCTTATGCTGGTCACGACGACAGCGTTTGTCGTAGTGGCGCACCCACCAGTATTTATCGCAAACTTCCTCATGTCCGCTCACGCGCGCCCCGGCGAGCCACAATACTGCACCGAGGAAGATGCTCAATACCGCGCCATGCGCGAAGTATTGTGGGAGATCAAGCTGCGGCAGTTGGTTTAAAATGGAATAACCTACGCCGACTACCATCACGAAAAGTCCCAACCCCATTAGCACGTTACCGAGCATCGAAGCGTTTTTGCGTTTCATATGTCACCTCCGGAACTTTGGGTTGTCAGGGGAAAAGCCCCTAATCCTTGTGTGTAAAGTATAGACAACGCCCCTTTTATGAGTTGCGTGAATGATCACAATTACGGATAACGCACAGACAAAAGTTTACAAATAAGGCGTTGAACAGCTTGAAATTCTAATTGTTCAGATGAGTAATTATTCGAATTTCGCCGGGATAACCGCAGAATTTTGTCAAGCGGCGCGCCAGACAGTAAACTACGCGCCAGATCTGGAACCCATTAGGAATTGAATCGTGACGATTAAACTGATTGTCGGCCTCGCCAACCCGGGCGCGGAGTATGCGGCCACCCGCCACAACGCCGGAGCCTGGTACGTCGATCTGCTGGCCGAACGGTTACGTGCTCCCCTGCGTGAAGAACCTAAATTCTTCGGCTACACCTCACGTATCAACCTTGCTGGCGCGGATGTTCGCCTGCTGGTGCCCACCACCTTTATGAACCTGAGCGGTAAAGCGGTGGCGGCAATGGCAACGTTTTATCGCATCAACCCGGATGAAATTCTGGTGGCTCACGATGAGCTGGATCTCCCGCCTGGCGTAGCAAAATTCAAGCTGGGCGGCGGACACGGCGGTCACAACGGTCTTAAAGACATCATCAGCAAGTTGGGCAATAACCCGAATTTCCACCGTTTGCGCGTGGGAATCGGCCATCCGGGCGATAAAAACAAAGTTGTCGGTTTCGTACTCGGTAAACCCCCGGTTTCCGAACAAAAACTGATTGACGAGGCGGTAGACGAAGCGGCGCGCTGCACTGAAATCTGGCTGCAAGACGGCTTAACCAAAGCGACAAATCGCTTACACGCTTTCAAAGCGCAATAATCCGCCCGATACGGCTTTTTTACCGCGCGTCATGCGGGTTACGTGTATAATAGGCGTAGTTATTTACTTTTCATCAATCGGTTATCGTTAACGGATTGATTATCAAGATATTAAGGTGATTTAGAAATGGGATTCAAATGCGGTATCGTCGGTCTGCCAAACGTGGGCAAATCCACCCTGTTTAACGCGCTTACCAAAGCGGGTATCGAAGCGGCGAACTTCCCGTTCTGTACCATCGAACCTAACACCGGCGTTGTGCCAATGCCGGACCCGCGTCTGGACCAGCTCGCGGAAATCGTGAAGCCGCAGCGCATTCTGCCCACCACCATGGAGTTCGTGGACATCGCGGGCCTGGTGAAGGGTGCCTCCAAAGGCGAAGGTCTGGGTAACCAGTTCCTGACCAACATCCGTGAAACTGAAGCGATCGGCCACGTTGTGCGCTGCTTCGAGAACGACAACATCATCCACGTTAATAACAAAGTGGATCCGGCTGACGACATCGACGTCATTAACACCGAGCTGGCGCTCTCTGACCTCGACACCTGCGAACGCGCCATTCACCGCGTGCAGAAGAAAGCGAAAGGCGGCGACAAGGATGCGAAAGCGGAACTGGCTGCGCTGGAAAAATGCCTGCCACAGCTGGAAAACGCCGGCATGCTGCGCGCGCTGAAAAACCTGACTGACGAAGACAAAGCGGCGATCAAATACCTGAGCTTCCTGACCCTGAAGCCAACCATGTACATCGCCAACGTTAACGAAGACGGTTTCGAGAACAACCCGTACCTGGACAAAGTCCGTGAAATCGCCGCGGCGGAAGGTTCTGTGGTTGTGGCGGTTTGCGCAGCCGTTGAGTCCGATATCGCCGAGCTGGACGACGCCGACCGTGAAGAGTTCATGGCCGAACTGGGTCTGGAAGAGCCGGGCCTGAACCGCGTAATCCGCGCGGGCTATGAGCTGCTGAACCTGCAGACCTACTTCACCGCTGGCGTTAAAGAAGTGCGTGCGTGGACGATTCCTGTGGGTGCGACTGCGCCTCAGGCGGCCGGTAAGATCCACACCGACTTCGAGAAGGGCTTCATTCGTGCGCAGACTATCGCGTTTGAGGACTTTATCACCTACAAGGGTGAGCAAGGCGCGAAAGAAGCAGGCAAGATGCGTGCGGAAGGGAAAGATTACATCGTTAAAGATGGCGACGTGATGAACTTCCTGTTTAACGTTTGATTTGTTTTGAATGAAAAAAATCCACGCTTTGGCGTGGATTTTTTTATTGCGGAGTCAAATCACATTGTCTAAGAGCTCTGTTCCAAGCAGGGTTCAAAAGTAATGATGCAGTCGCAAGCTTTAAAGCCTGAAAAGGATCCTCGCATAAATGCTCTTTAAGAGAGGCAAGACTCTCACTCTTAGCGAATATGTCCCTATCGTTTCTTAGGAACCGGCTTTCGGACGCCAGGAAAATCCCCTCTGAATCCCCCTTTTTTAACCACTCAACATGAGCAGGTATCGCTGCGTCAATCTCTTCGAGTGGTTTTATATAGGGCCAAAATAACTTCGTAAACTGTGCTCATCCTTTGCCTCTCAGTTAGACTTATCGCAAGTAATAATTAAATCCTCCGTTTGTTCTACAGAGACGAATCCACTTATAGTATAAGATTACATTATAATTCTTAGCGGAGCTTTAAGTCTTAGAAAGGGATCACTATGATATATTACTATATGCTTCAATATAATAACGCCATAACATACAATAAAACTGACAAGATCTTACTTCTTAAACTTTTTTCTTTCACTTAATCCCTAAAAATAAAGTTATCCTCTGCCAGATTATTTTTTTTCTTGTATTCTTTTTCCCACTCAAAGTATCCGTCAGGTTCATCTGGTGAAACTCCCTTTGTCCAATATTGATCACCATAAGCAATTAGCATTGCCCAATGATATTCACTTTCATGACTGCGCAAAGCCACAGACATGTAATCATTTTCCGTAATACGAACAAGTGGAGAGGCTAATACTATACGCTCAGCCTCTCCCTCTGTTTTATTCGCATATTTAACAATAATTGCTTTAATCAACTCAACCCAACTATAGTAATTAAAAATAACACTTTCATTAGAATCATTGAATTGGACACCATCGATAATATTCATTGCCCTTTACACCTTTTTTTTACTTTATAACGATCAAACACGGTTGCTGCTTTATTTGAGAAAATAGCAAGCTGTGAACCTATGGGCTTAGCCTTTCCTCCTTTTTTTACAGCACCTGGGTTTGCTAACATTGGTCCACTTACAGCATCATAACTATGTGCAAGTGTGTTGGCTCTACCCTGAGTTACAAATTTAGCCCATTCATTATCAGCAGCCTCAAATACTTTTATATTTAGTTTATCGAGTTCTGAATTCGGTATATCAAATTGCGTTATAGTAGGATGTCCTCTCAACTCTGCCCATTTAATAGCCTGTGATTTATCAGTAGTTACGTAAAAACCACCTTGATTAGAAGGATTAAAATCTAATCCATGCCTCCCCATAGAAGGATTAATCTCGCCCCGAATATCACCAGCATGATAGAAAGTGGTTGATGATAAGCCAAGAGGGTCAATATATTTCAGCGCATTCGGCGCATACTGGTAAAGGTTTATCCCCCCCGCCAGCCCTATCGGGTCCTGCTGCGTAAACCATCCGCAATCCGGGTCGTAATACCGGAACAGATTGTAGTGCAGCCCTGTCTCACGGTCCAGGTATTGCCCCTGCATCCGCAGGTTCTGAGAATATCCTGATACCTGCGTCTCGCTTTCCCGCAGCAGCTTGCCCCAGGCGCTGTTCACCCCTTCCCAGCGCACCTGCCCTTCGCTATCCGTCATCCGCTCCGGCGTGCCGTTGGGCTGGCAGTGGAACCAGAAGATCTCCGGCGCTTCCACGCCGTCAATACGCGCCAGCGGATCGTAGCTGTCCTGATCGCTGTAGACGTAGGTCAGCGGCACATCCCCGTGCACTTCCTGCAGCAGGCGGAACCCTTCCCAGACAAACCGGGTGGTGACCGGCTTGCCGGTTGGCTGGCCGCCCAGCATCTGGCGTCGCGTTTTGCTGATGCGTCGCCCGAGCGGGTCATAGCGGAAGCTGACCTGCGTCTGCGGCCTGTTGCGGTCCCGCGGCTGGCTGATCACCTCCGTCAGACGGTGCTCACCGTCGTAGCGATAGTGCCAGCGGGTCTGGCCGTTATCTTTCTCCACGGTGCGTCCGTGGACATCATAGCGCCAGCGAATGCCGTTCAGTTGCGTCAGGCGGTTATGCGTGACCTTCTCAGCAGAGCCTTCGAGCGGGTTACCCGCCGCATCCCAGCGCCACTGCTCCTGGCCGGGCAGCGTGCCGTCCTGAACGAGCAGACGCCCGGCGCTGTCGTACTGCCAGCGGTACCAACTGAACGGGTTATCGTCCCGCTCTTCGCGAACCAGGTTATTACGGTAATCGTAATCCCAGCGGCGGGACCAGCGGCGCGGCGACGGGCGCTGGGCGTTGCCGGTGAAGACGTCCCGCCGATGCAGGCGACCAAGGCGGTCGTATTCGCTGCGGGTGGTCAGCAGCCCCTGCGTGCGGCTGGTCTCGCGGTGAAGCTCGTCGCGGGTAAAGTCGGAGACCGACAGCTTATCGAGGGCAATACTGAGCAGATGTCCGCTGCCGTAGTAGAACTGTTTCAGCTCGCGGCCATCGGGCAGCGTGACGGAGGTGCGATTGCCCAGCGCATCATATTCCCACGCCAGCTCCCCGTGCTCGCCCGCTTCGCGCGTCACGCGGCCGAGCGCGTCATACTCAAAGGCGAGCTCCTGCTCCGCCTCGGTGCTCCAGGCATCGGCTGAAAGCGCCGGATGCAGCCCAATGCGGCTTAATAGCCCGGACGGCGTGTAGTGGTAGCGGGTCTGCCCTTCTGGCGTGGTGCGGGCGACCAGCTGGCCGCTCGCGCTCCAGGCGAAGGCGTGGGTGATGGCCTCCGGATGGCCGGCGGCATACGTGCGCGCTATCGTGCGTCCGCAGGCATCATAGCGATACTGCGAGGCCACGCCATCAAGCCCTACCTCTTCCAGCAGCAGCGAGTCAGCGCCCCAGCGGAACTGGTACGCTTCGCCGTTTTCGTTTTCCAGGGCAATCAGACGCCCGCGGCTGTCCCAGCGGCGACGGACCTCTTCGCCCTGCGTATTACGGGTGGCGGTTAAGCGCCCCGCCTCATCGTATCTGAACTCGCTCTCTTTCCCGTCGGCGCCCGCGTGCCTCACCGGCAGGCCACGTTCGTTCCATTTAAGCGACTCAGTCCAGCCTTCCGGGCGATCGAGCTGCACCGGGCGCCCTGCGGCGTCGTAGCGGTAGCGCGTCTCTTCACCGTCGGCGCTAATCTCTGCCACCAGCCAGCCCAGCGGGTGATAGCGATAGCGGGTAATACGCCCGGAACAGTCCGTCGAACGGACAATCTGCCCGGCCTCGTTGTACTCCTGATAGCGGCTGTTGCCGGCGGCATCGATCTCTTCCACAACCTGGCCAAACTCGTCCCGGCGCAGCTGCGTCGTCTGCCCCAGCGGATCCACCATGCGCTTCAGCCCGTGGTGTTCGTCGTACCAGAACCGGGTCGCGCTGCCGTCTGCTTCAATGATTGACGAGGGGAGTGCGCGGTGCTCAAGCCAGGTGGTGGTGCGGGTATTGCCGTCGGCATCGATTTCCTGCACCCGGTTGCCCATCTCGTCGTAGACGAAGGTGACGGCGTTGCCGAGCGGATCGATACGGCGCGTCAAAAGCTCGTTATCGTCCCACTCGTAGCGCCAGTTTTCACCGCGCTCGTCGACGTAGCGCACAATCAGATTCTGCGCGTTCCAGTAGTGGCGTCGCGTCTGGCCGTCGTAGTGCTCGACGGTCGTCAGCCCCGCGTCTAAATCGTAGCTAAAGCGGCAGCCATCGCCGGTGCTGGTGCGGTTTTCCACCACGCGCCAGTGATCGAATTGTTTCCAGCGGTATTCGCTCTCCAGCCCCCCGGGCATCCGGTGCCAGACCATCAGGCCGTGGTCGTTGTAACGGTATTCACGCGTCACCACGCCGGAGGCATCCGTCGCGCTCGCCAGCTGGCCGCGCGCATCGTAGCCCCACTGCATCAGCGGCCAGGTTTGGTTGCCGTCAAAATGGCTGGCTGCGGTAACCCGCTGCGGGAAACGTTCATCCTCATAGCGCAGGGTGACGTCGATAGCCCGCGGCTCGTCGTGAAGACCGATCAGCCTGCCGTGCTCGTCCCACGCCGTCAGCAGCGCGTTGCCGTATTCATCGCTGAGGGAGGCCAGACGCAGGATAGAAGGATTCGCGCGGGTCGGTTTGTACAGACGCCACACCGCGCCGTCATCGTCGGCAATCGCCACGTCGCCGCTCTCATTGCGGCGGATAATGATGCCTTCGCTGATGCTGTAAAACGCCTGGTCGACAGGCGGCAGTTCAAAGCTCAGCTCGCGCCCGGTTTCGTCGAACCAGGTCGCATTGTTATCTTCCAGCGTCAGATAGCTGTCAAAGGTTGTAGCCCAGCCCAGACCGAACAGCCCTTCGCGGGTGGTCAGGCTGTTATAGCTGCGCTGCCAGCGCAGCGGGAAGCGCCCCGGCAGCGAGAAATCGAGCTCGTCGTCGTCATTCAGCACCTTCACGCCGGTGGCGGCGTGAACCGGGTGCGAGGAGCCAAACACGGCATTCACCGCCATATCCGCCAGCATCCCACCGCCTGCCGCCGCCAGCGCGCAGGGCATGTTTTTCAGGATCTTGCCCGGACGCCCGCGCAGCAGGGAGAGCGCAATCATCCCCAGCGCCAGACCCGGCGTTTTACCGCTTTTGATATCGCGGACCGTGAGCGTGTCCCCGCCGATGATCACGTTAGGAGAGACATCGTCGGAAACGGTGCCTTCGCAGGTGGTGCGATCTTTCGCGCGCACCGCAGGCTGGCCGTTGATGAAGACGCTTTTGGAACCTTCCGCCAGATACTGCGGCCCGGAGTGTTTTTCACACGCCACCTTGTCTTCTTCCAGCGGCGAGGTTCCCGCAGCGGCGGAGGCCACACTCGGCTGCCACATTTCGCTGCCAAACTGTCCGGCGGCGGAAAGCAGCATGCCCGCGTAATCGGCAAAGCTGCCCGGCGACTGCGGCTCAGGGGGCGGGGTATCGGCGGGCGTGAGCGTGCCTGCCGCGCGCGCGGCAGGGATTGCGTTGGTCAGAACGTTGTTCGAACCGGTGGTGATTTTGCCCGCAGGCGACGGCGGGAAAAGCGCATTACCTAACCCTTCCGCGGCGTTACTGATATCGTCTGTGATACCCGCCACGTTCGCCAGCACGCCGCCAATGATGCCGCTTAACAGACAACTGGATCCAATTGCTGCCACGCCTGCAGCTGCTGCCCCCGCACCCAGCAATGGCGCCGCTACGGTTGCTGCTGCGCCTACCGCCGCACCGATCACCGCATAGGCGGCACCTTCCGCCACAATGCTGGTGATGTCAGCAAAAATGCTGGAGTGAATAATCTCGTCGCCCTTACGGGCCGCGTTGTTATCGCTCATGCCTTACACATTCCGGTTGTCGTTTAGCGTCAGACTCTGCTTAAGCGCGCTCCAGCGCACCTCGTCCTCTTCAGTGAATGCTCTGAGTGCCGAGAGGGTAAAAATCATCAATACCGGTTTGCCCGGCGTCTGCACGGCCAGCTGTTTTTGCCACAGGCGCTGCCCGTTACGGTCAAACGTGGTCTCAACTTCCAGTCCGCTAATTTTTCCATCAGGCCCGGCTTTTACGCTCCGGAATTCGCTCTGGGCGATCTCACCCATCTGAGGACGCAGCACATCCCACTGGCGGTGAAACTCTTGTTCGTAGTCGCTGCCATCGGGAATCACGCCGCGGCTGACCACCACGGACAGCCCGCTTTCGTCATCGCGAATGATGTTCATGCTGTTATCCTGCCAGGCAGCAGGAAATAGGGAAAACGAACCTTCCTGGAGGGTGTATTTCATAAGTGAACTCGGGATGATTAATATTGAGAGAAACAAAAGAGGCCAATCCATGCTGGCCTTTTGGCCGGCTTTTTTATTTAAGCCACTGACCTGACTGTTCGACTAAAGCATGACTGCCTTTGCTGACAACCAATTTCACAGGTGCATACGTCACGGTATAAGCGATCTCGCCATTCTTGTACGTTGAGCCGATTATTTTACCTGCGGAGTCGTGTAACGTTTTACCCCTTAAGGAGATCGTACTGTTATCGCTTTTGCGCACGCCGAGATAAACCATCTCGTCACATTTGCTCTCAAAATGGCCGCATTTGTTTATCAGCGAAATAACGAATTTATCGGTGTCCAGTTTTCTGGTTTCCGCGTTTTGAACCGAAGCGGCTTTACGTAATGTATACCGCAGCGGGGCATAGTAATTTCCTTTTTGAGGAGGAGTAACTAAACGCCATTCCATTTCACGACCCTTTATTTCCAGAACAGCCCGTCCACCTACGCCGCCAAACGATGAGTTGAACTCAACGCTGGCACGATTGCCAGCGATCGTACCGCTAAGATTTTGCTCATCATCTTCCGGGCAATCTATGCGGTTTCCTCTCTGGGAGATAAAGCAATAAGAGCCGATGATCCGGTTGTCTGATTCAGCTAATCGCAGGGTTAACGTCGAGTCGTTCTTGAATTCGCCAGCCCACTCCCCGTCAAACACGAGTTTTGATTGGCCGAACGTTGCAAAATGCTTCACATTAAATCTGGCGGCCCACTGCTGAATATCGGCATGAATAACCGGGCTATTGTCAGATGACTGGTAATGAATAACGTCCGACGTCGGAACCACCCAGGCTGCAAAGATTTTGCCGTCAGGATTGATGACCAGCGCGGATGCATTCTCCTGATAGAGATCTTTTAACCAACCTTCAACAAACAATCCGCCACCTGTGGTGGTATGCGGTTCACCGAAGACATCAAAGTTATCAATAAAGGTCTGGTAATGATTTCCCAGCGTTTTCCTGAGATTGTCAGTCACTTCGCTGTCGTTAACGATGCGGCTAACCGTATCAAGCTTATTATATTGTGATAATTCAAGCGCCGTTGTGGTTTCAACGGGGCCTGTCAATAACGCCGTGAACAAAACGACTGCCAGATATTTTTTGGCCATAATTCACTCTGAAGTACCATTTTCGTAATTCATTGTTATTTTTACAACCTTACTGTCTTTAAGCTCAAAAGAGAGCAATTTCTTACCCAATTCATAGGAAACCCACTGCTCCCCGGAATCATTTTCGACCTGACCACTGCCGTAAGCTTTATTAAGTTCATTTATTGTTGAACCAATATGGATCCCGCGAACTGTTTTGCCATCCGGAGCAGTTAACGTAATCTGCGCCACAATATAATCGTCAACACTTCGCTCGGTTTTATCCCACCAGAGATTGGAACTGAATATTCTTAACCCAGTCTTCTGATGCTGGTAGAATTTATAGTTCGTTCCGTCAAAAGGAACTTCACCGACAAAACTACCTTCCACAGAAACTGCAATTTTACGCGCAACCTCAGGAGTCCATCTCTCACCCAGTGCCACAATCTGGTCGTTTAACTGCAGAGAAAAATCATCTTTAGCCAGAATGCGCGGCATAGTCTGAGCCATTACTTCATAACTGCTCAGAAAGGTAGACATGAGGGTAAAAAAAAGAGAGACAGAAAGGCGTTTTTTCACGTTAATCGTCATTTGCTGGATAAATATTATGCTACTCACTACTTTAAAAAGCAGTGAGTAATGAAATAAACATTTTTAGTCAGCGCTAATAGCGACCCCACCCAAGCAGTCAGGTTTTTTTACCGTGAAACTGAAGCTTATTTTTTGCCCATTCATATCCTTTAGCGCTGTATAACTGGTCACTTCGTTCTCCGAACGGCCTCGTGGATAATCAGTTAACGTCAGTTGCGGATAATGTTTTTTAACAGTGTCGAGAGTGATGCACTGGCCGGACGGTGAAAAATTCAGTAACGGTGCCATCCCGTCACTTTCTTTACTTAAACGTAAATCAATTGCAGTAATGTTCGTTCCATCCGCCAGTTTGATATCGTCGGCATTGTAGAAATTGATATATTCATTTTGTTTCGTTAGCTTGAATGACAACGGAGCGTTATCCAGACTGTTAACGGACAATGTTTTGAGTGATGCGCTCATTTCTTCAATGAACTGCCAAAGATCCTGTTTCTGCATGTTACCTCCTGCCATTCCCGTCGTTAATAAAGCCGCAAGCACCGCACCCGTTTTTAGACTATGGATAATTTTTATCATACCAACCGCCATAATAATCTTCGTAATATTGCCCTGTGGTAGACGTTTGTTCGCCTTTGCCAAAGATACGGCCTATCTGCGTACGCGCTTCACTTTCCTTTATAGCCCCACGTTCGAGAGAATCATAGATACGATTATATTGTGTCTGATTTGCCGGATTGCCTGCAATACCTATATCCCCACCCTTGTTGGCTATGATTTCGCGTTGGACCCGGATATTGTTCAAGGTTGCAGCGCCTTCATCACTGAGTGTGCTGTTGAGATAGGCGTCGCGCGAAGAAAAATCAATGTTGGGTTCATATAAAGCGTGACCACTTTCATGTGACAGAGACTGAACGACTGCATTCGGGTTACCGAGCTCATTTTTATCAACGGTAATAACGCGCTTTTGACGATTGGCAAACGTCCCCTTGCCTGCTTCACCTTCTTCAAATGTCCAGCCTCGTTTCTTTAACGTCGCTATGTCATTTTTCATCGTCGGTGATTTATCGACAAGACTATCTACATCCTTTCCATATCCGCTTGAAGGAACATTGGATGCTGGAGGCGTAGCGTTTTTAGAGGTTTCGGCTGGTGCGCTGGCAGCCACACCAGCCTTACTCTCCTTTCCCGGCGTAAATTTCGCCTGCACCGCCGCATCAATATCCCCTTTATGCCCTGACCCCGGCGCCGTTGTGCCCGGCTTGGTTCCCGAGGTATTCAGATGCAGCTTACCGCCCGTGGTGATATACCCATCTCCCTCAACGAAGAAGTTAAACTCTTTGCCAATCAGGTTAATCTTGCCGTTAGCGTTAAGCTCTATGGCGCTTTCACCTGAGACCAGCCGCAGCTTCGTCCCGGATGCAATAACATACTGCTCTACCGCCGCATCCAGCTTGCCTTTCCCCGTCAGGATCTCGGTGCCACCTTTCACGGCCTGCGTCTGGTTCGCTTCTACGCGATGCAGCTCATTTTTCTTCACGTAATGGCTGCGCGCCCCGCCGACGCTGTGCGTTTCATCATTTTTAACGCTGGTATCCATGTTGCGCTCGGCCTGGATCCACACCTGTTCTGCGCCCGCTTTATCCTCAAAGCGCAGGGCGTTGGCGTTGTCCACAGAGCCCCCTTTCGTGCGGCTCATAAACCCCATTTGCGTCGCCGCGGCCGGAAGCGCCCACGGCGGCATGCTCGCGTCGTTATACACGCGGCCGGTAATAATCGGACGGTCCGGGTCGCCGTTGATAAAGTCCACCACCACCTCGTCGCCGACGCGCGGGATCTGCACCCCGCCGTAGCCCTGGCCCGCCCACGCGCTCGACACTCGCACCCAGCAGGAGCTGGTGTCATCGCCCTTCGCCAGCCGGTCCCAGTGGAACTTCACCTTCACCCGGCCATATTTGTCCGTCCAGATACTCTCCCCCTTCGGCCCCACCACCTTCGCGGTCTGCGGGCCGTAGGTGCGCGGCCAAGCCGTGCTCTGCGCCGGACGGTAAACCACCGCCGACGGAATGACCGTGAAATCGGTACGGTGTATGGTCTCCCCCTCGCCGCTGGCGTAGCGGTTCTCCTCGAAGTGGTAGCCCGCCGCCGTCACTAGATACTCCCCGTTGTCGCTGAAGAACGGCGCGTTGGTTAACGTGAAGGTGTGCCCTGGCGCAATCCCCGCCGCCGTGGCAGTGGCCTGAATCTGCTGATGCTCCACCTGCCAGCGCTCCTGACGGATACGGGCATAGAACTCCCCGTGCCCTTTGTCCACAAAGCGCCCCGGCCAGTCATACACGTCGATGCTGCCCGGCTTCGGCGACGCCGGGTTCTGCTGGGCCTGAAACAGCCACGCGTTCGGCTTGCGGAAGTCATAGTCGTCGAGGCTGTAAATCCCCGGCGTCACGCTGTCCTCCAGCGCCCACTGGCTGATGCCCTCTTCGTCCGTACTGCCGCCTGACGGCGTCTGGTGGTAAGGAATGACCTCATAGCCGCTGAACGGCTGATGCTGTGTGGCGGCGTCGGTGAGCACCAGGGTGTGTTTGTCCGCCTCATGGCGGAAGTGATACGCAATCCCCTCCAGCTCCATCAGGCGGCTGATGAAGTCCAGGCTCGACTCCTGATACTGCACGCAGTAGTCCCACACCCGGTAGCTGCCGGTGAGCTTATCCTCAACGTTGACCTGATGCTCGCTCAGAAGGGTTTTCACAATCTGCGGCACCGTCTGGCCCTGGAAGATACGCAGGTTACGGTCGCGCTTCATCGGCCACAGGTCCGGCTCCACCGTCAGCTGGTACACCGCATAGCGGGTGCCCGTCAGCTCAACGGCGCTCACCGCCACGCGGGTAATCTTGCCGTTAATATAGCGGGACGTCAGCAGGCTCTGCGTCGGGATGGTCACCGTGACCGGCTGGCCCAGCAGCTTACTGCGGTCGATGCGTGCGTCCGTGCCGAGCACGGTCAGCGTCAGCGCGAACGACTCGGACATCGCCTCGCGGCCCGTCAGTTTCCAGAACAGAAGCCCCTCCACCGGGAGCTGAACGGTAATTCGGTTGAGCATAATCATTATTCCACTATGGACTAATCTCAGTGCCAGAAGTTAACTCATTTCAATACGCAAAGCGTAAACGCTGCTGGTTTGATAATGAGTAGCTGTAAGATTGACTTCTCATGCCACAAAAAAACCACTTTTCCTGAATTTTCATCGAGATAAACAGTTACAAGAAAGTGTCTTCAGGGGCTATATCGAACAATTCACCAGCCATTTTGGCGATACGTTCATGTTGTACGAGTTTATTTTTCCACTCCTGCGGAATAGCGGAATAACCATATAATGCTCCCGCTATTTGTCCCGCCGTTGCCGCAACGCTGTCAGCGTCATCGGCAAGATTGGCAGCCAGCAGAATCGCATCCCGGAAATTATCAGTATTCCATACGGACCACATCGCGGCCTCAAGCGTATCGATTACATAACCACTTGAACGAATCTGATCGCGAGTTTTTTGCTTATACTCACCCGCATTTATGATCATTACGCGCGCGCACAGTGGGAAAACATGAGGGGAAAAAGCTTCTTCTTTTTGATAACCGTTAATTAAATAGTGCAATACCAATCCGAGAAATTGGCATGCGTTAATTGACTCTACCGCGCCATGCGTTGCTCGACTCTGAGCCTGGGATTCGAAGTAAATCGCACGCAGCGATTTTCGACGAAAGATAGACACCGGTGCTTGACGAATAACCCCAGCATTACCAGCAGTGTGTTTCTCTGTATTACCATACCAGGAAGGTCCGACACGCATATACTGTTCAAGTGCGAATCGCGTCGTATTCCCGATATCGAAGCACCGACCATTACTACTATTCTCTCCGTCAAGATACCATTTCAGGAGATATTTTCTAAGCACATCGGTGTGCATTCTGCTTTCTGAAAGATAAGTCTCTGCCAGACATAATGCCATGGACGTATCATCTGTCCATTCACCAGGTTTTAATTGAAAAGGTCCCCCACCAATCATATCCGCTACATGTTCGCTGTCTCTGCGTTTAAATTCAAGAGTAGTGCCAACTGCATCTCCAACAGCCAAACCCACTAACGCCCCAAGTGCTTTATCGCGTGAAACATCTTCATTTGTGATTAAAGGTAATATTTCATCCCATACATGAGAGGAATTTGAATCATCAATGCTGCTTCTTATTACCTTACGAACATTAACTGGCATGTAGTTACGATAACGATCGGCATAATGATTAATTACTGAGTCTTCGCTGTAAAGATCTATCATCCCGCACCCTTTAATCAAACGTTGTTTACCACTTGCGATATCGTTTTTGCCTTTTCAAATACTCAACGTCTTGCTCATGAGGGAGAATAAACTTCAATCCTTTTCCCATTTGCGAAGCTATATAATTAACATTGGACAAATGCTGAGCAAGTTCTGCATCGGTTGTATCAAACTCTTTTGACGCAAGCACTCCAAGATTTAATTTGTGCAATTTACTTTTATCTTTCTCAGACCCCGTTAGAATAGACTTAATATAGTCCAACTGATTCTTCGCCATAACATATAAAGAAAATGTAGGATTTTCATCTAATCGATGATTAATTGCGTCAATAGCATCATTGATATAATCCAGCGCGGTGTAATTTTCTTTACTCATGAGT
Organism: Enterobacter cloacae complex sp. P12RS; assembly: GCF_014895875.1. Classification (NCBI taxonomy): domain Bacteria; kingdom Pseudomonadati; phylum Pseudomonadota; class Gammaproteobacteria; order Enterobacterales; family Enterobacteriaceae; genus Enterobacter; species Enterobacter cloacae complex sp. P12RS. The sequence goes on from NZ_JADBQO010000059.1 coordinate 66,610, forward strand.
CACCTCAAATACTGTCCTGGCGGTGGCCTGAACCTGCGGATGCTCCACTTCTACCTGTTACACAGCATAGTGCATGCCCGTTCTCTCAACGGCACCGTTCGCCACGTGGATAATCTTGCCGTTAACATAGCGGGATGTCAGTTTTCAGAACAGAATATCCACTCCCGCGAGCTGAACGATAGTTCAGCTGAGCATGATTTTTTTTCCACGATGATCTGATCTCAGTGCCTGAAGTTAACTAATCCTCAGAACGAGGGCGGTTATGATATTATTTCTGTGAAACAAAAAATAAAACCACATTTCTATGGTTTTATTTAGATGGCCATGAATTAACTTTGTCAGCTCATCGTTTTTCTATGCGAAACGTAGAAAGAATGATTTCCATGCATCGTTTATTGGCTTCGTAATAATAATCCTGATGATTACGATGAGGCCCAACCACCTCAACGTAACACCACAAATCATTCATTTTAAAGATACGCATATCGTAATAAGCCCTGATATTCTCAGCAGCACTAACTACCTCTCCCGTACAGCTATAAAGATCGCCTGTAAACGAGGGATTGATATCATTTGGGATGCTGGCAATGTCCGATGTCGTAAGAGAGACCGCACTATCGTGGCGGTTAAAGCGCGCAGTTGCTTCATCGAAAATAGCCTGCGCAGCGGGATAATCAGCCTGACGGAAAAGACAGAAATTAATCACTCCATGGTTAACGTTACCTATTGTGTGTTCAATTACCAGACGATTATCATCCAGCGTATTCACCAGCCATGAATCCGGAATTTTAAATCCACTGTCATTTTTGTTGCTAAGGCTGACTGTTTTCAACAGTTCTGAAAGCATCAAATTGCTGCGATGCAGTAAATCCCAGTTGATAGCAATCAGGAAAATAGTATCGGCAATCGTGTTGTAATCTTTCGACGCACAAGCCGTTTTCAAAAGGAAGTAATTTCCCCCACCATTTACAGGATTATAATCCTTCTGCACCGTATACCGTGAAACGACCTCATCACCCGATGGCATCGTTTTAATGGACAGGATATCCGCAAACTTCCCGCTTCCTGAAGGATGCGTAATTATTCTTTGGCTCAGTACTTTCTCACCCATTAAATCGAGCTTATTTATAAGCCAGTCTGACGCATTCATCTCCCACTGACAGTGTTCATATGCAGCCCAGACTTCAATATAGGGGCCGGTGTCATCGGCGATGTATCGTCCGATATTCGTCAGCCCAACCTCCTGAAATGTGATCGGCTTTAACTCTGCTGGCTTAACATTCTGGGGTAACAATAGCCAGTAATGAAGCATCTCTTTTTCTGCAGAGGTATAGAGACATTTCCAGAAGTTTTCCCGAATCTCTTTTTCCTGATCTTTCATCTCAAGAGGGAAAAAATATTGTTTTTCAGCAACCATAATGCAACCTCACTCGTCGCGCTTACTTAAGCCATAAACCCGAAAACATAAGGAAGCTTCCGAGGGTAATTAAGCTCTTAGCAAAGATAAGTAAGCCAGGCGCCACGGCACGTGTCATAGACGATAATTTTTCATAATTTTCCGCGTTGTATCTTTTGTGCCCCCCCATAATCCCGGAAAATAACGTGCAGAGCAGCACTACTGTGATCTTTAATCCCCAAACACACAAGAAAGACATGGATAAGATGATCGAATAATGCTTGGCCGTTGCGACGGAAAATAATGACATTGACTGAGCAAGCCATTTCAACGTAAAGCCAATGACGACCGTAGCCACTAACACTAGAACGAACATTAACCCCGCAAGGAGCCACTGCTTTTTATTAAATAAATCTTTTCCATTCCAGATAAGCGCTAGCGTCCAAATCATAAAGACTATAAAGAAAAACCAATGCATCACAACGTTCCCCATTTACACATTTTAATCTCCTATCAGGACTGTAACACAGCCAGTCTTAATCACACCATCGCCACTGCCCGCCGCTGGGGACGGCTTACTTTCATCATCGTCATAAATCCAGTCAAGGATCGGTTTGAGAGCAAATTTGATACTGGCATCCCCTCCCAGACCGAGCGCCGCTGCAAGCTCACCGGACACCTTAAGGTTAAATGAATAATCAGTGCTATCAATCCAGGTTCCTACGCCTGCAGAAGCGCCAGCGCTCCCTGCACTCCCTGAAAGCTTGCCATCGGCAACGACTACGCCATAAAAATCGGCTTTAGCCGTCGCCTCTCCTTTGACCGCCGCGGCTTCTGCGCCAAGTTCAACATTAAAACCATAACGCCCTTTATTTCCGTCATATAGTTCACTGACGGCCTTCGCTTCAGCGGTTGCCAGGTATACATCCCCACCGACGCCGCCGTATTGTTGCCCTTCTTTTCCAATGCTTCCCGAGGCGCCATATTGTATTGCGGTGGCGTTTGCATTGAGATTAATCGCCCCGTAATCAGCTCTATCGGTCACTAACGTGCCGCTGGCAGTCGCCACCCCTACTTTAGTACGTACCTCGCCTTTATATTTATCCTGACTTTTTGTATTCCCGACCGTGATATCGGCAAGTGCGAATCCGGCTGAAGCCGTATCGGGTTTTCCAAAGCCGGATTTATCTTCAAGGCTTGCATAGGCGCCAAGCACACGGGCGTCGTAAACATCACCATGTATAGCACCATCTTTACCCGCATCCTTCGCCGCCGTTCCGCCCCAGTATTGCGGAGGTGCGGGTTGAGTGGATGCGACCGCAGGGGTTGCTGAGGTATTGCAACCCGTCTTGTCACCTTCCCTGGCGAGAGGCAAACCATTCACAAATACCGTTGTTGAACCACTGAGAATACTTCCCTGACCATGTTGGGAGCATGAAAGCGGGTCGCCTTTTCGTGCTGCCGGAAATCCGCCAATAATTACGTTGGGACTTCCGCTTTGAATTGGGCCAGTATGTGCGCTGGAATCAATGCGCGCTCTGGCGGCTGGTTTTCCCATAATAGCGTTCTCTGTACGCAGATTAACTGTTAACTTTTACAATCGCGCCCTTAATATCGGTAAGGTTAGTTCCCGTTATACTCACCGTATCATTTGCTTTGAGCTCGGTATTGATCCCATCACCTAGTCTTGTAAGCTCATCACCTTTGAAGATGGCTTGTTCCACAGCCTCTGCTTTGAGGTTGCCTTGGCCTACGTGAATCTCAATGGTATCCGGGGCGATCAGAATATAATTGTCTTTAACTTTGAGTTTAATCGTGGTCACAGATTCCAGCAGCGCGTTACCTTCTTTATCCATGGTCAAGACGGTTTGATCTTTCCCAACGTTTATAACGTGCTTGTTACCAATATTATGCGTTTCATTATTACCTACATCTGATTTCAGGTTCCGCTTAATCGTAATATTCTCATCCTGTCCGATGGTTTTTCTACGATCGACACCGACATCATGAGTTTCAGAATTTTCAATATCCGTATCCATATTTTTTTCTGCATGGATCCAGATCTGCTCGTGCCCGGCTTTATCTTCAAAACGGAGAATATTGGCATTGTCTTTATGGCCATCTTTGCTGCGGCTATAAAAGCCCATCTGCGTCGCCGCAGCCGGAAGCGCCCACGGCGGCATGCTCGCGTCGTTATACACGCGGCCGGTAATAATCGGACGGTCCGGGTCGCCGTTGATAAAGTCCACCACCACCTCGTCGCCGACGCGCGGGATCTGCACCCCGCCGTAGCCCTGGCCCGCCCACGCGCTCGACACGCGAACCCAGCAGGAGCTGGTGTCATCGCCCTTCGCCAGCCGGTCCCAGTGGAACTTCACCTTCACCCGGCCATATTTGTCCGTCCAGATACTCTCGCCCTTCGGCCCGACCACTTTCGCCGTCTGCGGGCCGTAGGTGCGTGGCCACGTCGTGCTCTGCGCCGGACGGTAAACCACCGCCGACGGAATGACCGTGAAATCGGTACGGTGTATGGTCTCCCCCTCGCCGCTGGCGTAGCGGTTCTCCTCGAAGTGGTAGCCCGCTGCCGTCACCAGATACTCCCCGTTGTCGCTGAAGAACGGCGCGTTGGTTAACGTGAAGGTGTGCCCTGGCGCTATCCCCGCCGCCGTGGCAGTGGCCTGAATCTGCTGATGCTCCACCTGCCAGCGCTCCTGACGGATACGGGCATAGAACTCCCCGTGACCTTTGTCCACAAAGCGCCCCGGCCAGTCGTACACGTCAATGCTGCCCGGCTTCGGCGACGCCGGGTTCTGCTGGGCCTGGAAAAGCCACGCGTTCGGCTTGCGGAAGTCATAGTCGTCGAGGCTGTAAATCCCCGGCGTCACGCTGTCCTCCAGCGCCCACTGGCTGATGCCCTCTTCATCCGTACTGCCGCCGGACGGCGTCTGGTGGTACGGGATGACCTCATAGCCGCTGAACGGCTGATGCTGCGTGGCGGCGTCAGTCAGCACCAGGGTGTGCTTGTCCGCATCGTGGCTGAAGTGATACGCAATCCCCTCCAGCTCCATCAGGCGGCTGATGAAGTCCAGGCTCGACTCCTGATACTGCACGCAGTAGTCCCAGACCCGGTAGCTGCCGGTGAGTTTATCCTCAACGTTGACCTGATGCTCGCCCAGCAGGGTTTTCACAATCTGCGGCACAGTCTGGCCCTGGAAAATACGCAGGTTACGGTCGCGCTTCATCGGCCACAGGTCCGGCTCCACCGTCAGCTGGTACACCGCATAGCGGGTGCCCGTCAGCTCAACGGCGCTCACCGCCACGCGGGTAATCTTGCCGTTAATATAGCGGGAGGTCAGCAGGCTCTGCGTCGGGATGGTCACCGTGACCGGCTGGCCCAGCAGCTTACTGCGGTCAATGCGCGCGTCCGTGCCAAGCACGGTCAGCGTCAGCGCGAACGACTCGGACATCGCCTCGCGGCCCGTCAGTTTCCAGAACAGAAGCCCCTCCACCGGGAGCTGAACGGTAATTCGGTTGAGCATAATCTTTATTCCATTTAGCTTATGCGATGCAAAAAAGCGGGTCGCATCTCTGATAAAGCATCATTCAAGAAAGGGGCTTTTCCCGCTCGTTCATCCAAAAAACAAGAGAGTAGATTTTCAGTGACTCTGATGTGATAAATAACCCTACATTCAACCAGACGTTTGAAATTCCAAACACGCTTACTAAAAGAGGGAAAAATGAGACTGAACATCTGAATGAAATCAAACGAAATAATTCCTGAGCAAGAGCAAATTTGACTGCACCGTTCTTTCGTTTGAAGAATAACCAGGCCGAAGCAAACAAAGAGAGTAGTAAAAGTAAGTCAAGCACAAAAAAAAGCATGACCAAAATGCTGAAACCATCACCTGCAAAATAATTCAACGAAGCACTAAATGCTTTTGCGTCAGAAAGAAATGGGATTCTGTTGTGGCGTACTGAATTCGCGCAATAAATTAAAATTGCGAGAAGATCCATACTTCCCCAGAAATACCCTGATTTACTCTTTAAATGAGCGACATTTTGTTTATACACGTAATTAACACTGACAAATTGGAATTCCGCATCTTCGCTTCAGCTAACTCTCCGGGGTCGGAGACAAAAGGGCCTGTCGTTTTTCACTGACGGTGGTCAATTAAGACCACCGCTACTAAGCCAACTGAGCTTTCAATCCTAAAGCGATTTTGTACATAAAGAGGAGAGACGCTCTTCGAACACCTTTGGAATAAGTCTCTGGCCTTGAAGATCGTGCATTACTAAGGATTCACCAGCCAGGTGCCCGGCTTGCTGATATCCAGCGTCTGGCTGCGCGTTCTCCCGTTGCCCTGCAGTTCAATCTTCGTCTCACCGGCTGGCAGCTTGAGCGAGGCATAGCCGTTGGTCGCCGGACGTAGCGCTTTTGGTTCGCCGTTCACTTTCAGCGTTTCACCGTCCTGGATACGGATATAAACCAGCGCGACCGGGCTGGCGTCGGCAGGTGGTGGCGTCTGTTGTGCCGTCGCCGGCTCGCTCACCGTCGCCGTTTCTGGCTTCACCTCTGGCGCGTTCGCGGCAGTTTCTGTCGGACGCGTCTCTGACGGAGCCTGGGCAGCCTGCTCAGGCGCATCATTCCCACCGCTGAACAGCATCGCCCCGGCGACAACGCCCACCAGCACGCCCGCGGCAACCATGCCCGGGATCTTATAGCGACGCCAGTCAAGCACCGAAGCTGGCTTCTCTTCCTCAACCGGAACCAGCATGGTGCCGGTCTTTTTGGCGGTGAGCACGTCGTTGATCCCGGCGACCGGCATCTCAATCAGCGCCGCGAATTCGTCGATAGACTGCGGACGGTCCTCCATGTGCAGCGCCAGCGCGCGGTCAATGGCCTGCAGCAGCGGGATGGAGTAGCCCTGCGGCATGATTTCCACCAGCGGCTTACAGGTATCCTGGATGGAGCGCACCACGCTGACCGGCGGCGGAGAACCCACAATCAGGGTACGCAGCACCGCGCCGAGGGCGTAAATATCCGTCCACGGCCCCTGCTCGCTCTCGTTGTCGTCGGTGTACTGCTCAATCGGCGCAAAGCCGGGGCGCAGCATGGTTTCCGTTTCGTCGGAAAGGTTACCGATGGTGCGGCGCGCGGAGCCGAAATCGAGCAGCACCGGCAGGCCGTTATCCTGGATCTGAATATTATCCAGAGAGATATCACGGTGCAGATAGCCTTCGTCGTGGATGGTCTTGATCGCGCCGAACAGCATCGGCAGCGTGCGGCGGATCCAGGCCTCGTTGATCAGCTCCGGTTTTTCTTCGCGCAGGCGTGAAAGCGTGGTGCCGCTATAAAACAGCGTCCCCATGTAAGCCGTGTCGTTTTGCACCCAGAAACGCAGGACGTGCAGCAGGTTCGGGTGGTTAAAACGCGCCAGCAGACGCGCTTCCTGAATAAAGCTGTTCAGGCCCGCGGAAAATGCTTTGCCAAAGCGCTCGCTGCGCAGCACCAGGGTCATGTCGTCGCCGCGCACGGCGAGCGAGGAAGGCATAAATTCTTTGATAGCGATAGTGCGTTCGAGCTGGTGATCCCACGCGCGATAGACAATGCCAAAACCGCCGCCGCCGATCACCTCTTTGATTTCAAACTCGTTGAAGCGGTACCCGACCGGGAGCGCGTTTGGGACAGTCCGATTGTTATCATTATCCGTCATCTTTTACAGTTCTCTTGATGATTATTACGCGGCAAACTGACAGTGAAACTCGCCCTGCTCGCAGGTGACATGCAGGCGTCGGAACTGCTCGTCGCTGCGGCTGGCGGTAAGTAAGATCTGGCTCATCTGAGGCAGCAGGGTGTTAGTCAGGATAGCATCCACCATGCGGCCGCCGGACTCCACCTCGGTGCAGCGCTGAACAATCTGTTCCACCACGCTGTCGTCAAACTCAGAAATAATGCTGTGATTCTCTTCCAGACGACGCTGAATGCGCTTGAGCTGCAGGCGCACAATCTGCCCGAGCATCTCGTCGCTGAGCGGGTAGTACGGCACCACCAGCAGGCGGCCCAGCAGCGCCGGCGGGAATACTTCCAGCAGCGGCTGGCGCAGCGCGCCGCTTAACGCGTCAGGCTCCGGCATCAGCTCCGGATCGGCGCACATGGCGCTTATCAGCTCGGTGCCCACGTTGGACGTCAGAATGATAATGGTGTTACGGAAATCAATGTGGCGCCCCTCGCCGTCCTCCATCCAGCCTTTGTCGAAGACCTGGAAGAAGATCTCATGGACGTCCGGGTGCGCTTTTTCAATTTCGTCCAGCAGCACCACGCTGTAAGGGCGACGGCGCACGGCCTCGGTTAACACGCCGCCTTCACCATACCCTACGTATCCCGGAGGCGCACCTTTTAAGGTGGAAACGGTGTGCGCTTCCTGGAACTCGCTCATGTTGATGGTGATGACGTTCTGCTCGCCGCCGTACAGGGATTCCGCCAGCGCCAGCGCGGTTTCGGTTTTCCCGACGCCGGACGGGCCGCACAGCATAAAGACGCCCACCGGTTTGTTCGGATCGTCGAGCTTCGCCCGCGAGGTTTTCACGCGGCGGGCAATGAGATCCAGCCCGTGACGCTGGCCGATAACGCGCTGGTTCAGCGTATCGGCAAGGTTCAGCACCGCGTCGATCTCGTTTTTCACCATCCGGCCCAGCGGGATCCCGGTCCAGTCAGAGACGACTGCGGCGACCACGTTTTCATCTACCGCCGCAAACAGCAGTGGCTCGTCACCCTGCAAGGCGTTCAGCGCCTGCTGCTGCTCCGCCAGCTGGCTGCGCAGCTCGGCGGTCTCTTCCTCGCCCGCCGCAAACAGCGCGGCGCGCAGGCGGATGATCTCCTGCACCAGACCGCGCTCCTCTTCCCAGCGCCGGGCCAGAGCTTCGCGTTTTGTTTCATACGCGTCGCGCTCTGTGATTAACGACGCTACGCGGTCGGCCTCACCGGCGCCGACGCGCGCTTCGCGTTCAGCAATTTCAATTTCCACGTCCAGCGCGGCAAGATGGCGCAGGCAGTCTTCCAGCTGCGCAGGGGGCGCGCTCTGGCTGACGGCCACGCGGGCGCAGGCGGTGTCGAGCAGCGCAACGGCTTTATCCGGCAGCTGACGCGCCGGGATATAGCGATGGGACAGCTTTACCGCCGCGCTGACCGCTTCGTCGAGCAGCAGGACCTGGTGGTGCGTCTCCAGCGGCGACACGGTGCTACGGAGCATCAGAATGGCTTTCGCTTCGTCCGGCTCGTGAACCTGTACGGTCTGGAAACGACGGGTCAGCGCCGGGTCTTTCTCAATGTACTTTTTGTATTCCGCCCAGGTGGTGGCACCGATGGTGCGTAGCTGACCGCGCGCCAGGGCCGGCTTCAGCAGGTTCGCCGCATCGCCGGTTCCCTGCTGGCCGCCTGCACCAATCAGAGTGTGGATCTCATCGATAAACAGAATAATCGGCGTGGCGCTGGACTGGACTTCATTAATGAGCGCCTGCAGACGGGCTTCAAACTCGCCTTTCATGCCCGCGCCTGCCTGCAGCATGCCGATATCCAGCAGCCACAGCTGAATATTTTGCAGCGGCTCCGGCACGTCGCCGTCGGCGATACGCAGCGCCAGCCCTTCAACGACTGCGGTTTTGCCGACCCCGGCCTCCCCGGTCAGCAGCGGGTTGTTCTGGCGGCGGCGCATCAGGATATCCACCATCTGGCGGATCTCCTCGTCGCGCCCGACAACCGGGTCAATCTTCCCGTCGCGGGCCCGGGCGGTCAGGTCCTGGCCGTACTGGGCCAGCGTTCCCTGCGCCGCCGGGACCGCACCCGCCGGTGCATCGACGGCGGCAGCGGCCTGCTGCGTCTCTTTGCTGTTGGCGCAAATAGCGTCGAACTGCTCGATCAGCACTTCGACGTTAAGACGGGTGAACTGCGACGAGATGCTTTTCAGCACGTTGGCCAGATTCCAGGTCTTGAGGATGCCAATCAGCAAATGGCCGCCGCGAATACGGCTGACGCCAAACTTCAGCGAGCCGAAGACCCAGGCGCGCTCCACGGCGCTGTCGATATGTTCGGAGAGATCGGAAACGGAACTTGCGCCGCGCGGCAGAGCGTCCAGCGCCGCCACGATATCGCGCGTTAGCTGCTGTTCGTCGAGGGCAAAGTGGCGGATGACCTGCTGCAGATCGCCATCCTGCTGCTGCATCAGCTGATGCAGCCAGTGCACCAGCTCAACGTAGGGGTTGCCGCGCAGCTTGCAGAAGGCAGTCGCGCTTTCCAGAGAGGTAAATAACAGCGTATCCAGTTTGCCGAAAAGCACGGCACGGCTAATTTCTGACATGTTCGGTTCCGTTGATAACAATGCGTTAGAAAAATTTATCGCTCTGCGCGATACACCAGATCGCCACGCGGGACAGGCTGCGGCTGATGCCCCAGCCAGGTGTTAAAGCCTAATCGCCCATCGCTGCCGAGCGTGGTGCCCTGCACCGCGTCTTCACGCAGGATCACCCGTGTTTCCCATTCAAACTCAATTCCCGCGTACTGGCGCACCCAGTCGCGCAGCTCGGTGACCCACGCTTCGCCCGGCAGAAAGCGGTTGTACTCCTCCGCGCTCAGCGGGCCAATCTCGATACGAAACTTATGCTGCACGTCGCGGACGGCGACGCCGAGAAAAGCGGATTCCCCCATGCGCGGCATGCGGCGTCCTGCTCCCAGCTGCGCCTGCTCGCGGGTGGAGAGCGGCATCCACTGCGGCACGTTGCTCACCAGCTTAACCGGCGCTTTAAAATAGCTGCGCAGGATCTTCTCCAGTCCTTCCGGATCCCGCCCGTGGCGGGTCAGGTGCCCGGCGTGGGTAAAGCGGGCATGGGCGCTCAGGCTGCCCTTGTTCATCTGACCCGGCTGTCCCATGCCGATCAGCGACGCCAGGTAGCCCTCAAAGCGCTTATTGTCGGCGCGATCGAGGGAAACGGCAGGCTGCGCATCCGCCCAGGCGCGGTAAAACAGCAGCGCCAGACGATGATGGAACATATCGGCAAACGCGCTGAGGCTGGTGTCCTGATGATGATGAATCCGCTCGCGGGCATACTCGGTCATGTGGACCGGCAGCGGGCCGTTCGGGCCAAACAGGCCAAAACTGAGGATCGACACCTCATGCAGCCCGCTTTCCTCACGCTGTCGTACCTGGGCCAGCGTCGACGGCGCAAAGCTCATTGAGGGCTGCTGGCCAATGCGCAGCGGCTCAAATTTCGGCAGCGGCGCGCGTCCCAGCGGGTAGCGCTCGCCGCCCTGGGCATCAATGCGCCTTAACAGCTGAAACAGATCGTAGCGCCAGGGCGTCTCGCGGACCCCGTGCCAGAACGTATCCGGCAGCTTCGTCAGGCGATGCACGCGCAGCGGTGCGGTGGCAGCGTCACTCATACCAGCGCCCTTTTACCCATGCGCGGCGCCCAGTAGCCTATCTCGCCGCGCTGCTGACTCTTCAGGGTGAACTCGGTGAAGCTGTTGATGGAGACCAGACGGGCAAAAAGGCGCTCCATCACGCTGCCGAAAAGCCACGGGCTGGCGCCGGAAAACGCCCGCTCGTCCACCGTCAGGGTGATGCCAATTCCGCGGGCGAAAACGACCGGGCCGGGTTCAGGCACGCGGCGGTGTACCGGCTCCAGCACGCAGTGGCGAACCCCCTCCACCTGACGTGCAACCGGCGTTTCGGCCAGGTTGGCATACAGACCTAACAGCTGGCGCAGCGCCGCTGCCCCCTCTTCATTTTCGCTGTCCATCAGGCTGAGGTAGTTCATCTGCAGCTGGCTGATGAGCCGCCAGGTGCTGAACCCTTCCGCCAGCGCCGGACGCGGCGGCGTCGGGCCTTTGCGCAGGGTTAACCCCTTCACCGGCATGGAGTCGGCCATAATGAACTGCCCGAGCTCCTGCTGGAGCATCAGCGGCAGGTCGCGGCTGGTACAGAGCACCTCGGCAGAGATGTAGCGCAGGTTTTCCTGCCACGGGGCATGCTGTTCATCCACCAGCGAGACAAAGACCTCCGAGCCGATATAGCCGGTACGGGTGCCGTAGCGCAGGGCGTGCTCGGAGAGCACACGCTGTTCCCGGCGCAGGGAAAAATAGGCCCCGTAGTTGCCCGCGTCGCCGCTCCAGGTGCTCCAGAACGGACGAAACGTCTGGTCGTCGCGCTGGCCGTCGGCGCTGCCAAAAATTTTATTTACCGCATAAATTTCGTAGTCCAGCGGGCGGATGTTATCGACCACCAGATGGTATTCATGCTGGCCTTCATTCAGCTTCTGCCGGGCCGCCACTTTCGGGAACAGGTTGATGACCGGCGTGCAGTGCAGCGCCAGATGGCTGGCGTCGACCACGCGCTCCAGCTGTTCATCCGACTTATCCAGCAGAATGAAGATATCGAAGGCTTTTTCGTTTTCGCAGCGCTGGATTAGCGTGCTCAGACCGCTCAGGCTGATAAAGCGGAAGCGGGCCGGAAACGCAAAATACTCCTGCAGCAGACGGTAGCCGTCAAAGTTGCGCAGATCGTCCGGGAGGAGCGCCTGGTCCGGCGCAAAGCCCTCCTGAAGCAGCGCATCCGTTGCCAGCAGCTGTCGCTGCGGCTGCGGGCTGACCGTCTGGCAGACGATCCCGGCGTGGTGCTCCATCACCAGCTCCAGCAACTTCAGCGCCTCAATGTCCGGGCCGCTGAGGAAAAACTCCAGCCGGTCAAAATTCAGGTGCCCAAGGTTTTGCGGGCCGTCGCAGGCAATGCGGATCCGCAAGGCGCTGTTGATCCCCCGCTGGTTTAAGCCGAGCTGCGCCAGCGGCAGGTCAGCGGGCACGCCGCCGAGCTCCACTTTGTCGATTTTCAGCGGCAGCAGATTAACCTCGTGCGCGGTGGTATAGCTGCAGGTTACGCCGGTTTTTTTCAGCGCCAGGCTGTCCATCATGGTGCCGCGCGGCACAATAAAGCCGTTGCTCAGATCGCCGCGGCTGCTGTCGGGCTCAATTTGCGCAATCGCCATTGAAGGGGTGGGCGCGAGGTAGTTCGGCGCGATCATCTCCAGCAGACGCTGGGAGAAACGCGGAAACTCCGCGTCCATTTTCATCTGTACGCGGGAGGTCAGAAACGCAAACCCCTCCATCAGGCGTTCGGTGTACGGGTCCGCCACTTCGATGCCGCGCATGCCCAGCCGCCCGGCGACCTTCGGATATCGTTCGGCAAACTCGGCCCCCATTTCGCGCAGGTAGGCCAGCTCACGGTTGTAATATTCGAGCAGTTTACTTTCCATGATTACCCCGCATCTTTCAGTTCAAAATGGCCGTTTTCCAGATCGACATCGGTGCGAAACAGAAACTCCAGCGGGTACGGCACACACCATAAGCGCCCTTTAATCTCGATGGAGAGCACGTTGTGCAGATCCAGCGAGGAGGTATCCGACACGCAGCGGACCTGCAGCCCCTGCGGCAAAATGCGCGGTTCAAAATTGATGATGGCCTCAGTGAGCTTGCGCTGAATGTCGTGCCATTCGATGTCCGACATCCTCTTCCCGGCGAGCGGCGCGACGCCGAAGTTAACCACCGAGCGGCTCACGTGCGGTAGCGCGCTTAAATCGCCGGAGGCATCGTGGTTGATGGTGTTAAACAGCCACTGCAGATCCCGCAGCACGTTACGACGCAGCGCTGCGTGGGTGATCAGGTTGCTGTTGGCCGGCTCGCGTTTTTTTTCCGGGTCGTTATCGGTGAGGCGATCGAGCAGCGAAGGCTGCATTTTGTCGCGCGCCCCCACCTTCTCCTGCCTGCTGCGGGCTTGCCAGCCGCTGCGCAGCAGATCGCCTTCGCCAGCGGGATTACTCATCGGCTCCATCCGTCGCAAACGACACGAGGCTTAACGACAGCAACGGGCTTTCGCTTTGCTCGCTGAGCCAGGCTTTCTGGCCCATCCCTTCGTACAGGGTGCCGTCCTCGTCGAGCGGCTGCCACTCGGTAGTGCGGCCCAGTTTGATCGCATCCGACGCATCGGCAGCAAACGGGTAACGCGCCGGGATCTGACATACCTGCTCCGTACCGTCGGTCAGGCGCACCAGCGCGTGACGCCAGACCAGATCGGTCACGCTGGCAGGCGCCTGGAAACGGATCTCGGCGATAGCGTTAAACGGCAGCCAGAAATAGCGGCCGTTCACGATGGTTTCGCACACCGGGCCGAGACGGGCATCGCCGTCCATCAGCCAGTCAAACGGCTGAGCCTCATCGTTTTCGAGGGTGATGTGGCCGGGAGTGGCCTGCGCCTGGTCAAGCGCTTCAAGGCGCAGCGACCGGGCACGCTCGCCCTCCTCGCGGAGCGCCGCGGCCAGGGTGGTCAGCCACGGCCACTGAGTTTCAGGCATGGCCGGACGCGCCTGCCCCGCCATCACCTGTGCGCGCTGCAGCTCGCCCTGAATGGACTGCTCCAGCAGCGTGACGGTGGGTTTCGCCTGCGGCTTCAGCGCCAGCCAGCTTTTCAGCTGGGTCAGCGCGCGCGTCCCGTTGCCGCTGAGGATTAAAAACTGCACGAACGCGGCGCGGAGGTCTGCATCTGCCGGACGGGCTTTGATCTCCGCTTCAAGACGCGCCAGCGCGTCGTTGAGCGTTTCACCCGCCAGGTGTTGATAGAGCGTATTCATAGCCATTCCTTAATTCGCCGCGCGCCAGGCGCCCACTGCCGGATCGCGCAGCTGAGGACGCAGGGTATCAATCAGAACGATATTCAGCGGGGTGCCTGGGGCAACCCAGGCACCCCAGGTTTTCTTCACCGCCGCAATACGCGCCTGCAGTTTTGCATCGTCGCTGGCGGTCTCGCGGGAAATTTCTACCGCTACCGTGCCGTTGCTCTTCCAGCTGTTCAGGGTGCTGTCGTAAGGCAGGATCATCCAGCTCTGATCGCTGTCTGGCGTGCTGAATACCATGCGCTCTTTATTGACGGAGGTGATCAGCGCGTTTTCCGGATCGGCGCTCTGATTCAGCCCCATCACCGGGAAGCCGTGAATGTACGTCACCGCCATCTCTTTCTGCCCGCCGTTGCGGGACTGAGAGATAACGGTGTGACCGCTCAGCCAGCTGCCGTTACCGCAGCGGGTAGTATCAGAATCCGGAATAAAGAGCGCCGGAGCGGACGCGCCGCCCTCCCAGAAGGTGCGCAGGTGGCAGCCATCCTGCAGGGTAAACTCCTGCCACGGCGTGCGGTCGGCGGCAACGGTGCGGGAAGCCACGTTCTGATCGGGTGGCAGTAACGCGCCGCTGGCTGGGGTTGCGGTGACAGTCTCGGCAGGCGCGGCCTGCTGCTGTTTCACCACCAGCGCCCAGTCCTGCGCTTTAGCTGCCGTGCCCTGCGCCAGCGTCGTTCCCTCGGGATCGTTGAGCGTCCAGCTGAGTTTATTCACTTTGCTGCACTGGTGTTCCAGCAGCGAGCCAAGACGCGGCACAAAGTTTTCCAGCACGGAGACGTCTTTCTTGCCGTTCGCCACAATGCGCAGCGCCACTTCTGGCTTACACCAGCTCTGCGGGGTGTTGTCTTTGATGTTGTCGATCCAGATATCCAGCTTCTGCGCAGGAGACTGCACGATGCGGAAATTTTCAGCCTGCGCGGTGGAGGTCGCAGCCAGAAGTGCCAAACCCGATAGCCAAAGTTTCATATCGTTCCTTGTGTGTCTAATCAGTTCCGCAGGGAAGAAATTGTGCTGCATCAGAGAGGGTGTGCAGCAAAGTGGTGTCCTGAGGGTTGCCCATCCATACCGCCAGGGCGGTATAGTTATCCTGCGCATTCCCCTCCTGCTCGCCATTCTTTTGAATGATTTGGTTCATTAAGGTCAGCCACTCCTGCGGCGTATTGACCATGTGCAGCGACTGCTTCATTTGCTCTTCGCTGACGCCGTGCCAGAACCCGTCGGTGCAGAGTAAAAAGGCATCGCCGTCTTCAACCTGCACCACGTCGCTGTAGCTCGCTTCCGGTCCGCCGTTTTCAATTCCCAGCGCCAGATAAAGCAGGTTGCTGTTGAGATCGTCCGTCTGATGCCCGGCATCCTTCATCTGCTGCACCAGACTGTGGTCCGTGGTGACGTGCCACAGCCACCCCCGGCGAAACAGGTACAGGCGGCTGTCG
Source organism: Enterobacter cloacae complex sp. P12RS (assembly GCF_014895875.1). Taxonomy (NCBI): domain Bacteria; kingdom Pseudomonadati; phylum Pseudomonadota; class Gammaproteobacteria; order Enterobacterales; family Enterobacteriaceae; genus Enterobacter; species Enterobacter cloacae complex sp. P12RS. Next base: position 82,153 of record NZ_JADBQO010000059.1, read on the forward strand.
CCGGCATGCGCCCAGTACGCCAGCCCGTAGTCCCGGTCAATGAACAGGCTGACCAGCGTCGTGCCCATCCGGCGATAGTCCTGAACAGCCTGCTGTTCGCTCAGAATGGTGCGATTCGCCGTCTGCACGTAGTCGCGGATATGCTGCGCGTTGAGGTGCTTGTCGCCATCGAAGCGGGAGATAATGCTGTTACGGGCCAGTTCCGCGGCGACTTCACCACCGGGCAGACCCGCGATGCCGTCGCAGACGACAAAGCAGGCTGAGCGTTCCCCTATGGTTTCTCCCGTCTGATCCTGGTTGCTGGCGCGCGTCCCCTGGCGGGAGAGAGAAGCGGTTGCGATATTCATTTGTCTTCCGATCCGCTCTGTGAGTCTTTGTACTGATTCACCTCCATGTCATACGCATGAAGGAAGGCTTCGCCGAACAGGGTGTGGAAGTCATCCTCAATCTCGCCCGCCGTCTCGCCATAGCTGCGAACAAAATAGTCCCACAGGGCGGCTTTGCGGCTGCCCGGCAGCGCCAGACGCGAGGTCATGCCGTTCTGCTTCGCCTGCTCCTCCAGTTGTTCCGGGTTAAAGGACTGCAGCATCGCGGCGATGATGGCGCGGATACCGGAGATCATCCCCAGCTGGTGCGCCTGCAGGTCGATCAGCGCATCGCGCACCGATTTGGTCGGCGGCATAAAGCCCGGCATCGGGGTGCCGAACATCTGAATTAAGACGGTTTTCCCGGTCGGCAACAGCTTGAACGGGTTGTTGGCATCGTCCAGCACCATGGTCATATCGGCTTTTACGCCGCGTTTCAGGATGGAGCGCGACGAGAGCAGCGCCACGGTGCCCTGCGAGAACATGCCGAGAATCTGCCCCAACTGACGCATATTTTCCCGGTCAAACTGCGGAACAGGCTGCATTTCGCTCAGGCCCATACCTTCAAGCAGCGCCTGCAGCAGCTCGCCCTGCAGCACTTCACCCTTCTCGCCATTATTCGGGCTGGCGGTTGGGGATGCCGCGTTATTGACCGGGTCGATGCGCAGGCGCCCCTTCGGTGCCTGAGCGCTGCTGCGCGCAACGGCCTGCGGCGTAGGCATGGTGAAGCCTGCGTAATCCGGCCGCGCCGGCTCTTCTTCACGCGGCGTTTCCTGCGGCTCTGGGGCGAACAGCGGAGAATCGGCAAGCACGTCCTCTTCCTGCTCCGGTTCAGGCGTTGATGCTGGCTTTTCGTCTGCAATATCATCCGGGTGGGTTAACGGTGCTCCGCCCATCAGCCCGAGCGGGTCATCATTGCGCGCGGCTGGCGCGCTGGCCTTTCCACCGAACAGCGCCAGCGGGTCAAGCTCGTCCGCCGCGTCTTCTTTAGGGGCGGGTTGCCCCTCAACCGGCGGCACCAGCGTGGAAGGCGTCACGTCGTCAAAAATGCTCTCTTTTTTGAACAGCGCTTCGTCGCTGAACAGCGTGTCCGGGTCGACGTTCTTGCGCTCAAGCGTTGGATCGCTGTCGTTGAACATCGCCAACGGATCTTCGGCATTACGTTCCGGCGCGACGGGCTGGGAGAAGGGATCCTGTGAGGCCGCAGGCTGCGGTTTTGCGCGGTTGCTGGAGATGCTGTCGGAGATGGAGAACTCCTGCATCAGGCTGTCCCAGATTTCGGAAGGCACGGCGGTCGGTTCCGCCTTCCCGCGTGGCGCGGGGTTAGCAGGCTTCGCTTGCGCTGCGGGCGCAGCGGGTGCGGCTGTCGGACGCGCCTGCTGCTGCATGCTGGCCGCCATACGGCTCACCGGCTGTGTGTCGTGGATCAGTTCGGTCACTTCGATACGGTAGTCATCAATACCGAGAATGTCGCCATCCTGCAGTTCAACCTGACGTCCGCGCTCCAGCGGAATATCGTTTAATACCACGCGGGTGACGCTGCCACGGTTGGTGACGCGGCATTCGCCCTGAGCGTCAACGTGGACAATGGCCTGCAGACGCGAGATGGTGCGGTCATTGTCCGGCAATACCAGATTGTTATCCGTACCGCGCCCAATGGTGCCGCCCGGGGCGTAAAAATCACAGCTGCTTTGCGGCGGCTGATGACCGGGTTTCGTAGAAATAATCGTGAATCGCATGGCGTATTCCTGCTGGTATGATTAGCGCTCAAACGCTGCCGCTCTCGGGAATGAGAACGGCGGGGTTTGGGGGTTAAGAACTGATTAGAGCTATTTGACTAAATTCAGGAAAATAATGCCGATAAGCAGCCATAGTGTAAAAAATAAGGCCTGAATTTTATAGCATCGATGCAGTTTTAATATCCAGCCAATTCTCTCTTCCGGTAAAGCCTGAATGAATTTATAGGCATCATCCTGAACATCTCTGTCTTTGGTAAACTTCATCTTCACGCCTTTGCGAAGACGAACAAACCAGATTATTTTTTGATAATTCGCCAGCGAACCAAAAAATGATGCGGAATTTGTCACCAGATCGAGATCGTAGCCTTTTTGCCTATATTCTGAAAGAAGTAGATTATATTCAGTTTCGTGTCTTTTAAAATAACGAGAACTAACGAGATCCATGATTACGAC
>NZ_JADBQO010000006.1:0-82991 GCF_014895875.1 Enterobacter cloacae complex sp. P12RS
GTACACCCACGGGGAGAGGGAGAAAGTCATCCTTTCATCCACGCCCGGATGCCGTCCAGGAACATCTGCGTCGCCATCATTACCAGAATCAGCCCCATCAGACGCTCCAGCGCGTTCACTCCTTTCTCACCCAGCAGGCGCAGGAACAGCGACGACTGCAGCAGAATAATAAATGTTCCGCCCCAGGCAATCAGCAGGGCAATGACCAGATGGCTCATCTGATTCGGATACTGATGCGACAGCAGCATCAGCGTCGCCAGAATGGTTGGCCCCGCGACGAGGGGAATCGCCAGCGGCACGATAAACGGCTCTTCGCCCGCGGGCAGGCCGCTGCTGCTGCCTTCGGCGCTCGGGAAGATCATCTTAATGGCAATCAGGAAGAGAATAATCCCGCCGGAAATGGAGACCGTTTCGGCGCGCAGGTTCAGGAACGCGAGGATTTTTTCACCGGCAAACAGGAAGATAAACATCACCAGCAGGGCAATAAGCAGCTCGCGGATCATGATCGCCCGGCGGCGCTTCGGCTCGGTGTGCTTCAGCACCGACATGAAGATGGGCAGGTTGCCCAGTGGATCCATTATCAGGATCAATAAAACCGCTGCTGAAATGATTTCACTCATGTAAATTATCCCTGAAACTCTCTATGGTTATTATGATAATTAGCTGTATTTCTGATTGCCGGGCAATCATCGATTAATTTCGCTTGCGACTTTGGCAGCATTTTGTAATGTGAAGCATATCCCAGTTCAATACTGGCTTGCACAATCAGCACACACCCTCAGCAGGAAAAAAATGCTATGAAAAACGTTGGTTTCATCGGCTGGCGCGGTATGGTCGGCTCTGTACTCATGCAACGCATGGTTGAAGAGCGCGATTTCGACGCTATCCGCCCGGTCTTCTTCTCCACTTCCCAGCTCGGCCAGGCTGCTCCGTCCTTTGGTGGTACCACAGGCACGTTGCAGGACGCTTACGATCTGGAAGCGCTGAAGGCACTCGACATTATTGTGACCTGCCAGGGCGGCGATTATACCAACGAAATCTATCCAAAGCTGCGTGAAAGCGGCTGGCAGGGCTACTGGATTGACGCGGCCTCTTCACTGCGCATGAAAGACGATGCCATCATTATTCTCGACCCGGTTAACCAGGACGTCATCACCGACGGCCTGAACAACGGCGTAAAAACCTTTGTTGGCGGCAACTGCACCGTCAGCCTGATGCTGATGTCACTCGGCGGCCTGTTCGCGCAGGACCTGGTGGAGTGGGTCTCCGTGGCGACCTACCAGGCCGCGTCCGGCGGCGGCGCGCGCCACATGCGCGAGCTGCTGACCCAGATGGGCCAGCTGCACCAAAGCGTCGCGACCGAGCTGGCAAACCCGGCGTCCGCCATCCTCGACATCGAGCGCAAAGTCACTCAGCTGACCCGCAGCGGCGAGCTGCCGGTGGATAACTTCGGCGTACCGCTGGCCGGCGGCCTGATCCCGTGGATCGACAAACAGCTGGATAACGGCCAGACCCGCGAAGAGTGGAAGGGCCAGGCGGAGACCAACAAAATCCTCGCCACCGCGAATACCATTCCGGTTGACGGTCTGTGCGTGCGTATCGGCGCGCTGCGCTGCCACAGCCAGGCCTTCACCATTAAACTGAAAAAAGATGTGTCTATTCCGACCGTGGAAGAGCTGCTGGCCGCGCACAACCCGTGGGCGAAAGTGGTACCAAACGATCGCGATATCACCATGCGTGAACTGACCCCGGCTGCCGTTACCGGTACGCTGACCACGCCGGTTGGCCGCCTGCGCAAGCTGAACATGGGGCCGGAGTATCTCTCCGCGTTCACCGTCGGCGACCAGCTGTTGTGGGGTGCCGCCGAGCCGCTGCGCCGCATGCTGCGCCAGCTGGCGTAATAATTTGTTAAACACGGGGGGTGATTGTCACCCCCTTTTTTTGCGTACTACATGGAGTAAAACGCAGATGTCTTATTTTTTATCAGGAGGAACCACGACGTTGGCTATGCTTTAAGGAAGATTTATTTCTCACCTGAGGGTAGGGCGGAGCAGAGAGGATCAACTGCACCGTTTAGGTCACATTAAAAGTCGTCCCGGAGCGCGTAAAAAGGGCGACATAAAAAAACAGGATGAATACCATGTCCGATCGTATTTCGAGAGACGTGATTAATGCGCTTATTGCGGGTCATTTTGCAGACCCCTTTTCTGTGCTAGGGATGCACCGTACAGAGGCCGGACTGGAAGTTCGGGCGCTGTTGCCGGATGCGACAGAAGTGTGGGTTATCGAACCCAAAACCGGCCGCAAGGTGGGTAATCTGGAATGCCTCGATTCGCGCGGCTTCTTCTCGGGCGTCATGCCCCGCCGTAAAAACCCCTTTCGCTATCAGCTCGCCGTTATCTGGCACGGCCAGCAAAACCTGATTGACGATCCCTACAGCTTTGGGCCGCTCTTAAAAGAGATGGACGCCTGGCTGCTGTCCGAAGGGACCCATTTACGCCCCTACGAAACGCTGGGTGCCCACGCGGATACCATGGACGGTATCACCGGCACGCGCTTTGCCGTATGGGCGCCAAACGCCCAGCGCGTCTCCGTCGTTGGGCAGTTCAACTACTGGGACGGTCGCCGCCACCCGATGCGCCTGCGCCGTGAGACGGGCATCTGGGAGCTGTTTATCCCCGGGGCGCATAACGGCCAGCTCTACAAATTTGAGATGATCGACGCGCACGGCAAGCTGCGCATTAAAGCCGACCCGTACGCCTTTGAGGCGCAGATGCGCCCGGATACCGCATCGCTGATCTGCGGCCTGCCGGAGAAGGTCGTTCAGACCGAGGAGCGCAAGCAGGCCAACCGCTTTGATGCGCCGATCTCCGTTTACGAAGTGCATCTCGGCTCCTGGCGCCGCCACACCGATAACAACTTCTGGCTCAGCTACCGGGAGCTCGCCGACCAGCTGGTGCCGTACGCCAAATGGATGGGCTTTACCCACCTCGAACTGCTGCCGGTTAACGAGCACCCGTTCGACGGCAGCTGGGGCTATCAGCCCACCGGGCTGTATGCGCCCACGCGGCGCTTCGGCACGCGCGATGATTTCCGCTATTTCATTGATGCCGCGCACGCCGCCGGGCTGAACGTGATCCTCGACTGGGTCCCGGGCCATTTCCCGTCGGACGATTTTGCGCTGGCAGAGTTCGACGGCACAAAGCTGTACGAGCACAGCGACCCGCGCGAAGGCTATCACCAGGACTGGAACACGCTGATCTACAACTACGGTCGCCGTGAAGTGTCGAATTACCTGGTGGGGAATGCGCTGTACTGGATCGAACGCTTCGGCATTGACGCCCTGCGCGTGGATGCGGTGGCCTCGATGATCTACCGCGACTACAGCCGCAAAGAGGGGGAGTGGATCCCGAACGAGTATGGCGGCCGTGAAAACCTCGAAGCGATTGAGTTTCTGCGCAACACCAACCGCATCATCGGCGAGCAGGTGGAAGGCGCCGTGACCATGGCGGAAGAGTCGACGGACTTTGCGGGCGTCTCCCGCCCTCCGTCATCAGGCGGCCTGGGGTTCTGGTACAAGTGGAACCTGGGCTGGATGCACGACACGCTCGACTACATGAAGCTCGACCCGGTTTATCGTCAGTATCACCACGATAAGCTCACCTTCGGGCTGCTCTACAACTACACCGAAAACTTCATACTGCCGCTGTCGCATGATGAAGTGGTGCACGGCAAAAAATCCATTCTCGACCGCATGCCGGGCGACGCGTGGCAGAAGTTTGCCAACCTGCGCGCCTACTACGGCTGGATGTTTGCCTTCCCGGGCAAAAAGCTGCTGTTTATGGGCAATGAGTTCGCCCAGGGTCGCGAGTGGAACCACGACACCAGCCTCGACTGGCATCTGCTGGAGGGCGGCGACAACTGGCACCACGGCGTACAGCGTCTGGTGCGCGACCTGAACCTGACCTACCGCCACCACAAAGCGCTACACGAGCTGGACTTTGATCCGTACGGCTTTGAGTGGCTGGTGGTGGACGACCACGAGCGCTCGGTGTTTGTCTTTGTGCGTCGCGATAAAGCGGGCAACGAGATTATCGTCGCCAGCAACTTCACGCCGGTGCCGCGCGAACACTACCGCTTCGGCATTAACCAGCCGGGCAAATGGCGCGAGATCCTGAATACCGATTCCATGCATTACCACGGCAGTAACGCCGGTAATGGCGGGCTGGTGCAGAGCGATGCGATTGAAAGCCACGGGCGTCCAAACTCCCTGAGCCTGACGCTGCCGCCGCTTGGCACCATCTGGCTGATGCGGGAGGGAGAATGACGCAGCTTACGGCAGGTAAACCCGAACCGCTCGGCGCGAGTTTTGATGGAAAGGGGGTGAACTTCACGCTCTTTTCTGCTCACGCGGAGCGGGTGGAGCTCTGCGTGTTTGACGGGGAGGGTAACGAGCACCGTTACGATTTACCGTCCCGCACGGGAGACATCTGGCACGGTTACCTGTCCGGCGGGCGTCCGGGAATGCACTACGGTTTTCGCGTACACGGCCCGTGGGAGCCTTCTCAGGGGCACTGGTTTAACCCGGCGAAGCTGCTGATTGACCCGTGCGCGCGCCGCGTGGACGGCGAGTTTAAAGACGACCCGCTGTTCCACGTCGGCTACGGCGAACCGGACCACCGCGATAGCGCGCCCGTCGCGCCGAAAAGCGCGGTGGTGCACGATCTCTACGACTGGGAAGACGATGCCCCGCCGCGCACGCCGTGGGGTAACACCGTCATCTATGAAGCGCACGTCAAAGGGCTGACCTACCTGCACCCGTCGATCCCCAAAGAGATGCGCGGCACCTACAAAGCGCTGGGGCATCCGACCATGGTCGCTTACCTGAAGCATTTGGGCATCACCGCGCTGGAGCTGCTTCCGGTGGCGCATTTCGCCAGCGAGCCGCGTCTTCAGCGTCTTGGGTTAAGCAACTACTGGGGCTACAACCCGCTGGCGATGTTCGCTCTCGACCCGCGCTACGCGGTGCATCCGGAGAAAGCGCGGGACGAGTTTCGCGACGCGGTGAAGGCACTCCACGCCGCGGGCATTGAGGTCATTCTGGACGTGGTGCTGAACCACAGTGCGGAAAGCGATCTTGACGGCCCGACGCTCTCACAGCGCGGAATCGATAACCGTAGCTATTATTGGATCAGGGAAGATGGCGATTACGAGAACTGGACCGGGTGCGGTAACACCCTCAACCTCAGCCATCCGGCCGTTACGCATTACGCGTACGAATGCCTGAAATACTGGGTAGAGACGTTCCACGTGGACGGTTTTCGTTTCGACCTGGCGCCGGTGATGGGGCGCACTCCAGCATTTAGCCAGCAGGCGCCGCTGTTTGAGGCGATAAAAAACTGCCCGGTGCTCTCAACGGTGAAGCTGATTGCGGAACCCTGGGACATTGGTGAAGGCGGTTATCAGGTGGGGAACTTCCCGCCGCTGTTTGCCGAGTGGAACGACCACTACCGCGATGCCATCCGCCGATTCTGGCTGGCGCGCGATTTGTCGCTGGGCGAGTTCGCCGGACGCTTTGCCGGCTCCAGCGATCTCTTTAAGCGCGACGGAAAACGTCCGTCGGCCACCATCAACCTGGTGACGGCGCATGACGGTTTTACGCTGCGCGACTGCGTTTGTTTCAATCAGAAACACAATGAGGCCAACGGCGAAGAGAATCGCGATGGCACTAACAATAACCATAGCTTCAATCATGGTATAGAAGGGTTAGGCGGAAGTCTGGATGTGATCGAGCGGCGACGCGCCAGCGTTCATGCGCTGCTGACGACGCTTTTGCTGTCTCAGGGCACGCCGATGCTGCTGGCGGGCGACGAGCACGGCCACAGCCAGCACGGCAATAACAACGCCTATTGCCAGGACAATACCTTAACCTGGCTCGACTGGGGGGAGGCGAACAGCGGGTTGACCCATTTCACCGCGGCGCTGATCCACCTTCGCCAGCAGATCCCCGCCCTTACCGCCGACAGCTGGTGGGAAGAGGGCGACGGCAACGTTAGCTGGCTGAATAAAGACGCGCAGCCGTTGAGCGCGCAAGAGTGGCAACACGGCATCACCTGCCTGCAAATCCTGCTTTCGGGTAAGTGGCTGGTGACGCTGAACGCGACGGACGACGTCGCAGAGATTGTTTTACCTGACGGGGAGTGGCGAGCTGTTCCCCCCTTTGCCGGAGCGGATAATCCGGTAGTAATGGCTGTCTGGCACGGGCCTGCGCACGGAGTGTGCGTATTCCAAAGATGATAAAAAAGGAGTTAGTCATGGTTAGATTAGAGAAGAACGATCCGTTAATGTTGGCGCGCCAGCTACCATTAAAAACCGTTGCCCTGATACTTGCGGGCGGGCGTGGTACCCGTCTGAAAGATTTGACCATCAAGCGCGCCAAGCCGGCCGTTCACTTTGGTGGTAAGTTCCGCATTATCGACTTTGCGCTCTCAAACTGCCTGAACTCGGGCATTCGCCGCATTGGCGTCATTACGCAGTATCAGTCGCACACCCTGGTGCAGCACATTCAGCGCGGCTGGTCATTCTTCAGCGAAGAGATGAACGAGTTTGTCGATCTGCTCCCGGCGCAGCAGCGTGTACACGGGGAAAACTGGTACCGCGGCACGGCGGATGCGGTGACCCAAAACCTCGACATTATTCGCCGCTACAGCGCGGAATACATCGTGATCCTCGCGGGTGACCACATCTACAAGCAGGATTACTCGCACATGCTGATCGACCACGTCGAAAAAGGGGCGCGCTGCACCGTGGCGTGTCTGCCGGTGCCCGTTGCCGAGGCGACGGCGTTTGGCGTGATGCACGTGGATGCGGACGACAAGATTATCGACTTCGTTGAAAAACCGGCGAACCCGCCAACCATGCCGGGCGATGACACCAAATCGCTCGCCAGCATGGGGATCTATGTCTTTGATGCAGATTATCTTTATGAGTTGCTCGAAGAAGACGACAAAGACGAAAGCTCCAGCCACGACTTCGGTAAAGACATCATCCCGAAAATCACCAAAGCTGGCATGGCCTATGCACATCCCTTCCCATTGTCCTGCGTGCAGTCCGATCCGAATGCGGAGCCTTACTGGCGCGATGTGGGAACCCTGGAAGCGTACTGGAAAGCCAACCTCGATCTGGCGTCCGTGACGCCTGAGCTGGATATGTACGACCAGAACTGGCCGATTCGTACCCACATGGAATCCCTGCCGCCGGCGAAGTTCGTGCAGGACCGCTCCGGCAGCCACGGCATGACCCTGAACTCGCTGGTCTCCGGCGGGTGCATCATCTCCGGTTCGGTGGTGGTGCAGTCCGTGCTGTTCCCGCGCGTGCGTATAAACTCATTCTGTAATATCGATTCGGCGGTTCTGCTGCCGGATGTCTGGGTAGGGCGTTCGTGTCGTCTGCGTCGCTGCGTGATCGACCGCGCCTGCGTCATTCCTGAGGGAATGGTGATTGGTGAAAACGCGGAAGAAGATGCGCGTCGCTTCTACCGTTCTGAAGAGGGGATCGTGTTAGTCACACGGGAAATGTTGCGGAAGCTGCAGATCAAACAGGAGCGATGATGCAGGTTTTACACGTATGTTCTGAGATGTTCCCGTTGTTAAAAACGGGCGGCCTGGCGGATGTTCTTGGTGCATTACCCGCGGCGCAAATCGCCGGTGGAGTCGATACCCGTGTCCTGCTGCCCGCCTTCCCGGATATCCGGCGCGGCATACCTGATGCAAAGGTCGTGACCCGCCGTGAAACGTTTGCCGGACGCATCACCCTGCTGTTTGGGCACTACAACGGCGTAGGGATCTACCTGATCGACGCGCCGCACCTGTACGACCGTCCGGGCAGCCCGTATCACGATACCAACCTGTTCGCCTATACCGACAACGTGCTGCGCTTTGCGCTGCTCGGCTGGGTGGGGGCGGAGATGGCCGTCGGGCTGGATCCATTCTGGCGTCCGGATGTGGTCCACGCGCACGACTGGCACGCCGGGCTGACGCCAGCGTATCTGGCGGCAAAAGGGCATCCGGCAAAATCGGTGTTTACGGTGCACAACCTGGCGTATCAGGGCATGTACTATGCGCATCATATGAATGACATCGATCTGCCATGGTCGTTCTATAACATGCACGGGCTGGAGTTCAACGGGCAAATTTCGTTCCTGAAGGCCGGGCTGTACTACGCCGACCACATCACGGCGGTGAGCCCCACCTACGCGCGTGAAATTACCCGGCCGGAGTTTGGCTACGGTCTGGAAGGGCTGCTGCAGCAGCGCCATCGTGAAGGCCGCCTGTCGGGCATTCTGAACGGCGTGGATGAGCAGATCTGGAGCCCTGAAACCGATCTCCTGCTGGCCGCGCGCTATGGCCGCGACTCGGTGGAAGATAAAGCCGAAAACAAACGCCAGCTGCAAATTGCGATGGGGCTGAAGGTCAACGACAAGGTGCCGCTGTTTGCGGTGGTCAGCCGCCTGACCAGCCAGAAAGGGCTGGATCTGGTGCTGGAGGCGCTGCCCGGTTTACTGGAGCAGGGCGGACAGCTGGCGCTGCTCGGCGCGGGCGACCCGGTGCTGCAGGAAGGTTTCCTCGCCGCCGCCGCGGAACATCCGGGGCAGGTGGGCGTGCAGATTGGCTATCACGAAGCGTTCTCGCATCGCATTATGGGCGGCGCGGACGTGATTCTGGTGCCGAGCCGTTTCGAACCCTGCGGCCTGACGCAGCTCTACGGCCTGAAATACGGCACGCTGCCGCTGGTGCGCCGCACGGGCGGGCTGGCGGATACGGTGTCGGATAGCTCTCTGGAAAACCTGGCGGACGGTATCGCCAGCGGGTTTGTCTTTGAAGACAGTAATGCCTGGTCGCTGCTTCGGGCGATTCGGCGTGCGTTCGTCTTGTGGTCCCGTTCATCCCTGTGGCGTTACGTTCAGCGTCAGGCGATGTCCATGGACTTTAGCTGGCACGTTGCGGCGCAGTCGTACCGCGACCTTTATCAACGCTTGATGTAACGAGGCGAAGTTACTGATATGAACGCTCCATTTAGCTACTCTTCCCCCACGCTCAGCGTTGAGGCGTTAAAGCACTCCATCGCCTACAAGCTGATGTTTACCATCGGGAAAGATCCGGTCATCGCCAACAAGCACGAGTGGCTGAACGCCACCCTGTTTGCGGTGCGTGACCGCATGGTCGAACGCTGGCTGCGCTCTAACCGCGCCCAGCTTTCGCAGGAGACGCGGCAGGTTTACTACCTGTCGATGGAATTTTTGATTGGCCGCACCCTCTCCAACGCGCTGCTGTCGCTCGGTATCTACGACGACGTCAAAACCGCGCTGGAAGAGATGGGGCTGGATTTAGAAGAGCTGATTGACGAAGAGAACGACCCGGGGCTGGGTAACGGTGGTCTCGGGCGTCTTGCCGCCTGCTTCCTTGACTCGCTGGCAACGCTGGCGCTGCCGGGGCGCGGCTACGGTATTCGCTACGACTACGGCATGTTCAAGCAGAACATCGTTGACGGCCGCCAGAAAGAGTCCCCGGACTACTGGCTGGAATACGGCAACCCGTGGGAGTTCAAGCGCCACAACACGCGCTACAAGGTGCGCTTTGGCGGACGCATTCAGCAGGAAGGGAAAAAGTCCCGCTGGGTGGAAACCGAAGAGATCCTCGCCGTGGCCTATGATCAGATCATCCCCGGCTATGACACCGATGCGACCAATACGCTGCGCCTGTGGAATGCCCAGGCGAGCAGCGAAATCAACCTCGGTAAATTTAACCAGGGCGACTACTTTGCGGCGGTGGAAGATAAAAACCACTCCGAGAACGTCTCCCGCGTGCTGTACCCGGATGACTCAACCTACTCCGGGCGCGAGCTGCGCCTGCGTCAGGAGTATTTCCTCGTCTCCGCGACGATTCAGGACATCCTCAGCCGTCACCATCAGCTGCACAAAACCTACGCCAACCTGGCGGAGAAAACCGCGATTCACCTTAACGACACCCATCCGGTGCTCTCCATTCCCGAGCTGATGCGCCTGCTGATCGACGAGCACAAGTTCAGCTGGGACGACGCGTTTGAGGTGACGTGCCAGGTGTTCTCCTACACCAATCACACCCTGATGAGCGAAGCGCTGGAGACCTGGCCGGTGGACATGCTCGGCAAAATTCTGCCGCGCCACCTGCAAATCATCTTCGAGATCAACGACTACTTCCTCAAGACGCTGCAGGAGCAGTACCCGAACGATACCGGGCTGCTGAGCCGTGCCTCGATCATTGATGAATCCAACGGTCGTCGCGTGCGCATGGCCTGGCTGGCGGTGGTGATCAGCCACAAGGTTAACGGGGTGTCCGAGCTGCACTCGAACCTGATGGTGCAGTCCCTGTTTGCGGACTTCGCGAAGATCTTCCCGACGCGCTTCTGCAACGTCACCAACGGCGTTACGCCGCGCCGCTGGCTGGCGCTGGCCAACCAGCCGCTCTCTGACGTGCTGGATGAGAATATCGGCCGCACCTGGCGCACCGATTTGAGCCAGCTGAGCGAGCTTAAGCAGCATATTGATTTCCCGACGGTGAACAAGGCCGTGCGGGAAGCCAAGCTGCTGAACAAGAAACGTCTGGCGGTCTGGCTGGCGATGCACCTCAACGTGGTCGCAAACCCGAAAGCGCTGTTTGACGTGCAGATCAAGCGCATCCACGAGTACAAGCGTCAGCTGATGAACGTGCTGCACGTGATCACCCACTACAACCGCATTAAGGCCGATCCAACCGCAGAGTGGGTGCCGCGCGTGAAGATCTTCGCCGGTAAGGCGGCTTCCGCTTACTACATGGCGAAGCACATTATTCACCTGATCAACGACGTGGCGAAGGTGGTGAACCAGGATCCGGAGATTGGCGACAAGCTGAAGGTGGTATTCATCCCGAACTACAGCGTCAGCCTGGCGCAGCTGATCATCCCGGCGGCAGATCTCTCCGAGCAGATCTCCACGGCGGGAACGGAAGCGTCCGGCACCAGCAACATGAAGTTTGCCCTCAACGGCGCGCTGACCATCGGCACCCTGGACGGGGCGAACGTCGAGATGCTGGAGCACGTAGGGGAAGAGAATATCTTTATCTTCGGCAATACCACCGAAGAAGTGGAGGCGCTGCGCAGGAAAGGCTACTCCCCGCGTGAGTTCTATGAAGGGGATGAAGAGCTACGTCAGGTCCTGACGCAGATTGCGACCGGTGTGTTCAGCCCCGACGAGCCGGGCCGCTATCGCGATCTGGTGGATTCGCTGATTAACTTTGGCGACCACTATCAGGTGCTGGCGGATTATCGCAGCTACGTGGACTGCCAGGATAAAGTGGACGAGCTGTACCGTCAGCAGGAGAAGTGGACCAGCGCGGCGATGCACAACATCGCCAACATGGGGTATTTCTCGTCTGACAGGACCATCAAGGAGTATGCCGAGAACATCTGGCATATTGATCCGGTGCGGTTGTAAAAACAAAGCCCGGTGGCGCCACCGGGCTTTTTTCATTTACGACGCCAATGATAATTCACGCTTCCCCGCATGCTGCTGCAGCCACTGCGCCACGCGAGACTGCTGCTCGGCGTTAAGCCACATCCCTTCTTTGGTACGACGCCAGATGGCATCTTCAAGGCGGCGAACCCACTCGTGCTCAACCAGGTAGCGCAGCTCGGCCTCGTACAGCTCGTGGCCGAAATGTTCACCCAGATCGGCAAGCGATTTCGCGTCGCCCAGGAACAGCTCGGTATTGCTGCCGTAGGTGCGGGCGTAGTGGCGCGCCATCCCTTCGGTAATGAACGGGAAGCGACGGCGCAGCTTCGCGGCGTAATCGTCGCGGTTTCCGCCAATATCTCCGCCGGGCAGCACTGCCTCTTTGGTCCACGCCGGGCCAATACCTTTGTAGTACGGCGCCAGTTTTTCCAGCGCGTGCTCGGCCAGCTTGCGGTAGGTAGTCAGCTTGCCGCCAAACACCGACAGCAGCGGTGCCTGACCGTCTACGTCGTGGATATCAAGCGTGTAGTCGCGGGTGATGGCCTGCGGTGAGTCAGACTCGTCATCGCACAGCGGACGCACGCCAGAGTAGGTCCAGACCACGTCGTCGCGCGAAAGCTGTTTCTTAAAGTGCGCGTTATACACTTTCAACAGGTAGTTGACTTCGCTCTCGTCGATCTCAACGTTTTTCGGATCGCCTTTGTACTCCACGTCGGTGGTCCCGATGATGGAGAATTCGTCCATCCACGGGATCACAAACACGATGCGTTTATCTTCGTTTTGCAGGATATAAGCCTGCTTCTGGGTATGCACGCGCGGCACCACAATGTGGCTGCCCTTGATCAGGCGGATGCCGTACGGCGAAGGCAGGTGCATGCCGTCGTCGAAGAACTGCTTCACCCACGGGCCGGTAGCGTTCACCAGGCCGCGCGCTTTCCAACTGAACTTCTCGCCGGTATCCACGTCTTCTGCTTCCACAATCCACAGGCCGTTTTCACGACGGGCGGCGGTCGCGCGGGTGCGGGTTTTCACCTCGCCGCCTTTCTTCTCGACCATCTGCGCATTCGCCAGAACCAGACGCGCATCGTCCACCCAGCAGTCTGAATATTCGAAACCGCGCACGATTTCCGGCTTAAGGACCGATTCTGAGCCAAAACGCAAACCGTTCGAACCCGGCAGGCTGGTGCGTTTGCCCAGATGATCGTACATAAACAGGCCGATGCGGATCATCCACGCCGGACGCAGGTGCGGGCGGTGCGGCAGGCGGAAGCGCATCGGGATCGCCAGATGCGGGGCCATTTTCAGCAGCACTTCGCGTTCGGCCAGCGCTTCGCTGACCAGGCGGAATTCGTAGTGTTCCAGGTAGCGCAGGCCACCGTGGATCAGCTTGGAGCTGGCGGACGACGTCGCGCAGGCGAGATCGTTAGCTTCCAGCATCAGCACGGATAAACCGCGTCCTGCGGCATCAACCGCAATACCGGCACCGTTGATGCCACCGCCTATCACAATCAGATCTTTGGTTTCCATAACACCCTCATGCACTTTCGTTAAAGCTCAAAAATGTTCGATATCGCTCATAATAGCAAAGGAACGCGCTTTTGGTAACATCAAAAAAACAATTTAGAGTGATATGGATAACATAATGGCGTTTACCCGCCGCCAGGACGTACACTACGGGGTAAAATCTTGTCGTTGACCACTGTAAAGAGAACACCATGGATCAGTTTGAATGTATTAACGTAGAAGAAGCCCACCAGAAGATGCACCAGGGAAAAGCGGTGCTGGTGGACATCCGCGACCCGCAGAGTTTTGCGATGGGCCACACGCCGGGCGCGTTTCATCTGACCAACGACACGCTGGGCGCGTTTATGCGCGATAACGACTTCGAAACGCCCGTTATGGTCATGTGCTACCACGGCAACAGCAGCAAAGGCGCGGCGCAGTATCTGATTCAGCAAGGCTATGACGCGGTTTACAGCGTCGACGGCGGCTTCGATGCCTGGCATCGTCATTTCCCGGCAGAAGTGGAATACGCGTTTGAGCGCTAATCCCGCTATACTGTCCCCTTTTGTGTGGAAATAAGCGACCGCTGCCCATGTTGATGATCACCTCTTTTACCAACCCGCGCGTCGCCCAGGCGTTTGTCGACTATATGGCGACGCAGGGCGTTATTCTGACTATTCAGCAACATACTCAGACCGACGTCTGGCTGGCCGACGAGAGCCAGGCTGCGCGGGTCAACGAGGAGCTGGCG
The DNA here is from genome assembly GCF_014895875.1 of Enterobacter cloacae complex sp. P12RS. Classification (NCBI taxonomy): domain Bacteria; kingdom Pseudomonadati; phylum Pseudomonadota; class Gammaproteobacteria; order Enterobacterales; family Enterobacteriaceae; genus Enterobacter; species Enterobacter cloacae complex sp. P12RS. The sequence continues at coordinate 13,782 of NZ_JADBQO010000006.1, forward strand.
CGTTTCCTTGAGAACCCCGGCGACCCGCGCTATCTGGCGGCCAGCTGGCAATCCGGGCAGACCGGCAGCGGACTGCATTACAGCCGCTTTCCCTTCCTTGCCACGATTCGCGAGCGCGCGGGCCCGTTTACGCTGCTGCTGATGGCAGCCTGCATTATCGTCTTCATTATTATGAACGTGGTGGGCGACCAGAGCGTGATGATCGCGCTGGCGTGGCCATATGATCCGTCGCTGGATTTTGACGTCTGGCGCTACTTTACCCACGCGCTGATGCATTTCTCGGTGATGCATATCCTCTTTAACCTGCTGTGGTGGTGGTATCTCGGCGGTATCGTTGAGAAGCGGCTCGGCAGCGGCAAGCTGATTGTCATCACCGTAATCAGCGCCCTGCTGAGCGGCTATGTACAACATAAATTCAGCGGCCCGTGGTTCGGCGGGCTGTCGGGTGTCGTCTACGCTTTGATGGGCTACGTCTGGCTTCGCGGGGAGCGCGACCCGGAAAGCGGCATCTATTTACAACGCGGATTAATAGCCTTTGCGTTAATATGGCTAATTGCCGGATGGTTTGATCTGTTTGGTATGTCTATCGCCAATGGTGCGCACGTCACCGGCCTCGCCGTCGGTCTTGCAATGGCGCTTGCCGACACGCTCCATGCGCGAAAACGAACATAATTCTCAGGGATAATTGATGAAACAAACACAACGCCATGACGCCATTATCGAACTGGTCAAAAAACAGGGATACGTCAGCACCGAAGAGCTGGTCGAGCAGTTTGCCGTCAGCCCGCAAACCATCCGTCGTGACCTGAACGATCTGGCCGATCAGAACCGTATTTTGCGCCACCACGGCGGCGCGGCGCTGCCGTCCAGCTCGGTCAACACCTCCTGGCACGACCGTAAAGCCACGCAGACGGCAGAAAAAGAGCGCATTGCGCGTAAAGTGGCGAGCCAAATCCCGAACGGTGCGACGCTGTTTATTGATATCGGCACCACGCCGGAAGCGGTCGCTCATGCGCTGCTGGATCATGAGAACCTGCGCGTGGTGACCAACAACCTGAACGTCGCCAACACGTTGATGCAGAAAGATGATTTCCGCATCATCCTCGCGGGCGGCGAACTGCGCAGCCGCGACGGCGGAATTATCGGCGAAGCGACGCTCGACTTTATCTCTCAGTTCCGCCTCGACTTCGGCATCCTGGGGATCAGCGGCATCGACAGCGATGGCTCGCTGCTGGAGTTTGATTACCACGAGGTGCGCACCAAGCGCGCAATCATTGAAAACTCGCGCCACGTGATGCTGGTGGTGGATCACTCGAAGTTTGGCCGTAACGCGATGGTGAACATGGGCAGCATCAGCATGGTGGATGCGGTCTATACCGACGTGATGCCGCCAGCGGGCGTGATGCAGGTGATTAAGGATAATAATTTGCAGTTAGAGTTGTGTTGAAAAGCCGTTCTCCCTCTCCCTGTGGGAGAGGGCCGGGGTGAGGGCATCAGGCCGCACAAAACTAAACTCCGTACCCCATCATCTTCAACAGCTGCTGCGCATGCTGCACCGCGTCCTGACGGTGCGCCACGCCCAGCTTCTGATACAGATTGCGAATGTGCGTTTTGATGGTGGTTGCCGCCACCGCCAGCTCACCGGCAATCTGCTCGTTACTGTATCCGGAATAGATCAGCCCCAGCACCTGCCATTCGCGCTGGGTGAGCGGGCTGGTGCGAATAAGCTCCGGCACTTCCGGGTGGTTCAGCAGGCGTTCAACAAAGTTCTCGTCGAAATGCGCAAACTTGTGGCGATGGTGCTGATTAATCTCGCGCAGGATTCGCTGGGCGCGATGCTGATCCAGCTCCGGCAGCGTGTTGAGCTGAATCAGCTGGCGCAGCTGCTGCGCCATCACTTCACCTTCAATCACGAAGTGGCTAATAAACCCGGTGCGGTTCGCCAGCTGCAAGGCTTCCAGCAGCACGCGCTGGGCGTCATTTTTGCGGCCCGCCTGCCAGTAAAGCTGGTTGAGCAGCAGCAGGTTGCGGTTCAGATCGCTCATCAGACGCAGGCTGCGGGCGTTTTCGTTTAACTCTTCTAGCACAATTTCGGCAGGCTCAAAGTCACCCAGCAGGATCTGCACGCGGGCGATGTTGCGCCACTGGCTTTGCAGGAAGTGGTTATTGGCAAATTCCGGTTTAGGCGTCTGGCGCAGCCAGTTGGCGGCGGATTTTTTGTCCCCCGTCATCTGCCAGTAAATCACCCGAACCTTGTCGGCGTTCGATACCCAGTCGCTGTGGTACTGACCGTTGCCGAGCAGGTTTTCCAGACGGTTAAGGTGATTGCGGGCGTTATCCAGATCGCCACGCGCCAGCGAGCACTGCACCAGCAGGGCCAGACACTGCAATTGCTGCTGAGGCTGGAAGCCAGAGAGCACGTTCACACCCTGACGGGCGCAGCTTTCTGCTTCATCCAGACGCGACCATGCCCACAGCAGTTGAGCGCGAATACGCAACAGGAACTCGTGCATCGGCAGCTGTTCCAGGTGCTGTTCACGAATCAGCTGGAACGCTTTTTCCTGATTTTCCCAGGCGGCCTGCAGGAACCCCTGTGCGAATAAAATCTCGCTTTGCTGGATCAGGCTCCACAGGGCGTAGTGCCATACATCATGGCGGCGCGCCATCTGCTCGGTTTGCTGCATCAGCGAAAGGGAGCGCGTCAGTTCTCCCTTGCAGTGCAGCACTTCGCCGTGCACCGAGGTAGCCACAATCCGGCTGTAGAAATTCGCCAGCGGCAGTTCATCCAGCGCGACCATCGCCAGCCGTTCCGCTTCATCCGCATCGCCGTCGTTAATCGCGACCTGCGCCCGCAGGGCGTTAAATTCGCCGTGCAGGGTGATATCCATTTCGCTTTCCATCTCCTGCTCGGCGCGCGCCAGCAGGGTATTCACTTCGCTGTAGCGGTGCTGGCTCTGCATCAGCCAGGCCTGGAGCAGCACCAGGCGCGGGTTCTCCAGCAGGCTCTCCCACGGCAAGGCTTTCAACGACTCTTCCAGCAGCGTCAGTTCGCTGTGGTTAAACAGCCCCCACGCGTGGTTAAGCAGGATATCGCGCAGCATGCTGGCGTCACCGGCGGCAAGCGCGTGGTGAATGGCCTCGCTCGGGAAGCCTTGCGCCATCCAGCTTTCGGCGGCGGCGCGGTGGATTTCCGGCAATTCCGTTGCCAGCTCCCACTGGCAGCGCTGGCGCAGGAAGCTGCCAAACAGCGGGTGATAGCTGAACCACTCTCCGGGGTCGTCCATGCGCGTCAGGAACAGGCCCTGACGTTCAATCTCTTCCAGCTGCAGCTGACCGTTCTCACAGCCTGTTACGCGCACAATCAGCGCGTCGTTCATGGAGCGCAGCAGGGAGCTTTTCAGCAGGAAATTGCGGGTGGAGGGATCGACGCTGTTCAGCACCTCATCCACCAGGTAATCCGAAAGATGGCTGGCGTTGATGCCGGCCAGACGGCGCGCCGACTGGTGCGTCGGGCTGTTGTTTTGCCGGGCAGAAAGGGCAATCAGCTGCAGCGCCGTGGCCCAGCCCGCGACATCATCACACAGGCGGCTGCTTTCGGAGGCCTCAATGGGTGAGGTCAGGCGGCAGTCAAAGAACTGTTTCGCTTCCTGGTGGGTAAAGGCCAGCTGCTGGCTGCCCACTTCCAGAAGCTGATCGCGCACGCGCAGGTTGGCAATACCGAGCTGCGGCAGGTTGCGTGACAGCACGACCAGGGTCAGGTTTTCCGGCTGGTGGCGCAGGAAGAAGCGCATCGACTCATGGATAACCGGGTTCGTGATCAGATGATAGTCATCAATTACCACGTACAGCGGGCGATGCCATTCGGCCAGTTCGATAAACAGCTGAGAAAAAAGGGAGGACAGGCTGGCGTACTGGCGCTTTTGCACCATTGCCTCGCTGGCGACGCAGTGTCCGTTGGTTGCCTGTTGAATAGCGGCAATCAGATAGCTGGCAAAACGCTCTTGCTGGTTGTCGCCCTCGTCGAGGGAGTACCAGCCAAGATCGCTCTTACCTGCGGCCCATTGTGAAATGAGCGTTGTTTTTCCATAACCTGCAGGGCTCGTAACCAGCGCCAGTCGGAAATTATGCGCGCCGGAAAGTTTAGCCAGCAGACGCTCGCGGACCACTGTATGGTCAAGACGAACCGGGCGACTTAATTTTGACGGAATCAACATAGGTTTCACTTCACTGTGGGGAACGAGAGAATTTATTTTTTTTGCGCTTCGTAATTAATAGCTATAAGGTCGGTCAGAAAGAGAACTATTGCAAGTTATGTCTGGCTTTTGTGGCTCTGAATTTGCACTCTGTCACAAAACATTCCGGCCAGTGCTGGAACTTTTTTGAAAAGGCTTTGATGCCGCGTCAATGCTGGCTTGTATGGATGTCACGAGGCTGGGCTGAAACTGGTTTCAGAAAGGTATAATGACGTCGAATTTAATAAACTTCAGGTAAAGTTGAGTGAGATTAATAATCTCCTTAGGCAGAACCCGATTGCTGAAATATTATTCTCCGTAAGCAATCATTTCCGCGTGGATTAATTTCATCCAAAACCGCATTTCATTTCTTTGACATTCTCCCCGGTTACTTTTTTATCTTCCGGGCACACTCCAGCTATGCTCTCAGAGTGGCCTCGATCACACTTTTACGCTCATCCCCGCTACTCCTCCCTGCCTAATCCCCCACGGGAGGAGGAAGAGGTGAAATGAGCCAGGCACACTAGCGCCAACTTGTGTTTTCTTTCTAAAGGATGCCGATCCCCTATGTCACAGCCTACCTTCAACAAAGCTCAATTCCAGGCTGCCCTGACGCGTCAGTGGCAGCGTTTTGGCCTTCATGCTGCAAACGAGATGACGCCTCACCAGTGGTGGCAGGCGGTGAGCGGGGCGCTCGCAGAGCAGCTGGATGCTCAGCCCGTGGCGAAGCCCGTCAAAGGCCAGCGTCACGTTAACTATATCTCGATGGAGTTCCTGATTGGCCGCCTGACCGGCAACAACCTGCTGAACCTTGGCTGGTATCAGGAGGTGGGTGATGTGCTGAAAGAGCACGACATTAACCTGACCGACCTGCTGGAAGAAGAGATCGACCCGGCGCTGGGCAACGGCGGACTGGGGCGTCTGGCGGCCTGTTTCCTTGACTCTATGGCAACGGTCGGCCAGTCGGCGATTGGCTATGGCCTGAACTACCAGTACGGCCTGTTCCGTCAGTCGTTTGCCGACGGCCACCAGATGGAAGCGCCGGACGACTGGCATCGCAATACCTACCCGTGGTTCCACCACAACGCGCAGTTGGACGTGCAGGTCGGCATCGGCGGGAAAGTGACGAAGCAGGGGCTCTGGGAACCGGCGTTCACTATTACCGGTGAAGCCTGGGATCTGCCGGTGCTCGGCTACCGTAACGGCGTGGCGCAGCCGCTGCGCCTGTGGCAGGCGAAGCACGCGCATCCGTTCAACCTGACCAAATTCAACGACGGCGATTTCCTGCGCGCTGAGCAGCAGGGGATCGACGCCGAGAAGCTGACGAAAGTGCTTTATCCGAACGACAACCATCTGGCGGGCAAAAAGCTGCGCCTGATGCAGCAGTACTTCCAGTGCGCCTGCTCCGTGGCGGACATTCTGCGTCGCCATCACCTGGCGGGCCGCAAGCTGGCGCAGCTGCCGGACTTCGAAGTCATTCAGCTTAACGATACGCACCCGACTATTGCCATCCCGGAACTGCTGCGCGTGCTGATTGACGAGCATCAGCTGAGCTGGGACGACGCCTGGGCCATCACCAGCCGCACCTTCGCCTATACCAACCACACCCTGATGCCGGAAGCGCTGGAGTGCTGGGATGAGAAGCTGGTGAAAACGCTGCTGCCGCGCCACATGCAGATCATCAACAAGATTAACGACCAGTTCAAAACGCTGGTGGAGAAAACCTGGCCGGGCGACAAAGCCGTCTGGGCGAAGCTGGCGGTGGTGCACGACAAACAGGTGCGTATGGCGAACATGTGCGTGGTGAGCGGCTTTGCCGTTAACGGCGTGGCGGCGCTGCACTCCGATCTGGTGGTGAAAGATCTGTTCCCGGAATATCACCAGCTGTGGCCGACCAAATTCCACAACGTGACCAACGGCATTACGCCGCGTCGCTGGATCAAGCAGTGCAATCCGCTGCTGGCCGGCCTGCTGGATAAGACCCTGAAGAAAGAGTGGGCCAACGATCTGGACCAGTTGATTAACCTGGAAAAATACGCCGACGACGCGAAATTCCGCGAGCAGTACCGCGCGATCAAGCTGGAGAACAAGGTTCGCCTGGCGGAGTTTGTGAAAATGCGTACCGGGATTGAGATCAACCCGAACGCGATTTTCGATATCCAGATCAAACGCCTGCACGAGTACAAGCGTCAGCACCTGAACCTGCTGCATATTCTGGCGCTGTACAAAGAGATCCGCGAGAACCCGCAGGCCGACCGCGTGCCGCGCGTGTTCCTGTTCGGTGCGAAGGCGGCGCCGGGCTACTACCTGGCGAAAAACATTATCCTCGCCATCAATAAAGTGGCGGCGGCGATCAACAGCGATCCGAAAGTGGGCGACAAGCTGAAGGTCGTGTTCCTGCCGGATTACTGCGTCTCGGCGGCTGAAATGCTGATCCCGGCGGCGGATATCTCCGAGCAGATCTCGACCGCAGGGAAAGAAGCGTCCGGTACTGGCAACATGAAGCTGGCGCTGAACGGCGCGCTGACCGTCGGCACGCTGGACGGTGCGAACGTCGAAATCGCCGAGAAGGTCGGTGAAGAGAACATCTTTATCTTCGGCCATACTGTTGAAGAAGTGAAAGCCATCAAGGCCAAAGGCTACGACCCGGTGAAATGGCGTAAAAAAGACAAAGTGCTGGATGCGGTGCTGAAGGAGCTGGAAAGCGGCAAATACAGCGATGGCGACAAGCACGCGTTTGACCAGATGCTGCACAGCATGGACAAACACGGCGGCGACCCGTACCTGGTGATGGCGGACTTCACGGCCTACGTTGAAGCGCAGAAACAGGTCGACGTGCTGTACCGCGACCAGGAGGCGTGGACCCGGGCGTGCATTCTGAACACCGCGCGCTGCGGCATGTTCAGCTCTGACCGCTCAATCCGTGATTATCAGGCCCGTATCTGGCAGGCAAAACGCTAAGGAAGCGCGATGGAGAGTAAACGTCTGGACAGTGCCGCGCAGGCGGCGGGAATTAGCCTCAGTTACATCAATGCGCACGGCAAACCGCAGTCTATTGGTGCGGACACCAAAAGACGTTTGCTGGATGCCATGCACAAAACCGACGCGAACGCGTCGGTTGCTCCGGTGCCAAACGTGAAGGTCTTTACCGCAGGCAAAAAGATGCCGCTGGCGGTGGAGGGGCGCGGCGAGTTTAGCTGGCTGCTCACCACCGAAGAGGGGCATCAGCATAAAGGCCACGCCACCGGCGGCAAAACGTTAAACCTTCCGGCAAAGCTGCCGGAGGGCTATCACAGCCTGACGCTCACCCAGGACGAACAGCGTTTTCACTGCCGGGTGATCGTCGCGCCAAAACGCTGCTATGAGCCGCAGGCGCTGCTCGAAGGCAAAAAGCTGTGGGGCGCCTGCGTGCAGCTCTATACGCTGCGTTCAGACAGCAACTGGGGCATCGGCGATTTTGGCGATCTGAAAAAGATGCTGGCATCTGTTGGTGAGCGCGGCGGCGCGTTTATCGGCCTCAACCCGATCCACGCGCTCTATCCGGCCAACCCGGAAAGCGCGAGCCCGTACAGCCCGTCTTCCCGACGCTGGCTAAACGTGATTTACATCGACGTTAACGCGTTAGACGATTTCAAAAACAGCAAAGAGGCGCAGGCGTGGTGGAAGCTTGAGACCACCCAGCAGCTGCTGAAGCAGGCCCGCGATGCGGACTGGGTAGATTATGCCTCCGTGACCGCGCTGAAAATGGCGGCTCTGCGCCTGGCGTGGAAAGGCTTTGCGAAGCGCGACGACGAGCAGATGGCGGCCTTCCGCCAGTTCGTGATGCAGGAAGGTGAAAGCCTCTACTGGCAGGCGGCATTTGATGCGCTGCACGCGTATCAGGTGAAAGAGGACGAAATGCGCTGGGGCTGGCCGGTCTGGCCGGAAGCGTATCAGACCGTGGATACCCCTGAAGTCAAAGCCTTCTGTAAAAATCATGTCGACGAGGTGGACTTCTACCTGTGGCTGCAGTGGCTGGCGTACAGCCAGTTTGCCGCCTGCTGGCAGGTGAGCCAGGGCTATAAGATGCCGATCGGCCTGTATCGCGATCTGGCCGTGGGCGTGGCGGAAGGCGGCGCGGAAACCTGGTGTGACCGTGAGCTTTACTGCCTGAAAGCATCCGTCGGCGCGCCGCCGGATATCCTCGGCCCGCTCGGTCAGAACTGGGGCCTGCCGCCGATGGATCCGCACGTGATGGCGGCGCGCGCCTACGAGCCGTTTATCGACCTGCTGCGCGCGAACATGCAGAACTGCGGGGCGCTGCGCATCGACCACGTGATGTCCGTGCTGCGCCTGTGGTGGATCCCGTACGGTGAAACGGCCGATCACGGGGCGTACGTGCAGTATCCGGTGGACGATCTGCTGTCGATCCTGGCCCTGGAGAGTAAACGTCATCAGTGCATGGTGATCGGTGAAGATCTCGGTACCGTACCGGTGGAAATTGTCAGCAAGCTCCGCGACAGCGGGGTTTATTCCTACAAAGTGCTCTATTTTGAAAACGACCATGAGAAAACCTTCCGCGCGCCGAAAGCGTACCCTGAACAGTCAATGGCAGTCGCGACGACGCATGATCTTCCTACGCTCAGAGGCTACTGGGAAAGCGGCGATCTGACCCTCGGCAAAACGCTGGGCCTCTATCCAGATGAAGAGGTTCTGCGCGGGCTGTATCAGGACCGCGAGCTGGCGAAGCAGGGGCTGCTGGACGCTCTGCACAAGCATGGCTGTCTGCCGAAGCGTGCCGGACATAAGGCGTCGCTGATGGCAATGACCCCAACGCTCAACCGTGGCCTGCAGCGCTATATTGCCGACAGCAACAGCGCTTTGCTCGGCCTGCAGCCGGAAGACTGGATTGATATGGCGGAGCCGGTGAACGTTCCGGGCACCAGCTATCAGTACAAGAACTGGCGCCGCAAGCTGTCCACAACGCTTGAGACGATGTTTGCCGATGACGGGGTGAACAGGCTGATTAAGGATTTGGATAAGCGCAGAAGGGCGGTGGGTAAGAAGTCGTAATTTGCCCCTCACCCTAGCCCTCTCCCCAAAGGGGAGAGGGAACCGATCGAGCAGGAGATTCAGAGAGCCATATTCAACAGCAGACACCCTACCAGGCCGCAGACCGAAATAATGGTTTCCAGCATTGACCAGGACTTGATGGTTTCACCGATGGTCAGGTTGAAGTACTCCTTGAACAGCCAGAAGCCCGGATCGTTCACGTGAGAGAAAATCACGCTGCCGGAGCCTACCGCAATAACCATCAGCTCAGGGCTGACGCCCGTGGTGGCAATCAGCGGCGCAACGATACCGCCCGCTGTAATCGCCGCAACGGTTGCAGAACCCAGCGCGATACGCAGCACGGCAGCAATAGACCACGCCATCAGGATTGGAGAGATATTGGTTTCATGCATCATGGAAGCGATGTATTTGTCCACGCCGCTGTCGACCAGCACCTGCTTGAACGCACCGCCACCGCCGATAATCAGCAGCATCATGGCAATGATTTTGATGGACGAGGTCAGCGTGTCGTTGATCTGATCCATGGAGCGGCCACGGTTCAGGCCGAAGGTGAACATCGCAATCAATACCGCAATCAGCGTTGCCATCACCGGGTCGCCGAGGAACTCGGCAACGGCCAGGAAAGCGTGGCCTTTCGGCAGGATCATCTCCGCCACGGCGCGCATTGCCATCAGGATCACCGGTACCAGCGAGGTCCAGACGCTGACGCCAAAGCCTGGCATCTCTTCTTCAGTGAAGGTTTTGGCGCTGTACAGACCTTCCGGAATAGGCTTATCAATGCCTTTCAGGAAACGGGCATATACCGGGCCTGCCAGAATTACGGTCGGGATCGCCAGAATCGTACCGAACAGCAGGGTTTTACCCATATCGGCGTGGAAGATGGTGGCGATGGCGGTTGGACCCGGGTGCGGCGGCAGGAAGCCGTGGGTCACGGACAGCGCAGCAGCCATTGGCACACCCACGAACAGCAGCGGGATGTTGGCCGCGGCGGCGATGGTGAACACCAGCGGCAGCATCAGCACGAAGCCCACTTCATAGAACAGCGCGAAACCGACGGTAAAACCGGTTAACACCACCGCCCACTGGATGTTCTTCTTACCAAACTTTTCGATAAGCGTGGTGGCAATACGCTGCGCGCCCCCGCAGTCCGCCAGCATTTTACCGAGCATGGCGCCGAAGCCCATGATCAGCGCCAGGCTGCCGAGCGTGCCGCCGACACCGGCTTTGATAGAGCTGATAACTTTAACCAGCGGCATCCCCTGCATCAGACCGACTGCAAGTGCCACCAGAACCAGAGCGATAAATCCGTTCATTTTGAAGCGGATCATCAAGAGCAGTAATAACACAACACCGATAGCAACGATGACTAATGGCATGATTTACCTGGCCTTTGAATTGTTATGGGTAACGTCATTGTTTCAACGACAAATTCCGGTTGTCCCAACTGGGAACAGAGTGGTTAACGGCACTCATACTGATGCCTGCGAAACAGATAAGTTTAGTCGGCTGTTATAAGGGTGTTGAGTGCCCACGAGAATGATACGGGTAACATATCGTGGTTGAGAATCACCCGGTGAGGCAAAATTTGAATTATGAGACGCAGGTCAACATATAGAGGGGGAAGGCAAGGGAGTCAGGCCCGGTAAGCGCAGCGCCACCGGGCAATACAGACGGGTACTGAATTAGTAGTAAGAGTGCTCGCCGCGCTGGTGCTCTGTCAGGTCGCGCACGCCTTTCAGTTCCGGGAATTCGTTCAGCAACTGCTTCTCGATCCCTTCTTTCAGGGTCACGTCGACCATGGAGCAACCGTTACAGCCGCCGCCGAACTGCAGGATCGCCAGGCCGTCTTCCGTGATTTCCATCAGGGAAACACGACCGCCGTGGCCGGCCAGTTGTGGGTTGATCTGGGACTGCAGCAGATACTCAACGCGTTCCATCAGCGGCGCATCGTCAGAGACTTTACGCATTTTGGCGTTTGGCGCTTTCAGGGTCAGCTGAGAACCCAGCTGGTCAGTGACAAAGTCGATTTCCGCATCTTCAAGATACGGCGCGCTCAGTTCATCGACGTAAGCGGTGAGCTGTTCAAATTTAAGGGCAGTGTCAGTTGCTTCCACAGCGTCCGGAGGACAATAAGAGACACCACATTCTGCATTCGGAGTGCCTGGATTGATCACAAACACGCGGATCTGCGTCCCTTCTTCCTGATTTGCCAGCAGTTTGGCAAAGTGCGCTTGTGCAGAATCGGAAATACGGATCATAGCTTTGGCCTAATAGTTGACTAAATTACCTGGGTATAATCATACGCCCATTGAAGAAGGGCTACAAGGTACGGCACAGACACCATACCTGAACCGACGCGGCGCCGCTTTGCAAAAGCAGTCGGGAAAGTTCAGCAACGGTACTGCCTGTGGTGACGACGTCATCCACGATGGCGATATGGAGGCCGTGGACCGGCAATTCAAGGCGAAAGGCGTTTTTCAGGTTCCTTTTGCGAAGCCGGGCGTTGAGCTGATGCTGGATGGCGGTGGCATGAACGCGGGTAAGCGCGCTGGCATCGTAGCGACAACCCAGCCACCGGGCGAGCGGGCGGCAGAGCAAGTCGCTTTGATTATAGCCGCGCCGCCAGTGTCGGCGTCGGTATAAGGGGACATTCACCACCATGTCGATTTTCGGCAAAGCGCGGGTTCGTCGCGCCTGTAAAACGGCCAGCAAAAGCAGGCGGGCAAGGGGCTGCGCCAGCGAACTCTGGCCGGAAAACTTCAGGGCGTGAATAAGCCCGCTCAGCGGCGGAACATAATCATCCACGGTCACCAGCGCGCTCCACGGCGGGGATTTTTTCAGGCAGCGACCGCAGGGCAAATCGCGGTTCGCCGCTGGTAAACCACATTGCGGGCAGGTTGTGATACGCCTTTCCAGCGAACGCGTACAGACGGAACAGACGCCCCACGCGCTGAGGGCAAGCGGCATTTTGCATAGCCAGCACAAGCCAGGCACTGTTAGCATGTGCAACCTCCATGTGAAAAAAGAGAACAGTAACTGATGAAGACGCTGTGGTGGCAGACCGTAGGGACAGGAAATTGCCATCTTGTGCTGCTGCACGGATGGGGCCTGAATGCGGAAGTGTGGCATTGCATAAGCGAGGAACTTGCCTCGAAATTTACATTACATCTGGTAGATCTGCCGGGCTATGGGCGCAGCCGTGGCTTTGGCGCGATGTCGCTTGATGAAATGGCGCAGCACGTTGTAGACGCCGCGCCGCAAAATGCCATCTGGCTGGGCTGGAGTCTGGGCGGGCTGGTGGCAAGCCAGATTGCGCTCTCCTGGCCCGAGCGCGTTAGGGCGCTGGTCACCGTGGCCTCGTCGCCATGCTTTAGCGCAAAAGAGGCGTGGCCCGGCATCAAACCTGACGTTCTGGCGGGCTTCCAGCAGCAGCTGAGCGACGATTTCCAGCGGACCGTCGAGCGATTCCTCGCCTTGCAGACGATGGGCACCGAAACCGCGCGTCAGGATGCCAGAGCGTTAAAGCAGGTGGTGCTCTCCCTGCCGATGCCGGACGTTGAGGTGCTTAACGGCGGTCTGGAGATCCTGAAAACGGCCGATCTGCGCGAGCCGCTGGCCGGGCTGAGCATGCCGCACCTGCGCATCTATGGCTATCTCGACGGGCTGGTGCCGCGCAAAGTGGTCCCACTTCTGGATTCCCTCTGGCCGGACAGCGAATCACAGGTCATAGCAAAAGCCGCGCATGCGCCGTTTATCTCTCATCCGAAGGAATTTTGTTCAGCGTTGGTTGCGTTAAGTCAACGTTTAGACTGATTATTTTCTATCCAATCTGGAAAAAGTTACACACCGCAACCATACTCCAGATGTCGTTGCGGTTGTTCTGCCTACGATGATCAAAACAACAATCCTATGGAGAGTCAGGCTATGAAACTTGTTACAGGTATTGTCACTTCTCTGGTTATTGGGTCACTTTCATTTGGCGTTTTTGCGGCAAAAGAGCTGGAAAAAGATAAAGTTGCCGGGATGAATTTGACGAAAATTGGTGAGATTTCTACGTCTGACACCACCGCGCCGATGGATGCAAGAAAAGAGCTGTCGAAGAAAGCGGATGAGCTGGGCGGGACATACTTCGTCGTCACCAGCGCAGAAAAACAGACCAAAAACGTACGCGCTACTGCGGACGTCTATAAGTAATACGATAAAACCGGGCAGCAATGCCCGGCTTTATTAGCGCAGTGCCCACCACTCCCTTAGACAGGCCTTTCCTTCCGGACAGCTTTTACAACTGCCGGAGAGGCAACCCTCCGCTTCTTCCTGAATCCGCACGGCTTTACCCATGGCTTCCAGGCGCTCCAGCATGGCATCGATCATCGGCTGCGGCGTATGCAGGCTAAGGCTGAGCTGTTTTGCCTCCATGCGTCCCTGCAATGCCAGTAAGTCACGAACCTGAATCAACGATGCCATCTGTTTTTCCCCTTAATGACAATCGCCAGCCGGGCTGTTGCAGCAGGTGGCCGGGGTTTTACGCGTCGCCAGCAGGTTGATATCAACGCGGCTTCGCGCCCGGCGCAGCAGGCCAATCACAATCACGTTAAACAGGATGACCGCCAGGATGCTGACCAGGCTGTAGCGCGGATGCTGGCTGAAGTTAACGGTCTGGTAAAACAGCGTCGCCAGCGAGTAGGCGATATTCAGCCCCCACAGAATGGAGAAGCCCATCCAGCCGCGGCTGGACTCACGGGCAATCGCCCCCATCACTGAGATGCACGGAATATAGAGCAGAACGAAGATCAGGTAGCTGTAGGCTGCGGACGCGCTGCCAAACTTCTCGCCCATCACGCCCATGGCACCGGTCGCCATTTCGCCGTCGCCTTTGCTGGCCTCAATCGGGTTAGCCAGCACGCTCAGGCTGAAGGTGTCTTTCAGGCTCTGCCAGGTCTCCTCTACGGCAGCCAGCAGTTCGTCACCGAGGTGAAACTCCGCCGGGTTAAATTCCTGCTCCTGAATGTTCTCTGCGGTGTAGAGCGTGTTCAGAGTCCCGACGACCACCTCTTTCGCCATCGCACCGGTGAACAGGCCCACGGTCGCCTGCCAGTTATCCTCCTGTACGCCAATCGGTTTGAAGACCGGCGTGATGACGCGGCTGACGGAGGCGAGGGCAGAGTCGTTGATGTTATCTGCCGCCTGACCGGTGAGGGTGAAGCTGTTCAGCGCGCTCAGGAAAATACTGACAATAACAATCACCTTACCGGCGCGCAGTACAAAGCCTTTCAGGCGCTGCCAGGTCTGGATCGCCAGGCTTTTCAGATGCGGGACGTGATAGACCGGAAGCTCCATTACAAACGGTGACGCTTCACCGCGCATGATGGTGTGCTTGAGCATTAAGCCGGTCAGGATCGCCATCACGATGCCCAGCACGTACAGCGAGAAGACCGCCAGCGCGCCCTGCTGGCCAAAGAAGGCTGCCGCGAAGACGGCAAAGATTGCCAGACGCGCGCCGCAGGACATAAACGGCGCCATCATAATGGTCATCAGTCGTTCACGCGGTGCATCCAGGGTGCGCGCGCCCATTACCGACGGCACGTTACAGCCGAAGCCGACGATCAGCGGGACGAACGATTTGCCCGGCAGGCCCAGCGCCTGCATCAGGCGGTCCATCACGAAGGCGGCGCGCGCCATGTAGCCGGAATCTTCGAGGAACGAGAGGAACAGATACATCATGCCGATCTGCGGTACCAGCGGCAGCACGGTGTTGATACCGCCGCCAATCCCCTGGGCAAGGAAGATGGTCAGCCATTCCGGGAAGTGCAGGGTGTAACCTACCCACTGAATACCGTGTACGAAGACCGCGACAGAACCGGCATCAAAAATCGGCTGCAGCGCGCCACCGATGTTAATCGCGAGCAGGAACATCACGTACATCACCAGCAGGAAGATGGGCAAACCGAGGAAGCGGTTGAGCACAATCTTATCCACCGCCGCCGTGAAGCGGCTGGGCTCTGCGGTAAGAGCGTTGCTGACCACGTCGCAAATTGACGCAATGGCCTGATAACGCGCATCGGCGATGTGCAGCGCCGGATCGTCCAGCTCGTCGCTGAGACGGGCGAGGGCCACGTCCAGCTTATCCGCCGCATGTCCGGCATAGGCGCGGCTGTAGATATCCCCTTCCAGCATCTGCAGGCCGAGCCACAGGCGCTGTTTTGCAGGCATGCTGCTGTCCATCTCCTGCGCCAGCCGTTCGGCTTCGCGCAGCAGCGGCTGGGCGTAGTGCACCAGCTCAACGTCGCGGTTTCCCGCGTGGCGGTCAATCGCCAGCTTAAGGGCGTCGATACCGCGAGCGCGGGTCGAGACCAGCGGAACCACCGGACAGCCCAGGCGCGCGGAGAGCGCATCGACGTCGATGCGCAGCTTTTGTTTTTCCGCAATGTCGAGCATGTTGAGCGCCACGATGCAGGGGATCCCCAGCTCCAGCAGCTGTAGCGTCAGGTAAAGGTTTCGCTCGAGGTTCGAAGCGTCGACCACGTTGATCAGCAGATCCGCGTCGCCGCCAAGAATGTAGTGGCAGGCAATTTGCTCATCGAGCGAAGTCTGGGATGAAATCGTGGTTAAGGAGTAGGTGCCGGGAAGGTCAACCAGGGTGACCTGATTGTCCGTTGTCGTGAACTGGCCTTCTTTACGTTCAACCGTTACGCCTGCCCAATTTCCCACGCGCTGGCGCGCGCCGGTTAACTGATTAAATAAGGTTGTCTTGCCGGAATTAGGATTGCCAATTAAGCCAATAGTTAATTTTTTCATTGTATTAGACCCACCGAAACCGCTGGCTTGTTAACGGGATAAAGATTCAACTTCTATTAATGCGAGGTCTTTTTTGCGCAGAACCAGATTTACGCGCCGGGTTTCGATATGAACAGGATCGCCCAACGGCGCCACACGCACGACCTGGAATGATGAGCCGGGCAGCATGCCAAGTGACAGCAGCTTCTGCCGATAGGCCGGGCTAATTTCGCGGGTAAAACCGGTAATTTTCCATGCACTGTCTGGAGTGAATTGCATAATGCCTGATTCCACGAGAGGTTAAATAATCTACACTGCGATGATAATGAGAATAGTTTTTATCAGCAATAATAAAAATGTGACGGGATGTTGTTAATCGTATTAATTTGCGGTCTGATTGACCTTGCTCAATATTTGCAGAATTACCCGGGAAGGAATAAAAAGCGTATTTGTTAATGGAGTGATAAATAGCGGTTTAAATATGGGTGTGCAATCGGTTTCATATATTTTGGGAGGGTTTTATTCCCCTCATCCCGGCCCTCTCCCTTTTGGGGAGAGGGTTAGGGTGAGGGGGGGTTACCTTAGCGTTTCTTACCCATCGCCGCCGCCAGCGCGTCCATCATCGCGCTGTTGCCCGCAGGCTGCGCGTCACGCCCGCGCGGTTTTGTGGCTTTCGTGGCCGGACGCTGCTGCTCGCGGCCTCCGCCGTTGCCGCCACGGCGCGCGCTGGTGTCGCCCGGCTGCTCATCCAGACGCATGGTCAGGGCGATACGCTTGCGCTGCAGATCCACCTCCAGCACTTTCACCTTCACGATGTCGCCCGCTTTGACCACGGTGTGCGGGTCTTCAACGAACTTGTCGGCAAGGGAAGAGATATGCACCAGACCGTCCTGGTGCACGCCGATATCCACAAACGCGCCGAAGTTGGTGACGTTGGTCACCGCGCCTTCCAGCACCATGCCCGGCAGGAGATCGTTCATGGTCTCGATGCCGTCAGCAAAGGTCGCCGTTTTGAACTCAGGACGCGGATCGCGGCCCGGTTTTTCCAGCTCTTTAATGATATCGGTGACGGTTGGCACGCCAAATTTGTCGTCGGTGAAATCAACGGCTTTCAGGTTACGCAGAGCGCTACTGTCGCCCATGAGATCCTTCAGCGCCTGCTGGGTGGCGGCCAGGATGCGTTCCACCACTGGATACGCTTCCGGGTGAACGGTAGAGGCATCCAACGGGTTATCGCCGTGGTTGATGCGCAGGAAGCCCGCGCACTGCTCAAACGCTTTCGGCCCCAGGCGGCTTACTTTCAGCAGCTGCTGACGGTTCTGGAACTGGCCATTCTCATCGCGCCAGGCGACGATGTTTTGCGCCATCATGCGGGTTAAGCCCGCCACGCGGGTCAGCAGAGGAACGGAAGCGGTGTTCAGGTCCACGCCGACGGCGTTTACGCAGTCTTCCACGACCGCGTCCAGCTTGCGCGCCAGCTGCGTCTGGCTCACGTCGTGCTGATACTGGCCCACGCCGATGGATTTCGGATCGATCTTCACCAGCTCCGCCAGCGGATCCTGCAGACGACGGGCGATGGAGACCGCGCCGCGCAGGGAAACGTCCAGGTCAGGGAATTCCTGCGCCGCCAGCTCAGAGGCGGAATAGACCGATGCGCCCGCTTCGCTGACGATCACTTTCTGTGCCGTCACTTTCGGGAACTGCTTCTGCACGTCGAGGTAGAAACGCTCGGTTTCGCGTGATGCGGTGCCGTTACCGATGGCAACCAGCTCCACGTTGTACTTCTCGCACAGCGCCGCCACCACGACGGCGGCTTTCGCTGCCTGGCCGGTGTGCGGGTAAATGGTATCGGTGGCGACCAGCTTGCCGGTGCCGTCAACGACCGCCACCTTCACGCCGGTACGCAGGCCCGGATCGAGCCCCATGGTGGCGCGCAGGCCCGCAGGAGCGGCCATCAGCAGGTCATGCAGGTTACGGGCGAAGACGTTGATCGCTTCGTCTTCCGCTCGCTCGCGCACGGTGCCCATCAGCTCGGTTTCCAGGTGCATCAGCACCTTGATGCGCCAGGTCCAGCTCACCACGCCTTTGCGCCAGCTGTCCGCCGGGGCGTTGTTCAGGCGCAGGCCGAGATGGTCGATGATAATCTGCTCGCAGTGGCTCTCTTTCGGCGGCTCGTCAAACTGCGGGTCGGCGTTCAGGGAGAGCTGGAGCACGCCTTCGTTGCGGCCGCGGAACATCGCCAGCGCGCGGTGAGACGGGGTGGTCGAAATCGGTTCGTGGTGATCGAAGTAGTCGCGGAACTTCGCGCCTTCTTCCTCTTTGCCCGCGACGACGGTAGAGACGATATGCGCGTTCTTCCACAAATAATCACGCACTTTGGCCAGCAGGGCGGCGTCTTCCGCGAAGCGCTCCATCAGGATGTAGCGCGCGCCGTCCAGAGCGGCCTTGGTGTCAGCGACACCTTTGTCGGCGTCGACGAATTTCGCCGCTTCGGTTTCCGGGGCGTGAGATGGCTCATTCCACAGCAGCTCTGCCAGCGGCTCAAGGCCCGCCTCAATCGCAATCTGCCCGCGGGTACGGCGCTTCGGTTTGTACGGCAGATAGAGATCTTCGAGTTCGGTTTTGCTCAGGGTGCCGTTAATGGCGCTTTCCAGCTCGCTGGTCAGCTTGCCCTGTTCGCCGATGGATTTGAGGATCGCCTGACGACGTTCTTCCAGCTCGCGCAGATAGCCCAGGCGGGTCTCCAGGTTACGCAGCTGCGTGTCATCCAGACCGCCTGTGACTTCCTTACGATAACGTGCAATAAACGGCACGGTGTTCCCTTCATCAAGCAGGCGAACGGCAGCTTCTACCTGTTCGGCTCTGGCCTGAAGTTCACCCGCAATAATGCGGCAGAGCGAATCTTTCATCATGGCTTTATCATCTTGTGGGTCAAAAATCAGGGGATAGTTATACGGGCTGACACGGCAAAATGCCAGCCGGGGAGGGCGCTCTCGGACTATTTTACGTAGACGATCTCATTGACGTACCAGCTGGCTTCACCGGCTGGGGTCTGAACGACGGCTAAATCGCCCACTTCCTTTTTCAGCAGCGCGCGGGCCATCGGGGAGTCGATAGAAATGTAATCTTTACGACCAAAAATTTCATCGTAACCGACGATGCGAAAACGCAGGGTGTTACCATCGTCGTTTTCAATCTCCACCCACGCGCCGAAGAACACTTTGCCCTCCTGCTGCGGGGAGTAATCGACGATTTTTAGATTCTCAAGACACTTCGTCAGATAGCGTACCCGGCGGTCAATTTCACGCAGCCGCTTCTTGTTGTACTGATAATCAGCATTTTCGCTGCGATCGCCCAGGCTGGCCGCCCAGGTCACCTTTTTGGTTACTTCAGGACGCTCTTCGCGCCACAGGTAATCCATCTCTTTTTTGAGCTTTTCGTACCCTTCGCGGGTGATCAGGGGCGTTTTCATGGTGCTGCCTTTGCTGCCGGTTCTCTGTTTTGCGCACAATACGTACCACACAGTGTAACAGACAGGATTAATAATGATTTATGTGATGAAATGAACAGATAAGCTGCTGTTAAATATGCTTTGTAACAATTTCGACTAGAATTTATACCAGAATTAACTGGTCGAATACGTGCACTTTTTTAGAATACGCTGTTACAAAGACTATCCGAACCTTTGGGAGTACACACAATGCAAGAAAACTACAAAATTCTGGTCGTGGATGACGACATGCGCCTGCGCGCGCTGCTTGAGCGTTATCTGACCGAGCAGGGCTTCCAGGTTCGTAGCGTCGCGAACGCTGAGCAGATGGACCGTCTGCTGACCCGCGAATCTTTCCATCTGATGGTTCTCGACCTGATGCTGCCGGGTGAAGACGGGCTTTCTATCTGCCGCCGTCTGCGCAGCCAGAGCAACCCGATGCCGATCATCATGGTGACGGCGAAGGGCGAAGAAGTTGACCGTATCGTGGGCCTCGAAATCGGCGCCGACGACTACATTCCAAAACCGTTTAACCCGCGCGAGCTGCTGGCGCGTATTCGTGCCGTGCTGCGCCGTCAGGCGAATGAACTGCCGGGCGCGCCGTCCCAGGAAGAAGCCGTCATTGCCTTCGGCAAGTTCAAGCTGAACCTCGGCACGCGCGAGATGTTCCGTGAAGATGAGCCAATGCCGCTCACCAGCGGCGAGTTTGCCGTACTGAAAGCGCTGGTCAGCCATCCGCGCGAGCCGCTTTCCCGCGACAAGCTGATGAACCTGGCGCGCGGTCGCGAATACTCCGCAATGGAACGCTCCATCGACGTGCAGATCTCCCGCCTGCGCCGCATGGTGGAAGAAGATCCGGCGCATCCTCGTTATATTCAGACCGTATGGGGTCTGGGCTACGTGTTCGTTCCGGACGGCTCTAAAGCATGAGGCGAATGCGCTTCTCGCCGCGAAGCTCGTTTGCCCGCACCCTCTTACTGATCGTCACCCTGCTGTTCGTCAGCCTGGTGACGACCTACCTGGTGGTGTTGAACTTTGCGATTCTGCCGAGCCTCCAGCAGTTTAATAAGGTCCTGGCCTACGAAGTGCGTATGCTGATGACCGATAAGCTGCAGCTGGAGGACGGCACGCAGCTGGTTGTTCCCCCGGCATTTCGCCGTGAAATCTACCGTGAACTGGGCATTTCGCTTTACTCCAATGAAGCGGCGGAAGATGCTGGCCTGCGCTGGGCGCAGCACTATGAATTCCTCAGCCAGCAGATGGCGCAACAGCTGGGTGGCCCGACGGAAGTGCGCGTTGAGGTCAACAAAAGCTCGCCCGTCGTCTGGCTGAAAACCTGGCTGTCACCCAACATCTGGGTACGCGTTCCGCTGACTGAAATCCATCAGGGCGATTTCTCGCCGCTGTTCCGCTACACCCTTGCCATTATGCTGCTGGCGATAGGCGGCGCGTGGCTGTTTATCCGTATCCAGAACCGACCGCTGGTCGACCTGGAGCACGCGGCGCTCCAGGTCGGTAAAGGCATTATTCCTCCTCCACTGCGCGAATATGGTGCCTCTGAAGTGCGTTCAGTAACGCGCGCGTTTAACCACATGGCGGCAGGCGTTAAGCAGCTGGCGGATGACCGTACGCTGCTGATGGCCGGCGTCAGTCATGACCTGCGCACCCCGCTAACGCGTATTCGTCTGGCGACGGAGATGATGGGTGAAGAGGACGGTTATCTCGCCGAGTCTATTAACAAGGACATCGAAGAGTGTAACGCCATCATCGAGCAGTTCATCGACTACCTGCGCACCGGTCAGGAGATGCCGATGGAAATGGCCGATCTGAACGCGGTGCTGGGCGAAGTGGTGGCCGCAGAAAGTGGTTATGAGCGTGAAATTGATACTGACCTTCAGGACGGTGAAATTCAGGTTCGTATGCACCCGCTTTCCATTAAGCGTGCGGTGGCCAATATGGTGGTTAACGCGGCGCGCTACGGTAACGGCTGGATTAAGGTTAGCAGCGGGTCTGAACTCAACCGCGCCTGGTTCCAGGTGGAAGACGACGGCCCGGGCATTAAGCCCGAGCAGCGTAAGCATCTGTTCCAGCCATTTGTGCGCGGCGATAGCGCGCGCAGCACCAGCGGTACGGGCTTAGGCCTGGCGATTGTGCAGCGTATTGTGGATAACCATAACGGATTGCTGGAGATTGGTACCAGCGAGCGGGGCGGGTTGAGCATTCGCGCCTGGTTGCCGGTTCCGGTGACGCGGGGGCAGGTGAAAGAGGGATAGTGCGGTCTGATGCCCTCACCCCGGCCCTCTCCCACGGGGAGAGGGAGAAAACATTAAAAAAGGCAACTTTCGTTGCCTTTTTGCTTTTACCTACAGCTTCGGACCCGCACTCACCAGCGCAGCACCCGCCGGGGTATCGGTGTACTTCTCGAAGTTCTCGATAAACAGCTTCGCCAGCGATTCCGCCTTCTCGCGCCACTGTTCCGGCGATCCGTAGGTATTGCGCGGGTCGAGGATACGCGTGTCCACACCCGGCAGTTCCGTCGGAATGGCCAGATCGAACATCGGCAGCGTGAAGGTTTCGGCGTTATCCAGAGAACCATCCAGAATGGCGTCGATAATGGCGCGGGTATCTTTGATGGAGATACGCTTGCCGGTACCGTTCCAGCCGGTATTCACCAGGTAGGCCTGCGCGCCGGATGCCTGCATGCGTTTCACCAGCACCTCAGCGTATTGCGTCGGGTGCAGCGACAGGAATGCCGCACCGAAGCAGGCGGAGAAGGTTGGGGTTGGCTCCGTGACGCCACGCTCGGTACCCGCCAGCTTGGCGGTAAAGCCAGAGAGGAAGTGGTACTGCGTCTGGCTGGCGGTCAGGCGGGAAACCGGTGGCAGCACGCCGAACGCATCCGCCGTCAGGAAAATCACCTTCGTGGCATGGCCCGCTTTTGACACCGGCTTCACGATGTTGTCGATGTGGTAGATCGGGTAAGAGACGCGGGTGTTTTCGGTTTTTGACGCATCGTCGAAGTCGATAGAGCCGTCGGCACGCACGGTGACGTTTTCCAGCAGCGCGTCGCGGCGAATCGCGTGGAAGATATCCGGCTCGGCCTCTTCAGACAGGCGAATGGTCTTCGCGTAGCAGCCGCCTTCGAAGTTAAACACCCCGTCATCGTCCCAGCCGTGTTCGTCATCGCCAATCAGACGGCGTTTTGGATCGGTGGAGAGCGTGGTTTTCCCGGTGCCGGAAAGACCGAAGAACACCGCTACGTCGCCTTTCTCGCCGACGTTCGCCGAGCAGTGCATAGAGGCAATACCGCGCAGCGGCAGCAGGTAGTTCATAACCGAGAACATCCCTTTCTTCATTTCGCCGCCATACCAGGTACCGCCGATCAGCTGAATACGTTCGGTCAGGTTGAAGGCAATGAAGTTTTCGGAGTTCAGTCCCTGCTCTTTCCACTGTGGGTTAGTGCATTTCGCACCGTTCATCACGATGAAGTCAGGTGTGAAGTCCTGCAGCTCTTCGTCGGTCGGACGAATAAACATATTCTTAACGAAATGCGCCTGCCAGGCCACTTCGGTAATGAAACGCACGGAAAGGCGGGTGTCGGCGTTAGCGCCGCAGAAAGCGTCGACAATGAACAGACGCTTACCGGAAAGTTGATGGGTGACGAGCCCTTTCAGATGCTGCCAGGTTTCCGGGGAGAGCGGTTTGTTGTCGTTCTTCCCTTTGCCCTTGTCAGCCCACCACAGCGTATCGCGGGTAGTTTCGTCTCGGACGATATACTTATCTTTCGGCGAACGACCGGTAAAAATACCGGTATCGACGGCGATAGCACCAAGGTTCGTCAACACACCGCGCTCGTATCCTTCCAGTGCTGGATTGAGCTCTTCCTGATACAGCGTATCGTAATCGGGGTTGTAGACGATTTCCTGGACGTCGTGAATACCATAAGCCTTGAGATCTTGCGGGGTTAAACCAGTAACACGCATATCACTGCTCCTTAGCCAATATGTACTGCCTGAAATTGTAGGGTTTTTCTGGGGATGTTAACCGCGACGGGGCTCATAGATTTGTGCATCTGGATAAAACCCTTACTAACGGAAAACGCTGCGACTCCAGTCACAGTGCAGGCGGATTATCGCAGGAATCGCTTTTTGGTTGGGGAAAATGTTCCGAAAAGGTTAAGAGGTGGTGATTTTATCGGAGAGAATGTGAATGTAATCGCATACATGTAAGAAAATTACGTAAGAGTTACATAGGGAAAACGATTCAGCTTTTGGGGGATTTTTGCCCCTCACCCTAACCCTCTCCGCAAAGGGGAAAGGGCAGGGTGAGGGGTAGCGTATTAATGAACCTGCGGATCCGCCGGAGAGGCGTTATTGCGGATTTCAGCGATATCCATTGAATTGAACACGTAGTGCGTACCGCAGTAGTCACAGTGCATATCAATTTCGCCGTCTTCAGCCATGATGCTGTCGATCTCTTCATCCGGCAGAGTTTTCAGTGCGCCAGCGCAGCGCTCGCGCGAGCAGGTGCACTTAAACTCCACGGACTGCGGATCGTACACGGTCACTTCTTCTTCGTGGTACAGACGCCACAGCACGTCGGTCGCCGACAGGTTGAACAGCTCTTCCGCCTTGATGGTTTCGGTCAGCGTCGCCAGATGCTCAAAGTCATTGGTCTGCGCGTCCTGCGCTGGCAGAACCTGCAGCAGCATGCCGCCCGCAGCAGGCTGGCCGTCCACTTCACCGGTACGGATGAACAGACGCGTCGGCAGCTGTTCGGAGCGCATGAAGTAATCTTCCAGGCAGGCTGCCAGGGTATCGCCTTCCAGACCGACCACGCCCTGATAGCGTTCACCTTCCTCCGGGGAGATGGTGATCACCAGGTAGCCATTGCCCACCAGCGTTTTGAGATCAGCATTTTCAGGAACGTCGCCCTGAACGCGCGCTACGCCGCGCATCTGCTGCTGGTTATTGCCGTTGATCACCGCCAGCGTCATCGGGCCGTCACCCTGCAGCTGCACGGTGATATCACCGGCAAACTTCAGCGTTGCGGTCAGCAGGCTGGTGGCAACCAGCAGTTCGCCCAACAGGGTCTTCACCGGCAGCGGGTAGTTGTGGTTTTCCAGAATCTGTTTCCAGGTTTCGGATACGGTGACCAGCTCGCCGCGCACGGCGAATTGTTCAAACAGATAGCGGTGTAATTGGTCGTGTTGGGCCATTTTCATCTCTCGTGCGGGTGAGGGTTACTCGCTCTCACCGTGTTTAAATTTCATCAGATCGCGGCGCTCTTTTTTATCCGGTCGCCGGTCCGGGTGGGGCATGGTCAGCGCATTCATTTTGCGCGCCAGCGCGGTCTTCTCGCGCTTTTCAACGCTTTCAGCCGTCTCTTCGTAAAGCAGTACGGCTTCCGATGCGGGCCGCCGCTGTTCGGTAATGGCTTTAATCACTACCGTACGTTCGTCGTTGCCCTGGCGCAGCGTTAAGGTGGCGTTCAGCTCAACCAGCTTGCTCGGCTTGCTGCGCTGGCCGTTGTAATGCACTTTACCGCCGTCAACCATTTCACGGGCAAGGGCGCGCGTTTTATAAAAACGGGCTGCCCACAGCCATTTATCCAGTCTTACCCCATCTGAGGGCTTTTCTTTCATGGCGTCTCCTTCACGGTCAGTGAGGGGATCATCTGGCGGTAGTCGTTCAGTCCCGGATGGCGCAGATAGCTTTTTTCAGCCAGGCCAGAGTCAGGATTAGTGACACCCAGACAGTAGCGAATGCCAAACGTTGCCGCAGAATCCAGAATAGGCTCGCTGTCGTCAATGAACAGCGTGCGCTCCGGCTGCAGGCCGGTCTCTTCCTTCACCGCATGCCACAACCGCTGATCCTCTTTCGGATAACCAAATGTGTGGGTGGAAAGTAATAAATCAAGGTGCGACGCCAGTCCCGTATGCTCCAGCTTCACGGCCAGGTTATGTGGATGCGCGTTAGTCAGCAAAATACGGCGCTTGCCGCTTGCTTTCAGCGCGTCCAGGAAGGGAACCGTATCTTCGCGCAGCACGGCGCGTGGTCCCTGGGCAGTGGTCATGGCACAAATATCCAAACCGAGGCGCTCGCTCCAGTAGTCCAGACAGTACCAGTTTAGCGTATGTTGCACCGCGCTATATTGCGAACGAATGAACGCCTGCGCTTCTGCCGGGGAGATACCCTGCTGCTCACCATAGGTTTCCGGCACCAGCTTTTGCCAGAAATAGTTATCAAAGGCGAGATCGAGCAGCGTGCCGTCCATATCCAGCAGAACGGTGTCGACCTGCTGCCAGTCGATATCAAGATGCATAGGGGGGAACTCCAGCCAGAAGAAACGTGCGCGACAGGGTAGCACATCTTGCCGCGCAACGACGTTATCAGATCAGGCTCTCAGAGGAGGGGATCAGCTTAGGATTGAGGCAATTCTCATAATATTGCTGGATCTCCGCCAGACGCGTGCGGGAGCGCTGGTAGCGGCGCAGGGCCATAAAACCGTTCCAGAAAATAGCGATCAGCATGGCGATCATCAGCAGAGAGGTGCCAATGTAACGCCACAATCCTGCGCTGTCCGGCATCCGGTGCAGGCCGATATGGCGCGTGCCGTTGGCGTCGGTGTAGATGCTTGTGACAATCCCTTCGGCACTGAACGGCGTTTGCATCAGCATCTGCGCCAGACGCTGGAACTGGCTCCACTGCTCCTGGGCCGGGTAGTCATAAAGCGCTACCTGTGGGTAAGGCTGATCGACCAGGTCGCTGCCTTCATCGCTGGCAATCACAAAGCCGCCCGGTGCCGGACTGTTGAGCGCCTGAGCCGCCCGGGTGGTTTCGCGCATCATAAACGGCGATGTCGAGGTGGCGACCAGGTTATCAAGCGATTCCGCGCTGACCGGACGCAGCAGCACGTTGACGCCATCCAGTCGTCCCGCCTCGGCGCGTTTCACCAGCGAGTCCCAGTCTTTACTGTTCCCGAGGTTAACCAGCGCGTTCTTGAGGCGTATGCACTCATCCTGCGAGGAGCATAAGTCCTGGGTTTTCAGGACAATGTCGCCAAAATCATCCAGCAGAATCATGCCTGATTTCTGGATGGCGGAACGCAGCGCGGGGCTGACGCGTGAATCATCGTCCGGTTTCGGGTGCAGCTGGCGGTTGACCGTCTGGGTCAGCGCCGTGGCTTTATTCACCACTTCGGATTCCGGCAGCGGCAGCGGCGGGGCGTCGTTCCAGATAATTTGCGAACAGTCGAACGGCGTGAACGGTGAATTCTGGCGCGTGTTCCACGCCCCCGGGGTATGGATATTACACATTCCGGTGCCTTTCAGGCGCAGCGTATCGCCCACCCGTACACCCGCTTCATCGAGCTGGTTGACGCTGGTCGCCTCGATGGTCTGCGCGCCTTTGATCCACGACAGGGTAAATTTGATGGGCATATCCAGCGGCACGAAAAGCAGCAGCATGATAAACACCAGCCCGGCGCCAGCGGCGATGACCGTGCTGCGGAGCCAGTGCTGAAGCGGGAAATTTTTCACTTCATCATGCAGAGACAGGAAGCGCCCCTGTCGCACAACGTGGCGGTCAAGATAGATATCAATATCGGTTTTCTGCCCTAAATCCTGCGCAATCCACGGTTGCCAGTGGCGCGGGTAGATCAGGTCAATGATCCCGAGTGAGATATTGTTGAGATGCTCCTGATCGTTCTCACCGAACAGGCCCCAGCGCTTTGGCGTGCCGCGCAGGCAGTGGATCTCCCGCAGCGAGGTTTTGGCCGGCGGGGCAAAGAGCCCCCACAGCCCGGCCGCAAGAAGCAACACCGCGCCACCCGCCAGCCATGGGACAAAGACGTCCGGCGTCAGCAGGCAGACAAAAAAGAGCAGGAAAGCGGCAACGATCAGGATGGCTTCACGAATACCGTCCGGACGGCTCAGGGCATACTCTTCATGCGTCTCCTGACGAATATTCAGCAGCTCAATCTGCTCGGTCTCTTCACCACGAATAGAGGCCTGCGTTGAACTCGCGCGTTCCAGCGCAAAGCGCGGGGCTTCGTGAAGATAGTCATTCAGGGTATGGCCGTTGAGCGAGATTACCAGCGGCAGCGAATCGGTGTGAATTAGCTCAACGCTGTTTTCGTCGTTAATGTACTGCTCCCAGGACGGAGGCAGATGCACCTCAACCGAATCCAGGTAGTAGCGCCACTTGTTGGGGTCGTCAGTCGTAATGCCGTAGCGCGTGATGGAGCGCGTCACGCAGAGCACGGTGTCACTTTGCGCGTTAAGCTTAAGCGCGACAGGTGCAGTCGTGGCTCCCGTCGGCCCAGGCGTTAACTGAGAACGGTTCAGCGTTTCGAGATAGTTTTCAACTGCATCGCGCTCGTCTTGCGTGAGTTTACGCGTTGTCGCACCCGCGAAGGCATTTAAAAAGGGCAGCCGGTAACGGCGCTGTATGCGTCGCCTGTACAGCCACCCTGCAATCAATGCGCTGACCAGCATAGCAGCGAGAACAATCAAAATGGTGCTCATGCTTTCCCCATCTTACTTATCTTACAGGTGTAGTCAGTAGCACCTTTACATTGAATGAGAGTCTGTGGCTGGCTATCGGCAAGTATGGAGTCGAACTTGAGCATTCTAAAGCGCATCCCAGTGACCGGTGATGATAGCAAAGCCTGTCATGGCGCGATATCAGCAAATTCCTGGAAACATTTCAACCTCTTGACATTTGTTTTGAATTGAGGATTGATCCCTGCTGCGTTGCATAAATGTAAATAAAGAACAATTGACATTGCCGAAACCGTGCGGCATATCGCACAATAACGCCAGTTCACACTGCTAAGACCCCATCAAGATGAGCAAACCACTACAAAAACCCACCATTCTGCACGTTGAAACTGTCGCCAAATCGCGCCTGTTTAACGTCGAGAGTGTGGATCTGGAGTTCAGCAACGGTGTGCGTCGTGTTTATGAGCGTATGCGCCCCTCTTCGCGCGAAGCGGTGATGATTGTCCCTATCGTCGACGATCATCTGATTTTGATCCGCGAATACGCCGTGGGGACGGAATCTTACGAGCTTGGGTTCTCGAAAGGGCTCATCGATCCGGGTGAAACGGTCTTTGAAGCAGCAAACCGCGAGCTGAAAGAAGAGGTGGGTTTTGGCGCGAACGAACTGTCGTTCCTGAAAAAGCTGAGCATGGCGCCGTCCTATTTTTCCAGCAAAATGAACATTGTGGTGGCTGAAGATCTCTATCCTGAATCGCTGGAGGGAGATGAGCCAGAGCCGCTGCCGCAGGTTCGCTGGCCGCTGGCGCATCTGATGGATCTGCTTGAAGACCCTGACTTTAACGAGGCTCGCAACGTGAGCGCGCTGTTCCTGGTTCGCGAGTGGCTGAAGGGGCAAGGGCGGCTGTAGGCCATAAAAAAGCCGGGTGGCGGCTTCGCCTTACCCGGCCTGCAATTCTTTGCCCGGTTTTTACCGGGCATTTTTATGCTTAAAACAGCTCGTGCGTCTCGCCGTTATCAATAATCTCTGTACCCACCTCATGCACCGCCTGTGTGGTTGGCTGCGTACCTTCGATGAAATACTCGGCACGGCTATTACCGCCGTTAGCGAGCTGGCCGGTGCTGCGGTCAATATTGACCGTCACCACGCCCGGTGGCGGCGTCAGCGGCTGCTCCGGCACGCCTTCAAGAACGGATTTCATGTAGGCATCCCAGGCCGGCTGCGCGCTTTTGGCGCCGCCTTCGTAGCCGGAAATCTGATCTTTAATCGCGCCGGATGCCGTGGTACGGCCTAAATCACGGCGATGATCGTCGAAACCGATCCAGACTGACGTCACCACGCCCGGCCCATAGCCGGAGAACCACGCATCCTTCGAGCTGTTAGTTGTCCCGGTTTTACCGCCGATATCATGGCGCTGCAGATCGCGCCCTGCTCGCCAGCCGGTACCCTGCCAGCCGGGTTCACCGAAGATGTTGGTGTTCAGCGCGCTCTTGATCAGGAACGCCAGCGGCGTGTTGATCACATGCGGGGCGTACTCCTGCGCGCCGGTTTGCGCCACCAGCGACTGGTTAGCCTGCTCCAGCTGCGGCTGCGGCAAGACGATATTTGGCTGCTCCTGAGAAACGGCAGGGTCTTCCATGTCCTTGTTTTCGAGCACCTCGGATTTCGGCGTGTTGCCGTAAATAACCGGAATATCACATTCAGGGCAGGCAATTTTCGGCTTCGCTTCAAACAGCACGCCGCCCTGGTCGTTCTCGATTTTGCTGATGAAGTACGGGTCAACCAGGAAGCCGCCGTTGGCCATCACCGAGTATCCGCGGGCGACCTGAAGCGGCGTAAAGGAGGCTGAGCCCAGCGCCAGCGACTCGGTGCGAACGATGTTCTGCGCCGGGAAGCCGAAGCGCTGCAGGTACTCTGCCGCATAGTCGACGCCCATCGCGCGCATGGCACGCACCATCACCACGTTTTTCGACTGCCCCAGACCCTGGCGAAGACGAATAGGACCGGCATACTCCGCAGGAGAGTTCTTCGGCTGCCAGTCGGAACCGGCACCGGCATCCCAGCGGGAAATCGGCACGTCGTTTAGGATGCTGGCAAGGGTCAGTCCCTTATCCATCGCTGCCGTGTAGAGGAACGGCTTGATGTTGGAACCCACCTGACGCAGCGCCTGCGTGGCGCGGTTAAATTTGCTCTGGTTGAAATCGAACCCGCCGACCAGCGCCATTACCGCCCCGTTCTGTGGGTTGATGGAGACCAGAGCCGAGTTCACATCCGGTACCTGCGCCAGCCACCAGGCATCGCCTGACTTGCGCACCCAAATCTGCTGCCCGGCCTGTACCACGTCGGTCACCTTGCGCGGCGTTGGCCCCTGCAGGGTGTCCGAACGGTATGGACGCGCCCAGCGAATACCGTCCATGCGCAGGGAGACGGACGTGCCGTCCGCCAGCGTCGCAACGGCTTCCTGAGGATCGGCCTGCGTCACTACGGCTGGAAGGAGCGGACCATAGGTTGGCAGCGCTTTCAGCGTGCTGGTGATTTTTTTGCTGTCCCATGCGCTTTCGCCCACTTTCCAGAGCACGTTCGACGGTCCGCGATAGCCGTGACGCATATCGTAGTCCATCACGTTATTGCGCACCGCGTCCTGAGCCGCCTGCTGCACTTTACGGGTAACGGTGGTGTACACGCGATAGCCATCTTCATAGGCCTTGTCGCCATAACGACTCACCATCTCCTGGCGCACCATTTCAGTCAGATAAGGGGCAGAGAAGGCGATCTCAGGGGCGTGATAATTGGCGTCAATGACGTCGTTACGCGCCTGGTCGTACTCGCTCTGGCTGATATAGCCTTCGCTCAGCATACGTGACAGGACGACATTACGACGTGAGGTAGCGCGATCGAGCGAGTAAAGCGGGTTAAACGTGGACGGCGCTTTTGGCAGACCGGCAATGGTTGCCATTTCGCTTAAGGTGAGCTGTTCAACAGGCTTACCGAAGTACACCTGCGCGGCTGCCCCCACGCCATAGGCACGGTAGCCCAGATAGATTTTATTGAGGTACAGCTCAAGGATCTCGTCCTTGTTCAGCAGTTGCTCAATACGGATCGCCAGGAACACCTCTTTGATCTTACGCGTCAGCGTCTTTTCAGGGCTGAGGAAGAAGTTACGCGCCAGCTGTTGCGTAATGGTGCTCGCCCCCTGGGAGGCGTGACCGGAGAACAACGCAATGCTTGCGGCACGGAAAATCCCGACCGGATCGACACCGTGGTGCTCGTAGAAACGGCTGTCCTCCGTGGCGATAAAAGCTTTCACCATCACGGGGGGAATTTGGTTTAAGGTCAGCGGGATACGACGCTTCTCGCCATACTGCGCCATCAGCTCGCCATCGGCGCTATAGACCTGCATTGGGATCTGGAGACGCACATCGCGGAGCGTGGCGACATCAGGTAGCTGTGGCTCAATATATTTGTACAAACCGTAAATCGAGCCTGCTCCCAGCAGAATGCAACAGACTGCAAGGATGAATAAATACTTTACGAACTTCACCGGAGATTTCCCATTTGGTTTCACTTGGGCAGTTTCTAAACAATCGCGCGGTAGTATAAAGGCAAGCCTGATTCATTGATATAGCCGTCAAGGCGACGGGCGATAAGGAGATCGTGAAGCATGGCTTTCAAAACATGGCAAACGGGCGTTCATATTCAACAGGATAAGGTGCTGATTACGGCACTGGTCCGGGAGAGAGGCGGCTGGTGCTTACGCCGCTGGTGGGCCATTTCTCTGGCCGAAGGCATCATTCGTGACGGCAAAATTTGTCAGCCAGAAGCGCTGGCCGATGCCTTACGCGACTGGCGAAAAGCGCTCCCGCACTACCACCGGGTATTTCTCTCCTTTCCTGCTGCACGGACTCTGCAAAAAACGTTGCCCCGACCGGCTCTTGCATTGCGCGACAGCGAGCAGCTCTCGTGGATGGGGGCGGCGCTTTCGCGCGAACTGGAGATGTCGACAGAGTCCCTCTGTTTCGACTACACCCAGGACACCTTCAGCAATACGTTTCACGTGACTGCTGCACAAAACAAAGAGGTTGAAACGCTTCTTGATCTGGCGAAAACGCTACGTTTGCGGCTGGCGACCATCACCCCGGATGCCAGCGCGCTGGCGAACCTGCTGCCTTCGTTAGCGCCGACGCAGTGCGTCGCCTGGCGGGATGCGCATTACTGGCTGTGGGCTATGCGCCATCAGTGGGGGCGTCGTTATACCACTGAAGCAGAAAACGTCACTGAGCTGGCGGCGCTGCTGGCCCTCAATCAGAATGACATCGCGTTCTTTGATGCCGAACGAACCCCATGGGAAACGCTGCAGCGCTGGCATGCGCCTCTTCCCGAATGCGGGGCTGACTATACCGTCGCGCTGGCGCTGGCCATGAGCGAGGTGCCTGAATGAACGTGACCAACTTCCTGCCCTGGCGTCAGCAGCGGCGCGCGCGATGCCTGCGTTTCTGGGGCGGCGTATTTGTCGGCGCATTGCTGCTCATGCTGGTGACCGTTTTTAGCGTAAGGATGAATCATCTGGTAACGCTGCGCGCGCTGCAGGCTCAACTGGCGGGCACGCAGTCCGTGCAGCGTGGTCTTGTGTCTCGCCAGCGACCCACCGCAGAGGTGCAGAACCCTGCGGGCACGCCGCAACGCCGCGCATGGCAACCGGTGCTGGAGTCACTTTCTGAGGCCATGCCTGCGCAGGTATGGCTGACAGAGCTGCGTTATCAGCCTCCTGCTCTGATGTTGATCGGCTATGCCACTACCCTGCAGGCGCTCTCTGCCTTGCGGAATGGGCTGGAGCACATAGACGGCTTTACGCCCGGTTCTGAGGGGGAACTCCGGCAGGATAGCCAGGGGCGCTGGATGTTCACTCTGCACCTGAAAAGCGAGGGGTAATGCGTGGAGACCTTGCTAGAACGCTGGTGTGAAAGTCGTCCCTGGTGTCGGCTGGTCTGCGGGGGGCTGGGTATTCTCCTGATGGGCCTGACAGCATGGGGTGTATTGCTCCGGCCAGCAGAGAGGCAGTGTGCGGATCAGCGGCAGCAGTTGAGCCAGGCGGCGCGGACTAACGCGTCGCTGTGGCCCACCGCCAGTCAGGTGCCGTTTAGCCCGCAAACCCGGACGGCACTGGAGATAAAGCCCTTTTCACCGCTCGATTTTCAGGGGGAGGGTACAAGGCTCCTTCACTGGAAGCCGTTGCAAAACGGCGGTGAACTGGCGCTGGAGGCGCAGTGGCAGGCGATCCCGCCTCTTTTTTCCCGGCTGGCGCAGCGGGATGTGCGGGTCGCTGCTTTCACGCTTGCGCCACAAAGTACGGCGTTACGCCTGAGGCTGGAGCTGGAACATGCGAAATAGCGCGAGATACCTGCTGGTTTGCTCGGCGCTGCTGTTGACCGGCATGCGCGATCCGTTTCGCCCGCCGGACGACCCCTGCGCCACAGCCGAGCTGGCACAGTGGCACTACCGCGGAATGGTGGGAGGGCAGCAGCGCGTTGGTATTTTGCTGGATGGGCAACGGCGCTGGCATCGTCTGAAAGAGCACGATCGTTTCCCGGCGGGCTGGCGGATAACGGCCATCAATGAAACGGAACTGGTTGTTGATGTGGGTGACACATGCGATCCCGAAGAATGGGCGTGGCAACGAGAAGGAAAGGATAAAAATGAAGTTAAGGATAGTGCTGTTGCTGCTGGCGTTCAGCCGCCCGCTGTGGGCAGTCGCGCCAAAGCCGGTCACGCTGGTGGTGGATGACGTGCCGGTGGTTCAGGTGCTACAGGCGCTGGTTGCGCAGGAGAACCGTAATCTGGTGGTATCGCCGGATGTCGGCGGCACGCTCTCGCTTAACCTGACGCGCGTTCCCTGGCGGCAGGCGTTACAGACGGTAGTCACCAGCGCCGGACTCGTTTTACGAGAGGAGGGCGGTATTTATTATGTCCATACCGCGGCCTGGCAGCGTGAACAGCGGGAACGTTTAGAGCAGGAGCGAGCGCGTCGACAGCTTGATGCTCCGCTGGTCTCGCACAGCATCCCATTTTCTTATGCGGATGCCGGAGAACTGCAAAAAGCGGCTGAAAAGCTCCTGAGCCCAAAGGGGAGTTTATCTGTCGACAAACGCACCAACCGTCTACTGGTCAGGGATAGCCAGGCGGTGCTGGAGGCGCTGCAGCAGTGGGCGGCTCAGATGGATATTCCCGTCGAGCAGGTCGAACTGGCGGCGCACATTGTCACCATTAATGAAAAAAGCCTGCGAGAGTTGGGGGTGAAGTGGAATCTTGCCGAGGCCACTGAGGCGGGCAAGGTTGGACAGCTAACGACGCTTGGCAGCGATCTTTCCGTGGCCAGTGCTACCACGCATGTGGGGTTTAATATCGGGCGAATTAACGGCAGGCTGCTGGATCTGGAGCTCTCTGCGCTGGAGCAAAAACAGCAGGTCGATATCATTGCCAGCCCGCGGCTGCTGGCCTCGCACATGCAACCGGCCAGCATTAAGCAGGGGAGTGAGATCCCGTATCAGGTTTCAAGCGGTGAAAGCGGGGCGACCTCGGTGGAGTTCAAAGAGGCGGTACTCGGAATGGAGGTCACGCCGGTAGTACTGCCCGGCGGGCGCGTGCGCCTGAAGCTACACATCAGTGAAAACATGCCGGGACAGGTGCTGCAGCAGGCCGATGGCGAAACGCTTGCCATCGATAAGCAGGAGATAGAAACCCAGGTGGAGGTAAAAAGTGGAGAAACGCTGGCGCTGGGGGGAATTTTCTCGCAAAAGAACAAAACCGGCAGTGACAGCGTGCCCGGGCTTGGGAGCATCCCCTGGCTGGGACAGCTTTTTCGCCATGATGGAAAAGATAATGAGCGGCGTGAGTTAGTGGTGTTTATTACGCCACGTCTGGTCGGTATTCACTAACGGGTAACGATCCCCGCAATGATTTTGCATTCAGTTTGTTGCAGATGTTTGACGTGGGGCATGAATTAGCATACAAGGAGTACCGATTTGAGTTGGACTTACGTCTTATTACCTTATGCGTCCGGCGCGGTGATTTAATCAGTTGCCAAACAAGCCGGAGTATTGAGATAATTTTTAGTCTGACTCTCGCTCTATTGCATATGAGGTTTCAGTTCATGTCCTGCTACGCCGGGTGTCTGCGAAGCGGGGATTACCATTAACGAATAGTCTTAGTAGTACCGATAAAATGGCAGAGAAACGCAATATCTTTCTGGTTGGGCCTATGGGTGCCGGCAAAAGCACTATTGGGCGTCAGTTAGCTCAACAACTCAATATGGAATTTTACGATTCTGATCAAGAGATTGAGAAACGAACCGGAGCTGATGTGG
This sequence comes from Enterobacter cloacae complex sp. P12RS, assembly GCF_014895875.1. NCBI lineage: Bacteria > Pseudomonadati > Pseudomonadota > Gammaproteobacteria > Enterobacterales > Enterobacteriaceae > Enterobacter > Enterobacter cloacae complex sp. P12RS. The sequence continues at coordinate 49,191 of NZ_JADBQO010000006.1, forward strand.
GCTGGGTTTTCGATGTAGAAGGCGAAGAAGGTTTCCGTGACCGAGAAGAAAAAGTGATCAACGAACTCACGGAAAAACAGGGCATCGTACTGGCAACAGGCGGCGGCTCTGTGAAATCTCGCGAAACCCGCAACCGTCTCTCCGCCCGTGGCGTAGTGGTCTATCTTGAGACGACCATTGAGAAACAGCTGGCACGTACGCAGCGCGATAAAAAGCGCCCGCTGCTGCAGGTTGAAACGCCACCACGCGAAGTTCTGGAAGCGTTGGCCGACGAACGCAATCCCCTGTATGAAGAGATTGCCGATGTGACCATTCGTACTGACGATCAGAGCGCTAAAGTGGTTGCAAACCAGATTATTCATATGCTGGAAAGCAACTGATTCTGGCTTTATATACACTCGCCTGCGGGTAAAAGCATTAAAGGTGGATGTCGCGTCATGGAGAGGATTACAGTTACTCTCGGGGAACGTAGTTACCCTATCACCATCGCGGCTGGTTTGTTTAACGACCCAGCTTCCTTTTTACCACTAAAAGCGGGTGATCAGGCGATGCTGGTCACCAATGAGACGCTGGCTCCGCTTTATCTCGACCGCGTGCGCCACCTGCTTGAGCAGGCAGGCGTAAAAGTCGACAGTGTGATTCTGCCCGATGGCGAGCAGTATAAAAGCCTGACGGTACTCGATACCGTCTTTACCGCATTGCTGCAAAAACCGCACGGTCGCGATACAACACTGCTTGCCCTGGGCGGCGGTGTTGTGGGCGATCTGACCGGCTTTGCGGCCGCAAGCTATCAGCGTGGCGTCCGTTTTATTCAAATCCCGACCACGTTGCTGTCTCAGGTCGACTCCTCTGTCGGTGGCAAAACGGCAGTCAACCATCCCCTCGGCAAAAACATGATTGGCGCGTTCTACCAGCCTGCGTCGGTGGTGGTGGATCTCGACTGCCTGAAAACCCTGCCGAAACGCGAGCTGGCCTCTGGCCTGGCTGAAGTGATCAAATACGGCATTATTCTGGATGGCGAGTTCTTTAACTGGCTTGAAGAGAATATGGATGCGCTGCTGCGCCTGGATGAGGCGAAACTGGCATACTGCATTCGTCGTTGTTGTGAGCTGAAAGCAGAAGTTGTCGCGGCAGACGAGCGTGAAACCGGCTTACGTGCTTTACTGAATCTTGGGCATACGTTTGGCCACGCCATTGAAGCCGAAATGGGTTACGGCAACTGGTTGCACGGTGAAGCCGTCGCGGCTGGCATGGTCATGGCAGCCCGCACCTCTGAACGTCTTGGGCAGTTTAAACCGGAAGAGACGGCACGTATCATTGCGCTACTTGAACGTGCAGGTTTGCCGGTAACCGGGCCGCAGGAGATGTCGGCGCAGGCGTATTTACCCCACATGATGCGCGATAAAAAAGTATTGGCAGGTGAGATGCGTCTTGTACTCCCGCTTGCAATAGGGAAGAGTGAAGTGCGCGGCGGAGTGTCGCACGATGTCGTTCTTGGCGCCATTGCTGATTGCCAGCAGGCGTAACAACTAGAAAGGTCAGGCCACTGTTATCGGTGGTCGTTTAGCTTCAGGCGAAATGCAAAGACGTAGGCATAAGCCTTTGAGTGGGGTGTTAAATGGATGAATTCAAACCAGAAGACGAGCTGAAACCCGATCCCAGCGATCGTCGTACTGGTCGTTCTCGTCAATCTTCAGAACGTGATAACGAGCCGCAGATCAACTTTGACGATGTTGATCTGGATGCAGACGATCGTCGCCCTTCGCGCAGCCGCAACGCGCGTGATGAGCGAGAAGAAGAGGATTATGAGTCCGAAGAAGATTCAATGGACGAACAGCCTGTAGAGCGTCGCCCGCGTAAACGTAAAAAAGCCGCTGCGCAGAAACCGGCCTCCCGTCAGTACATCATGATGGGACTTGGCGTTCTGGTGCTTGTGCTGCTGATTGTTGGCATTGGCTCTGCGCTGAAAGCACCGTCCACCAACTCAACCGAACAAACCGCCTCCGCAGAGAAGAGCATCAACCTCTCCGGTAATGATGCGACGGATCAGGCGAATGGTGCACAGCCAGCGCCGGGCACCACTTCCGCTGAGCAGACTGCCAGCAACACAACGACGCCGCAGGATGTTTCTCTGCCGCCCGTTTCATCAACGCCTGCTCAGGGCCAGGCACCTGTCACGCCCGAAGGCCAGCAGCGTGTTGAAGTTCAGGGAGACCTGAACAATGCGCTGATGCAGCCGCAAAACCAGCAGCAGGTTGATAACGTTGTGGTTAACTCTACGCTGCCAACTGAACCTGCAACCGTCGCGCCGATCCACGGTGCTACCGCGCAGCCGCAGACGGCAGCAACGGAAACTAAACCGCGCCAGACGCAAACTGCGACGCGTCCTGAACGTAAGCAGGCGGTCATTGAGCCGAAGCGTGAAACCAAGCCTCAGGCCGTGGTAAAAGCGCCTGAAGTGAAAGCCGCACCGGCACAGCCGAAACGCTCTGAAACGGCTGCCGTGAGCGAGCCGGCCAAAGCGCCAGTCACGCAGACTGCGCCGAAAGCGACGGCAACCACAACGGCACCTGCTGCCACCGCTGCGCCTGCCGCAACGGCGACGGCTTCCAGTGCTGCAGCAGGTAAATCAGCTGGCAACGTCGGTTCGCTGAAATCTGCACCGTCCAGCAACTACACGCTGCAGTTGAGCAGTTCGTCTAACTATGACAACCTCAACGGCTGGGCGAAGAAATCGAATCTGAAAAACTACGTGGTTTATCAGACAACCCGTAACGGACAGCCGTGGTACGTGCTGGTGAGCGGTGTGTATGCTTCTAAAGATGAAGCGAAGCGCGCCGTGGCGACACTGCCAGCAGACGTTCAGGCGAAAAACCCGTGGGCGAAGCCGATTCATCAGGTGCAGGCCGATCTGAAGTAATGTTTAAAGCGCAGGATGCTGTCGGAGCTTTCTCCACAGCCGGAGAAGGTGTAATCAGTTAGTCAGCATGAAAAAAAATCGCGCTTTTCTGAAATGGGCAGGGGGGAAATACCCCCTGCTCGATGATATTAAAAAGCACCTGCCAAAAGGCGAGTGTCTTATCGAGCCCTTCGTGGGTGCGGGATCGGTGTTCCTGAACACCGATTTTTCTCGTTATATCCTGGCGGATATCAACAGCGACCTTATCAGCCTTTATAACATCGTTAAGCTGCGTACCGATGAGTATGTGGAAGAGGCGCGCAAGCTGTTTACGCCAGAGAACAACAGCCCTGACGTTTACTATCAGTTCCGCACGGAATTTAATCAGAGCCAGGATCCGTTCCGCCGCGCGCTGCTGTTCCTTTACCTCAACCGTCATGGTTACAACGGCCTGTGCCGGTATAATCTGCGCGGCGAATTTAACGTGCCGTTTGGTCGTTATAAGCGCCCGTACTTCCCGCAGGACGAGCTGTATCATTTTGCGAAGAAAGCGCAGAATGCAGAGTTCCACTGCCTCTCCTATGAAGAGTGCATGGAACTGGCAGGCGTAAACTCGGTGGTTTACTGCGATCCGCCTTATGCGCCGCTGTCTGCGACGGCGAACTTCACCGCCTACCACACCAATAGCTTCAGCCCGGCCGAACAGGCCCGCCTGGCGGAGATGGCGGAAAAACTGGTCAGCAAAAGAATTCCGGTGTTAATTTCAAATCACGATACCCCTGATACGCGCGAATGGTACAAAGCCGCGAAGCATTTTCAGGTTAAGGTGCGGCGTAGCATTAGCAGCAACGGCGGCACACGTAAAAAGGTGGACGAACTCCTGGCTCTTTATCGCCCCTGAGCCGTTTTGCCCGCCGGTAAACACATTTCAAGGAGATGCGGATGAAACAGTTTTTGATTGCCCCCTCAATTCTGTCGGCCGATTTTGCCCGCCTGGGTGAAGACACGGCGGAAGCTCTCGCAGCTGGCGCAGATGTCGTCCATTTCGACGTTATGGATAACCACTACGTTCCCAATCTGACCATCGGTCCGATGGTGCTCAAGGCCCTGCGTAACTACGGTATTACCGCACCGATCGACGTTCACCTGATGGTGAAGCCTGTCGACCGCATCGTGCCTGACTTTGCCGCAGCGGGCGCCAGCATTATCACTTTCCATCCGGAAGCCTCCGAGCATGTTGACCGCACGCTGCAGCTGATCAAAGAGAACGGCTGTAAGGCGGGGCTGGTGTTTAACCCGGCAACACCGTTGAGCTATCTCGATTACGTGATGGACAAGCTGGACGTGATTTTGCTGATGTCCGTCAACCCGGGCTTTGGCGGCCAGTCGTTCATCCCTCACACGCTGGATAAGCTGCGCGAAGTGCGCCGTCGCATTGACGAGTCTGGCTATGATATTCGTCTGGAAGTGGACGGCGGTGTGAAAGTGAATAATATTGGCGAAATTGCGGCAGCGGGCGCGGATATGTTCGTTGCAGGTTCGGCAATTTTCGACCAACCGGATTACAAAAAAGTCATTGATGAAATGCGCCGCGAGCTGGCGAAGGTAAGTCATGGATAAATTGCAGGCAATTCGGGGTGTGGCATTCGACCTCGACGGCACGCTGGTGGACAGCGCGCCGGGCTTAACGAGCGCCGTCGATCAGGCGCTGTATGCACTGGAACTGCCCGTTGCGGGCGAAGATCGTGTGATTACGTGGATTGGCAACGGTGCCGATGTCCTGATGGAGCGGGCGTTGACGTGGGCTCGTCAGGAACGCGCGTCGCAGCGTTCCGCGCAGGGGAAACCAAGCGTCGATCACGCCGATATCCCGCAGCATGAGCAGCTGCGTATTCTGCGCAAGCTGTTCGATCGCTTCTATGAAGAGGCCGTCGAGGAGGGGAGCTTCCTGTTCCCGGACGTCCAGGAAACCCTGAGCGCGCTGCACGCAAAAGGCATCCCGCTGGGACTGGTGACCAACAAGCCGACGCCGTTTGTTGCGCCGCTGCTGGAAGCGCTCAATATCGCGAAATATTTCTCCGTGATTGTAGGCGGGGATGACGTGCAGAACAAAAAGCCGCATCCGGAGCCGCTGTTGCTGGTGGCAGGAAAATTATCCTTAACGCCTGCGGAGCTGCTCTTTGTCGGGGATTCGCGTAATGATATTCTGGCTGCCCGAGCGGCGGGGTGTCCTTCCGTCGGTTTAACCTATGGCTACAACTACGGTGAGGCCATTACGCTGAGTGAGCCGGATGTTGTGTTCGACCACTTCAAAGATTTGTTGCCCGCACTCGGGCTTTCGCACAGTGAACATCAGGAATTGAATAATGACTAAGCCCATCGTTTTTAGTGGCGCACAGCCTTCAGGTGAATTGACCATTGGTAACTACATGGGTGCGTTGCGTCAGTGGGTCAGCATGCAGGATGACTACCATTGCATTTACTGCATCGTAGATTTGCATGCTATCACCGCGCGTCAGGATCCTGAGAAGCTGCGCAAAGCCACCCTGGACACCCTGGCCCTCTATCTGGCCTGCGGTATCGATCCTGAAAAGAGCACCATTTTCGTTCAGTCTCACGTGCCGGAGCATGCGCAGCTGGGCTGGGCGCTGAACTGCTATACCTATTTCGGCGAGCTGAGCCGCATGACCCAGTTCAAGGATAAGTCTGCCCGCTACTCTGAAAACATCAACGCTGGCCTGTTCGACTATCCGGTGTTGATGGCGGCCGACATCCTGCTGTACCAGACCAACCAGGTGCCGGTGGGTGAAGACCAGAAGCAGCACCTGGAGCTGAGCCGCGATATCGCCCAGCGCTTCAATGCGCTGTACGGCGACGTATTCAAAGTGCCAGAGCCGTTTATTCCTAAATCCGGCGCGCGCGTGATGTCGCTGCTGGAGCCGACCAAAAAGATGTCCAAGTCTGACGATAACCGCAACAACGTTATCGGCCTGCTGGAAGATCCGAAATCGGTGGTGAAAAAGCTCAAGCGTGCGGTAACCGACTCCGACGAGCCGCCGGTAGTGCGCTACGACGTGCAGAACAAAGCGGGCGTCTCCAACCTGCTGGACATTCTCTCCGGCGTAACCGGACAGAGCATCCCTGAGCTGGAAAAACACTTCGAAGGCAAGATGTACGGCCACCTGAAAGGCGAAGTGGCTGATGCCGTTTCCGGTATGCTGACCGAGTTGCAGGAGCGTTATCATCGTTACCGTAACGACGAAGCTTTCCTGCAAAAAGTGATGAAAGAGGGCGCAGAAAAAGCCAGCGCGCGCGCGTCCGAAACCCTGAAAGCGGTGTACGAGGCGATTGGGTTTGTGGCGAAACCTTAAGCCGCTACCCGACAAATACGGACTCAATAAAAAACCGGGAAATCCCCGGTTTTTTTACGCCTGAAAAACGCTTACTGCTGTGCCGCCGGGCCGCAACCGCCGATGATCTTCGAAATGGAGATCGCCGGGTGCAGCAGGTAATCGTAGCTGCAGTTATTTTTAGTATTTTGAACGTGACCGGTGCAGGCGGTCAGAGTCGATAACAGGCCAACCAGAACGGCGGCTTTTGCCAGCTTGAACATACGCATTCCTTGTCTAAAAATCTTAAATTGGATGTAACACGAGGGAATAAATGGAAAAGTTCCACTATGCGAGCGGTATGTTATCGACTGGGGTATGAAGGGAGTAGTCCGCTTAAGGACTACTCGAAGGGGGGAGAATATGCGTTAGTGATTCGAGAACCAGTTCAGCTTATCGCGCAGTTCAACCACGCGACCCACCACAATCAGCGCCGGGCTTTGAACCTGCTGCGCCAGCTCGCCCAGCTGCGTCAGCACTCCATCAACCACGCGCTGCGTAATGGCGGTACCGTTTTCTACCAGCGCGACCGGCATATCTGCCTCCATGCCGTGTTCCAGCAGTTTCGCCTGGATGGTGGCGGCCTGGTTCAGCCCCATGTAGAACACCAGCGTCTGCTTTTCAGCAGCCAGGTTATGCCAGTCCAGCTCGCTGCCGGTTTTCAGGTGGCCCGTCACCAGACGCACGCTCTGGGCGTAGTCGCGATGGGTCAACGGAATGCCTGAGTAGGCTGAACAGCCGGACGCCGCCGTTATGCCCGGCACCACGGAGAACGGAATGCCTGCATTGCACAGGGTTTCCAGCTCCTCGCCGCCGCGGCCAAAGATAAACGGATCGCCGCCCTTGAGGCGCACCACGCGTTTTCCCTTTTGCGCTTCACGCAGCAGGATCTGATTAATCTCCTCCTGCGGCACGCAGTGGTAGCCTGCCCGTTTACCGACGAAGACGCGGTCGGCGTCGCGGCGCACCAGGTTCATGATGTCATCGGAGACCAGGCGGTCATACACCACGATATCCGCCTGCTGGATCTGCTGGAGCCCTTTCAGGGTCAGTAAACCCGCATCTCCCGGACCAGCCCCGACCAGCACCACTTCACCACGGTGATCCAGCGGCTCGCTCAGCAGCTGCTCGGTCGTCTCTTCAACCGCTTTCGCGTCCTGATTCGCCAGCGACTGCGCCAGCCTGTCGTTAACGAAAAATTTCTCCCAGAAGCGACGACGCTCACCCACGGTTGAGAAGGTTTGCTTCACGCGGGAGCGAAGTTGCCCGGCGTAGTGGGCTATCTGGCCGAGATGCTGCGGCAAAATAGCTTCCAGTTTCTCCCGCAGCAGGCGGGCAAGTACGGGCGAGCGGCCGCCGGAAGACACCGCGATCATCAGCGGTGAACGGTCGATAATCGACGGCATGATAAAGCTGGCCTCTTTCGGCGCATCCACCACGTTGCAGAAGATCCGGCGCGCTTCGCAGGCGTCGCTGACGCGCTGGTTCACTTCATCGTCATCCGTCGCGGCAATCGTCAGCCAGCAGGTATCCAGCAGGGACTCATCAAACTCCCCCTGCACCAGCGTGAGCATCCCTTCCTGAGCCCAGACGTCAAACTGCGGAGCGAAGGTGAGGGCATTGACGGTCAGTCGGGCTCCAGCATCCAGCAACAGGCGCGCTTTGCGTTCAGCCACATCGCCGCCGCCTACAAGCAGGCAGTCGCGATGGCGTAATTGACAAAAAATCGGCAGGTGGTCCACGACGTTACCTCACAGCATTCAAGGAGGGGGTAAGAATTGACGTCAGGATAACAGCAGGAATCGTACAGAACATACGGTTTTTCCTGCCGTTACCCATAAGGGGTCATAAGCCTTTCCTATTGGAAAGGCGGAGGGTTACGCTTTGAGCTGCACCTTGCCGTCCTTCACGCGGGCGTCGTAGTGCTTCACGGAGAAGCTTTCATCTTCCATGCAGTGCCCGTCGGTTAAGCGGAAACGCTGCTTTTTCAGCGGGCTGGCGACCCACAGCTCACCCTGGTGTTCAGCAATCAGACCGCGGGAGAGCACGCTGGCATCAAAGAACGGATCGATATTGCTGATGGCAAAGACCTGTTCATCGTGGCGAGGGCGGAAAATCGCCACCTGCTCGTTACCCAGCAAGGCACAGACGCCGGTTGCTGGCAGAATGTCGTTAATGTTGCAGATGTTTACCCACTGGCTCATGCGTTTTCCTCCACCAGCATCACCGGAATGCGTTCATACGGGGTTGCAGGACGATGCTGTTCGCGCTCCGGCACCACCTGCACGTTCGGGTCGCGCTGGGTGCTGTTGATAAAGTGTTTGAAGCGCGTCTGCGCCGCCGGGGTGTTGACGGTTTCGGTCCACTCGCAGATCACCGCCTCGCGCAGGCGAGCCATCTCGGACTCAAGCTGTTCGTTCAGACCCAGCTTGTCGTCAATGATGACCGACTTCAGGTAGTCGATACCGCCTTCCAGGTTATCGAGCCAGGAAGCGGTACGGGTCAGCTTATCGGCGGTACGAATGTAGAACATCATGAAGCGGTCGAGATACTGGATCAGCGTGTCGCGATCGAGATCCGCCGCCAGCAGGTCGGCGTGGCGTGGTTTCATCCCGCCATTGCCGCACACGTACAGGTTCCAGCCTTTCTCGGTGGCGATGATCCCTACATCTTTACCCTGCGCTTCCGCACATTCACGGGTACAGCCGGAGACGCCGAACTTCATTTTGTGCGGGGTACGGATGCCTTTGTAGCGGTTTTCCAGCTCGACGCCGAATCCCACGCTGTCGCCCACGCCGTAGCGGCACCAGGTGCTGCCCACGCAGGTTTTCGCCATACGCAGCGCTTTGGCATATGCGTGACCGGTTTCGAAGCCCGCTTCAATCAACTGACGCCAGATTTCCGGCAGATCATCCTTCTGCGCGCCAAACAGGCCGATACGCTGGGAACCGGTGATTTTGGTGTACAGATTAAATTCACGGGCGATACGGCCCACGGCGACCAGCCCTTCCGGGGTGATTTCGCCACCGGCGGAACGCGGAATGACGGAGTAAGTACCGTCTTTCTGGATGTTCGCCAGGAAGTTATCGTTGGTGTCCTGCAGCGGCGTGTGTTCTGGTTTGAGCACGTACTCATTCCAGCAGGACGCCAGCAGGGAGCCGACGGTCGGTTTACACACTTCACAGCCGTAACCCTGGCCGTGTTTCTCCAGCAGTTCGTCGAAGGACTTGATGCCTTCCACGCGGATCAGATGGTACAGCTCCTGGCGAGAGTAGGCGAAGTGCTCGCACAGGTTGTTGTTCACTTCGATGCCCTGTTTCGCCAGTTCAGCGTTCAGCACCTGAGTCACCAGTGGAATACAGCCGCCGCAGCCGGTACCGGCTTTGGTTTCGGCCTTCAGCGCCGCAACGGTGTGGCAGCCTTTGTTGATGGCGGAGATCAGCATGCCTTTGGTGACGTCGAAGCAGGAGCAAATCTGCGCGCTGTCCGGCAGTTTATCTACGCCGATAGATGGTTTACCGCTGGAGGCGTGCGCCGGCAGGATCAGCGCGTCCGGGTTTTCCGGCAGCTCAATGGCGTTCAGCACCAGCTGGAGCAGGTTACCGAAGTCGCTGGTATCGCCCACCAGCACCGCACCGAGCAGGGTTTTGTTGTCCTGGCTGACGATAAGGCGTTTGTAGACCTCTTTGCTTTCGTCCAGATAGACGTAGCTGCGGGAGTTCGGGGTGCGGCCATGCGCATCGCCGATACCGCCTACGTCCACGCCCAGCAGCTTCAGCTTGGCGCTCATGTCTGCGCCGGTGAAGGCGTTTTCGCTGCCGAGGATATGGTCCACGGCGACCTGCGCCATTTTGTATCCTGGTGCCACCAGACCGTATACCCGGTTATTCCAGCTGGCGCACTCGCCAATGGCGTAGATATCCGGATCGGAGGTCTGGCAGGTATCGTTAATCATGATCCCGCCGCGCTGGGCTACGGCCAGGCCGCACTGCGTGGCGAGCTTGTCGCGCGGACGAATACCGGTGGAGAAGACGATGAAGTCCACTTCCAGCTCGCTGCCGTCGGCAAAGCGCATGGTTTTACGCGCCTCTGTGCCTTCCTGCACGATCTCTTTGGTGTTCTTGCTGGTGTGAACCTTCACACCCATGCTTTCGATTTTACGACGCAGCTGGTCGCCGCCCATGTGGTCCAGCTGTTCCGCCATCAGCATCGGGGCAAATTCGATAACGTGGGTTTCAACGCCGAGGTTTTTCAGCGCGCCTGCCGCTTCCAGGCCCAGCAGGCCACCGCCAACAACCGCACCGCGTTTGCTTCGACGTGCGCAGGATTCAATGGCGTTGAGGTCTTCAATTGTACGGTAAACGAAGCAATCCTGGGTTTCCGACCCTTTAATCGGCGGGATCCACGGATACGAGCCAGTCGCCATGATCAGCTTATCGTAAAAAACCGTACGCCCGGCGCTGGAGTGGATCACTTTCTCCTGACGGTTGATGGTGATAGCGCGTTCGCCCACCAGCACTTTTACGCCATGCTTCTCGTAGAAACCTTCGCGCACCAGAGAGAGCTCTTCGGCGGTATGGTGAGAGAAGTAGGAAGACAAGTGCACACGGTCGTACGCCTTGCGGGGTTCTTCACAGAACACGGTAATATCGAACTGGTCAGCATCGGCTTTATCGAGAAGATCCTCAATAAAGCGGTGGCCGACCATGCCGTTACCGATGATAGCGAGTCTGACTTTGCTCATTTTTGCCTCGATTTCTTTTCTATTACTGCCTACCTTAACGATTCAGCAGGGGCACTTATTGATGCAAATCAAATACGCCTTCACCTACCCCTTAGTGGGTATATGTATGATTTGTCAGGTTTTTTATAAGTAACGGATATTGTTTGATTTTTGTGCTTGCTTGTTTTTCGCACAAATTTGAGGGTTTTTTTACGAATCGGCAGTCAGAGCGGGTAAGCAGGGTAAAACCCCTTTGCGTTCTGCAAAGGGGTTTTGACGATTAGTGGGTAGCCGTTGCCGTATTGTGCTGGCGGTGACGGGTCACGAAGCCCAGAATGAAACACATGATAAACACCACGGCATACAGACCGTTAGCGGTGTGCAGCGCGGCCAGCGGGCCGCTGTGCGCCACAATCGGGCCCGTGACCACGAAGGTCAGCATGGTGCCGATGGTGCCGCAGGTCAGCACGAAGTTCACCAGCTTTGGCGAAGCCACTTTGGTCTGCAGGGAGCCCAGGGTGATGATTGAGGTGTAAATCGCGCTGGAGAAGAAGCCCAGGGTCAGGATGAACCATGGCATATGCTCCGGGGAACCGTTGATGAACAGATACATCAGCACGGTCGCCAGACCCGCCAGGACGGTCAGAATACGTTGCAGGTCGAAGAAGCGCAGGATGAAGCTAAAGGCCCACATGCCGAACATGTAAGACATCCAGAAATCGCTCACCAGTTTGCCCGCGTCGTTCAGGCTCATGCCCAGACCTTTGGCGTATTCAGGTACCCACGAGATAAAGCCCAACTGACCAAGGATGTAGCACAGAGCGGCAATGGAGAGGAACAGCACGCCGATACCCCATTTTTCCTTCGCCACCGGCTCTGAGGTGGTCTGCGCTTTTTTGCCCAGCACCGGGAAGTCACAGCCGAAGGTCAGAATGAAGATCGCGACATAGACCAGACCGATACAGGCGTATACCCAGTACCATTCAATGCTGCGCGCGAGCAGATACGCGGCGACCATCGGGAAAATCATCCCGGCCATGCTGAAGAAGGAGTCGGTAAACAGCAGGCGCGCGCCGCGCTGGCGGCCTTCATACATGTGCGTAATAAGGAACGTACCGATCGACATCGTGATCCCGCTGACAAGGCCCAGCACGAACATGGCGGCGGAGAACAGGGCGATGCTGTGGCTCAACATCAGGCCCGCCACGGCGGCAACCATCAGCACGAAGCCGAAGCGCAGCTGGGTTTTCAGCGGGACGATTTCCATCAGCCAGGCATTCAGGAAAATTGAGATCAGGATCCCCGCGTTGAGGAAGGTGAAGGTGTTACTCATGCTGGAAACGGGCAGCTGGAAGTAGTCTGCGATATTTCCCATCACCATCCCGGTGACGATCACCAACGCGCCGGTCAGAGCGTAGGAGAAGAAGCTTATCCATGTGAGCTTGATGCGATTGCTGTTAGTCATGTCTGGCCTGTTCAGAAAAAGAAAAGCGCCGGGAGGGCGCTGAGAGCGGGCAGATTTTAGTCGCTAAAGTGATCTATTCCTATCTTTTAAGGGAAATGAATATGCCATTGCAGGTTTTAGTGTGATATGAATCACACTAAATGGCGGTATAACCAATCGTTTGCGCAGTAATAATTGTTTCAATTTCGTAAAATTAGGTAAAAGGCTGGTCTCGGTTCATACTGCTCTTTAGAATCAAGCCATTCGCTTTTTATACTGCGCTTTGTTAAGGAATTCTCATGCTCAAATCAACACTGGCGGCTGTCGCAGCTGTGTTTGCTCTTTCTGCCGTTTCCCCTGCTGCGCTGGCAGCCAAAGGGGACCCTCACGTTCTGCTGACCACCTCTGCCGGGAACATTGAGCTGGAACTGAATAGCCAGAAAGCTCCGGTTTCTGTGAAAAACTTCCTCGACTATGTGAACAGTGGTTTCTATAACAACACCACCTTCCACCGCGTGATCCCTGGCTTCATGATTCAGGGCGGCGGCTTCAACGAGCAGATGCAGCAGAAACAGCCTAACCCACCCATCAAAAACGAAGCGGACAACGGCCTGCTGAACAAGCGCGGCACCATCTCCATGGCGCGCACGGCGGATAAAGACAGCGCCACCAGCCAGTTCTTCCTCAACGTGGCGGATAACGCTTTCCTCGACCACGGCCAGCGCGACTTCGGCTATGCGGTCTTCGGTAAAATTGTGAAAGGGATGGACGTGGCGGACAAAATCTCTCAGGTTCAGACCCACGATGTCGGTCCATACCAGAATGTGCCGTCTAAACCAGTGGTGATTCTCTCCGCGAAAGTGCTGCCGTAATCGTTCTCCCACACGGGCATATCCTGCCCGTGTCTTTCAGCCCTCCCTGCGAAAGCGCGTTTTGCTGCTTATACTTGTGGCAAACGGACTATTCAGGGAGGCGTTAAGTGAAAAAACTCACCGATAAGCAAAAATCCCGTCTCTGGGAGCAACAGCGTAACGTCAATTTTCAGGCCAGTTGTCTCCTTGAAAAAGGTAATGGTCCTTCAGAGCCCGGCATTGAGACGCTGGAGCTTGGGCCTTCAGCGCCCGGGCTACCGCATCTGTGCCTCATTCATCGCCATCTGTATCACAGAGAGATGAAGCAGGCAGGCGAATTCCGTACCGACGATATTTTTAAGGGTGACATTCCCTTCTGCCATTTTGAGTACATCGAGACGATGGGTAACGAACTGATGGCGGCTCTGGAAAGTGATAAGTATCTTGTGGGTCTTGAAAAAGCGGCGTTTGTTGAAAAAGTGAGCCATTACTACTGTGAAATCAATATGCTGCATCCCTTTATGCGCGGTAATGGCATAGCTCAGCGCGTCTTCTTTGAGCAGCTGGCCATCCACGCGAATTACGCGCTGGACTGGCGGGATATTGATCCCGAGCAGTGGGTGGCGGCGAACCGAAGCGGTGCCACGGGCGATTTGACCGCGCTGAGCGCTATCTTTGCCAAAGTAGTGAGCGAAGCGCGGGAATCTGAGTAGAATAGGGCGGCATTTTTTTCGGGAGCCGCCATGATTCTGCTGATTGATAACTACGATTCCTTCACCTGGAACCTTTACCAGTATTTTTGTGAACTGGGTGCAGAGGTGGTTGTCCGCCGCAACGACGAACTCAGCCTGTCTGATATTGAGACGCTGGCTCCGCAGAAAATCGTCATTTCGCCGGGACCGTGTACGCCGTCGGAATCGGGCATTTCTCTGGAGGTTATTCACCACTATGCCGGCAGGCTGCCGATCCTGGGCGTCTGTCTCGGTCATCAGGCGATTGCCCAGGCATTTGGGGCTACCATCGTGCGTGCCGCGAAAGTGATGCACGGCAAAACCTCGCCGGTCACCCACACCGGCACGGGCGTATTCACCGGGCTCAATAACCCGTTAACCGTGACGCGCTACCATTCGCTGGTGATTGACCCACCGACGCTGCCCGACTGCTTTGACGTGACCGCCTGGAGCGATACGCAGGAGATCATGGGGATTCGCCACCGCGAGTGGGATCTCGAAGGCGTCCAGTTTCACCCTGAAAGTATCCTCAGCGAGCAGGGGCACGCACTGCTGGCAAATTTCCTCAATCGCTGAATATCTGTTGCCTTGCTGTGATTTTTTATGCATATTTTGTGATTATATTTTCACAATGAATGTGACATAAAATGGATGGGCATGACATGGCAACTGAACAACCAGCAATTACCCGCGCGACATTCGATGAAGTGATTCTGCCGATTTATGCACCGGCTGAGTTTATTCCGGTGAAGGGGAAAGGCAGCCGCGTCTGGGATCAGCAGGGCAAGGAGTATGTGGATTTCGCGGGTGGTATTGCGGTCACGGCGCTGGGCCACTGCCATCCTGCGCTGGTGGACGCGCTGAAAACCCAGGGCGAAACCCTGTGGCACACCAGCAACGTGTTCACCAACGAACCTGCGCTGCGCCTGGGCCGTAAGATCATTGATGCGACCTTTGCCGAGCGCGTGCTGTTTATGAACTCCGGCACCGAAGCTAACGAAACCGCCTTTAAGCTGGCGCGCTACTACGCCACCACGCGCCACAGCCCGTACAAAACTAAAATCATCGCCTTCCATAACGCCTTCCACGGACGCTCTTTCTTTACCGTCTCCGTTGGCGGCCAGCCGAAGTATTCCGACGGCTTCGGTCCGAAACCAGCCGACATTATCCACGTGCCGTTTAACGATCTGCACGCGGTGAAAGCGGTGATGGACGACCACACCTGCGCGGTGGTGGTGGAGCCGATTCAGGGCGAAGGCGGCGTGACCGCGGCAACTCCGGAATTCCTGAAAGGGCTGCGCGAACTGTGCGACGAACATCAGGCGCTACTGGTGTTTGATGAAGTGCAGTGCGGGATGGGGCGTACCGGAGAGCTGTTTGCCTACATGCACTACGGCGTGACACCGGATATTCTGACCAGCGCGAAAGCGCTCGGCGGCGGTTTTCCGGTGAGTGCGGTACTGACGACGCAGGAGATTGCCTCTGCGTTCCACGTCGGGTCTCACGGCTCGACCTACGGCGGTAACCCGCTGGCGAGCGCCGTGGCAGGTGCCGCGTTCGACATCATCAACACGCCAGAGGTGCTAAACGGCGTTAGCGCGAAACGCGAGCTGTTTGTGCAGCATCTCCAGCAGATTAACAATAAGTACGACGTCTTCAGCGAGATCCGCGGCATGGGGCTGCTGATTGGTGCGGAGCTTAAGCCGCAGTACAAAGGCCGCGCGCGCGATTTCCTGCACGCAGCCGCCCACGAAGGGGTGATGGTGCTCAACGCCGGGCCGGACGTGATGCGTTTTGCGCCGTCGCTGGTGGTGGAAGAGAAAGATATTGACGACGGGTTAACCCGCTTTGCCGCGGCGGTCGAGAAGATCGTAAAAGGCTAATACTCGGTTCGCTTTAACCGCCGCGTTAACCAAATGCCGTGATGCGGGCGCTGACGCCATGCCACCGACGAAATGGTGTGCATGGTGTTCAGATGTCCCAGCACGCGCTGCAAATGCTGCTCCAGGGTGCTCATCGGGCCGTGGGTCAGCGTCTCCGGTGCCTCCAGAATGTTCGAATCCCCCGACTCACCCGGCGCGTCATACTCCAGACGCTGCTGACACCGCTGCAACGCAATTTCACACGACTGCAAATAGCGCTGCGCCAGATCCGGCGTCAGCATTGTGTGTTCGCGCGCCAGCGTGGTCATGGCGTTAATGTGCTCAACGATAAACTGGCTGTGCGTGACCCACAGCTTCATATCGGCAAGATAGTGTGAGTTAAAGCCCGGCTCCTGCATCGCCTGGTTGAGCGAGTTAAACAGGGCGTTGTGCGCCTGGTTGACCTTCATCCGCTGATACGCCAGCGGGGAAGGCTGCGGATCGTCGCTCAGGATCAGTCGAATGGCCTGCTGATCGGCCTCCAGCGCGTCGTGGGCGTTCTGCCTCAGCAGCCCGCTCTGCCACTGCGGCCAGAGCCAGACCATGCCGCCAAAGGCGATCAGGCAGCCAATCAGCGTGTCGATCAGGCGGGCAACGATGAACTGTTCGCCGTTAAGCGTCAGCAGCTGAAGGGTATATACCGCCGTCACCGTAAAGCCCACCATCGCCCAGCCGTAGTTTTTGCGAATGATTAGATAGCTTACCAGGGTGATCGCCAGCATGCCCGCCAGGGTATAGCCTTCGGGCACGTGAAAATGCAGCGTCACGCCCGCAATAATCAGCCCCGCCATCGTGCCGCCTGCCCGGTGTAGAATGCGCACCCGCGTGGCGCCATAGCCGTTCTGGGTAACAAACAGCACGGTCATTAAGATCCAGTACGGTTTCGGCAGGTGGAGCGCCATGCCCATCAGGCTGGCGATACTGAGCATGACGCTAATCCTTGCAGCGTTGCGCAGAGCGGAAGATTTCAGAGACAGGTAGCTTCTCAGCGCCGGCAGCAGCGGCAGACGTTTCTGTTTATCCGCCATCAGGTCACGGGAATAAAGCGGGCGCTGGGTGCGCAGCACGCGGGCGATGCGGCTGAAGTGCCAGGCGGCAAACTGGCCGACCGGGTTATCCGGGTGCTGACGGGCGATTTTCTCCAGCGCGCCGAGCTGTTTGTCCATGTTAAAGCGCGTGGGGTAGCGGTGGTAGAGAATATCATCGGCCAGCACCCGCAGGCGCGCGGAGACGGTTTGTGCGTTCCAGCGGATCACCGCTTCGGCATGGCTGCGCTCAACCAGCTTTTGCACCTCCTGCGGGTGGTGAAGGCTAACGGAGATATGCTCCTGAAGATCCAGCCCCACCTGAAAGGTGCGCAACAGCCGTTTATATTCGTGGTTCTTGTTGGCGGCGAGCATATGCAGCTGCTGATAGCACTGGCTTATCAGGTCTACCACCTTTTGCTGGCGCGTCAGCAACGGCGGTAAAGATTTCTCCGGATCCGTATGCTGGGTGAGCAGGGTGTATTTGGCTTCACAGTAATCCGCAAGCTGCACGTAGAGCAGGCTCAGAGATTCGCGCAGCGGCTGCTCCCGCCACAGCCAGAACCAGAACCAGTTAAACAGCCCGTACCACAGCGTGCCGAGGGCGTAGATCAGCAGCGGCTCCCACACGGGCATATTACCGGCGAGGCTCAGGGTGAAGATGGCCGCAATGAGTGACGCGGGAAGCAGCCGGGCATGGAGCGAGCTGATTTCGGCGGTGACGCCGAGGGTCATCGCCAGCACGGTCAGGATCAGCGGCAGGGGAATATCACGAGCCAGCAGAAGCTGCACCGCGAGGCTACAACCAGCAAACAGCGAGCCGCCAATTATCAGACGTTTGAAAAAGCGTTTATGGGGCGTGTCCAGACCGGCAATGTTGCAGCAGGCGGGGACGAGAGAAAACAGCAGGCCCTGCTGAAGATGTCCCAGGATCAGGCCCACGGCCACGGGAAGACACAGCACCAGCGTTTGTCGTAGTGCGTAGTTAACTTCCGGGTGATAGATCAGCCTGCGCCACATGGGGAATAGAGACAAAAACGGCGTGACACCTCGCGATGGCACGCCGTTTAGGCAGGATTAACGGGTTCCGTAAACCACGATGGTTTTACCGTGGGCGGAGATCAGGTTTTGATCTTCCAGCATTTTCAGAATACGGCCCACCGTTTCGCGGGAGCAACCGACGATCTGACCGATTTCCTGACGGGTAATTTTAATTTGCATGCCGTCCGGGTGGGTCATCGCGTCTGGCTGTTTCGCCAGGTTCAGCAGAGTCTGCGCAATACGGCCAGTCACGTCCAGGAAGGCGAGGTTACCCACTTTCTCTGACGTCACCTGCAGACGGCGCGCCATCTGGGAAGAAAGACGCATCAGGATGTCAGGGTTTACCTGAATCAGCTGACGGAATTTCTTATAAGAAATTTCAGCCACTTCACATGCTGTCTTTGCACGAACCCAGGCGCTACGTTCCTGGCCTTCTTCAAACAGGCCCAGTTCACCGATAAAATCGCCCTGGTTCAGATAGGAAAGGATCATCTCTTTGCCTTCCTCATCTTTGATCAGCACTGCCACCGAGCCTTTGACGATGTAATACAACGTTTCCGCTTTTTCACCCTGGTGAATCAGCGTGCTCTTCGATGGGTACTTATGAATGTGGCAATGAGACAAGAACCATTCGAGAGTCGGGTCTGTTTGCGGTTTGCCAAGCACCATGCGCTGTTATCCTCTGTTATAAGCTGTCACCAGAGTCTTCAGATGCATCCGGACTCTGGGGTTGCAATCGAATTCTTACCCATACCCTGGGAAGTCGGCTGTCGTAACGTTTCGCAGCCAGTAAAGTTTGATGTCCTCTGCATACATGTGTAACGTCAATGTATTACTGTAGCATCCTGAGTGTTTTAGCATAGCTTTTGCCGCGTGTCTCCTGGTGTCTCGCTTCAGCATGATGCAGGTCGCCTTCCATTGCGAGAAATGTAACGCACGCGTAATCTGTCACCAAAAATGCAACGTTGGAGTTAATGAATATGCAAGCGCGCGTGAAGTGGGTTGAAGGTTTAACGTTCCTGGGCGAGTCCGCGTCAGGACACCAGATTTTGATGGATGGTAACTCCGGCGATAAAGCTCCAAGCCCAATGGAAATGGTGCTGATGGCGGCAGGCGGATGCAGCGCGATCGACGTGGTGTCGATTCTGCAAAAAGGCCGTCATGACGTGACGGATTGCGAGGTTAAACTCACCTCAGAGCGTCGCGAAGAGGCGCCACGGCTGTTCACCCACATTAATCTGCACTTTGTTGTCACCGGGAAAGAACTGAAAGACGCGGCGGTCTCACGCGCGGTGGATCTCTCTGCGGAGAAATACTGCTCTGTGGCGTTAATGCTGGAGAAAGCGGTAAAAATCACCCATTCGTATGAAGTGATCGAGGCTTAATTATTGGGGCATCGTGCGTGTTGATGCCCTCACCCTAACCCTCTCCCACGGGGAGAGGGAACATGTTCACGCGATCTGCTTCCCTTCCATCAGTCGCTCCACCAGCGGCGTCATGATCAGCTCCATTGCCAGCCCCATTTTTCCACCGGGAACCACTAACGTATTCATGTGGGAAATAAACGAGCCCTGCAGCATCGCCAGCAGCCAGGGGTAATCAATGCCTTCAAGATTGCGGAAGTGGATCACCACAAAGCTCTCATCCAGCGACGGGATGCTTTTCGCCGCGAACGGATTGGAAGTGTCCACCGTCGGCACGCGCTGGAAGTTAATGTGCGTGCGGGAGAACTGCGGCGTGAGATAGTTGATGTAATCTTCCATGGAGCGCACCACCGAGTCCATTACCGCCTCGCGCGAATGGCCGCGCTCGCTCATGTCGCGCGTCAGCTTCTGGATCCACTCCAGGTTAACGATCGGCACCACCCCGACCAGCAGATCCACATGGCGCGCCACGTCGTGCTGAGGTGTGACAACGCCGCCGTGCAATCCTTCATAAAACAGCACGTCGGTGGGTTCCGGCAGCGGTTGCCAGGGGGTAAAGGTGCCCGGCACCTGGTTCCAGGGTACGGCTTCGTCGTAGGTGTGCAGATACTTACGGGACTGCCCGGTACCGCTCTGACCGTATTCGCGGAAGGTTTGCTCCAGCAGGCCGAAATCATTGGCTTCCGGGCCAAAGTAGCTGATGTGTTTACCCAAATCGCGTGCCTTGCGGATCGCCATGTCCATCTCAGGCCGCGTATAGCGGTGAAAGCTGTCGCCTTCGACCTCCGCCGAACGGAGATTCAGCTGGGCGAAAATCTTGCGAAAAGCGAGGCTGGTGGTGGTGGTTCCCGCACCACTCGACCCCGTAACGGCAATAATGGGATGTCTGGCAGACATAGCAACTCCCTGACGGAAAAGGTTGGAAGATCAGCCGTGAAACGCGTTGCGGGGCATGATATTGACCGTCTCATGCAGTTCTGACCACACCAGCACCACGTCGCCGCTTTTCAGCTGGCGTTTTACATCGTTGACCTTTTGCTCAAGCGAACGCTCATGTTCACCATAATCGGTGCCTTCGCGTAATACAAAGCTTTCAATCAGATTATCGAGCGTTTCGGGAGCCAGATCCTGCCAGGGAATGATCATTTTGCACCATCCAGATAAGGAGTCAGCCAGTCAGGAATGCGCGCTTCCAGCCACATTTTCGGCCTGCGCAGCGTGCCGCCGATGAACCCCACGTGGCCACCATGTTCGGTCAGCTGGTAGTGAACGTTGTCAGGCAGGAATTCCTGCGCGGGAATAGAGTGATGATCCATGAACGGGTCATCTTTGGCATGAATAATCAGCGTCGGCTGCGTGATTTTGCTGAGCAACGGCATGGCGCTGCACTGTCGGTAATAGTCGATAGCATCGGCGAAGCCGTGAATTTTGGCGGTGATCAGATCGTCGAATTCGCGGATGCAGCGTACTTTTTTCAGCTGACGCAGGCTTACCGGCAGGGTATCCGGATAGGCCTTTAGCTTTCGCGCCGCGTTGGCTTTCAGCAGGTTGAGCAGATAGCGCTGATAGACGCGAGAAAAGCCTTTTTCCATGTGATAGCTGCACTGCTCCAGCATAAACGGTGCGGAGACAATCACTGCTGCATTCAGCGGTACGCTGTCGCCCTCTTTGGCCAGCAGACAGGCGAGCATATTACCGCCCAGCGAGTAGCCCACGGCGGCCGTTGGCGCGGCGCCATAATTTTCCCGCAGCCAGTGCAGAAACCACGTGCCATCTTCGGTTTCACCCGAGTGATAAATGCGTTTCTGACGATTCGGCTCGCCGCTACAGCCGCGAAAATGCATCACCACGCCGAGCCAGCCGCGCGCTTTGGCGGCCTCAATTAACCCATGCGCATACGGACTGTGCAGGCTGCCTTCTAACCCGTGAAAAACCACCAGACGCGGCTTATGAAGAGCCTGTTCCGGCGCTTCGCTCCAGGCCAGATCCAGAAAATCACCGTCCGGCAGATCGAGCCGTTGCCAGTGCGGAGTGAACTGGACCTTGCGGCGGATCAGCCGCGGCAGCATGGTCTGCAAATGGCAGTTGGTCACGCCGCGCATGGGCACGAACTCGGTGCTGTCTTCGGCTGTAATGTCGAAGTCTGATGGAATGATTTGGGTCATAAGGACGATGCTGATTCTTGTCAGAAATTCACTATACTTTCCGAATTGTACCCCGTTTAGCCTGGATTTCCGAACCAGAGATAGATTCCGTTCGCACAACGGGGTAAAAATTCAGTCTGCCTGCAGCATCGCTTCCAGCTGTTCCTGGGCATCCAGCCATGCCATTTCGCACTCTTCGAGGCTGGATTTGGCTTTCGCCTGCGTTTGCAGACAATCCGTTAGCTCCGCTTTACGGCTCTGATCGTACAGGTCGCTGTCGCCCAGCTTCTCTTCGACGGCGGCAAGCGTGGCGTTGAGCTTTTCCATCTCTTTTTCAAGACGGGCAATCTCTTTACGCAGCGGCTGGGTCTGGGTGCGCAGTTCCGCTTCGCGGCGCTTCTGGTCTTTACGCGACTGTGCGCTGTTGACGTTGTCTTTCGCTGACTCTTCCGGCTGGTTTTCCTGCTTTTGTACGTCCGTCAGCCACTGCTGGTAGTCTTCCAGATCGCCGTCGAACGGTTCGACTTTGCCGCCGTGTACCAGGTAGAGATCGTCGGTGGTGGAGCGGATCAGGTGGCGATCGTGCGACACGACAACCAGTGCGCCTTCGAACTCAATCAGCGCTTCGGTCAGCGCCTGACGCATGTCGAGATCCAGGTGGTTGGTCGGTTCATCGAGCAGCAGCAGGTTGGGTCTCTGCCAGACGATCAGCGCCAGCACCAGACGGGCTTTTTCGCCGCCGGAGAAACGCTCGGTGTCTTCGGTCACCTTATCGCCCTGGAAGCCGAAGCCGCCGAGGTAGTCGCGCAGTTTCTGCTCCATTTCCTGCGGCGCAAGACGCGCCAGATGCTGAATCGGCGATTCATCTGCGCGTAAAAATTCCAGCTGATGTTGGGCGAAATAGCCAAGCTTAATGCCCTTCGCCAGGCCGATTTCACCGCTGGTTGGGTTAAGCTCGCCCGCGAGCAGCTTAATTAATGTCGATTTACCGGCGCCGTTGCGCCCCAGCAGGCCAATGCGCGAACCCGGCACCAGGTTAAGCTTGATAGAGTCGAGGATGATGCGATCGCCATAGCCTGCGCTCACTTTTTCCATCTTCAGCAGCGGGTTCGGCAGGCTTTCCGGCGCGCGGAAGCTGAAGTGGAACGGGTTATCCACGTGTGCCGGGGCAATCATCTCCATGCGTTCCAGCATCTTGATGCGGCTCTGGGCCTGCTTGGCTTTTGACGCTTTAGCTTTGAAGCGATCCACGAAGCTCTGCAGATGCGCCACGCGCTGCTGTTGGCTTTCATACATCGACTGCTGCTGAGCAAGGCGCGTCGCGCGCTGGCGCTCAAAGGAGCTGTAGTTGCCGGTGTACTCGAACATGGTTTGCTGTTCGATATGAATGATTTTATCCACCACCGGGTCGAGGAAGTCGCGGTCGTGGGAGATGAGAATCAGAGTGCCCTGATAGCTCTTGAGCCACTTCTCGAGCCAAATAACCGCATCGAGATCGAGGTGGTTGGTCGGTTCATCGAGCAGGAGCAGGTCTGAGCGGCAGATCAGCGCCTGCGCCAGGTTGAGGCGCATGCGCCAGCCGCCGGAGAAGTCGCTTACCGGGCGTTCAAGCTGTTCATTGCTAAAGCCCAGGCCGTGCAGCAGGCTGGAGGCGCGGGAGCGAATGGTCCACGCGTCGATGGCGTCCAGCTTGCCGTGAACGGTAGCGATGGCGTGACCGTCGTTGCGCTCGTTGGCCGCGTTGAGTTCCGCTTCGAGCTTACGGTATTCGCGATCGCCGTCGATAACATAGTCGAGCGCCGGTTCGCTCAGGGCTGGCGTCTCCTGGTTTACCCACGCGAGCTGCCAGTTCCCCGGGAAGGTAAAGTTACCACCATCCGCGCTAATCTCGTTTTTCAGCAGCGCCAGCAGGGTGGATTTACCGCAGCCGTTTTTGCCGACCAGACCCACTTTCTGGCCCGGGTTGATGGTAGCAGTGGCGTTATCCAGCAGGACGCGCACGCCGCGACGAATTTGTAACGAGGAGAAAACAATCATAGAAGCGCCGTATGTTCCGACTATGTTAATTTGTCATTATGATAATGTAAGGTGTGGGCCATTTCCCCCACCGGGCCGCCATGGTAGCCCAAAACGACAACAATACACAAAAACAGAACCGGGAGGGGAGTGATGTCTCAGACAGCGAAAGTGCTGCTGCTGTATGCCCATCCGGAATCTCAGGACTCGGTGGCGAACCGGGTGCTGCTTAAGCCGGCCACACAGCTCAGTAACGTCACGGTGCACGATCTCTACGCGCACTATCCTGATTTCTTTATCGATATTCCTTACGAGCAGGAACTGCTGCGTCAGCATGACGTGATTGTATTTCAGCATCCGCTTTATACCTACAGCTGTCCGGCGCTGCTGAAAGAGTGGCTGGATCGCGTGCTGAGCCGGGGCTTCTCCAGCGGGGTGGGGGGCAACCAGCTGGCGGGAAAGTACTGGCGGAGCGTCATTACCACCGGTGAGCCGGAAAGCGCTTACCGTCACGACGGGCTGAACCGCTACCCCATGAGCGACATCCTGAGGCCATTCGAGCTGACGGCGGCCATGTGCCGCATGCACTGGATGAGCCCGATTATTGTTTACTGGGCGCGGCGTCAGGACCCGAAAGCGCTCGCAAGCCACGCCAGAGCCTACGGCGAATGGCTGGCATCACCGATTCCGGCAGGAGGTCGTTAATGGAAGGATCGAATTTACTCCTCGCCGGGGTGCTGTTTTTATTTGCCGCCGTCGTCGCGGTGCCGCTTGCCGCCCGTATCGGCATCGGGGCGGTGCTGGGGTATTTGCTCGCGGGGATCGCCATTGGCCCATGGGGACTGGGTTTCATCAGCGACGTGGATGAAATTCTCCACTTCTCGGAGCTCGGCGTGGTGTTCCTGATGTTCATCATCGGCCTCGAACTGAACCCCTCGAAGCTGTGGCAGCTTCGACGCTCTATCTTTGGCGTGGGCGCCGCGCAGGTGCTGTTTAGCGCCGCGATTCTGGCTGGCCTGTTAATGCTGACCAACTTTTCCTGGCAGGCGGCGGTGATTGGCGGGATTGGTCTCGCAATGTCGTCGACGGCGATGGCGCTGCAGCTGATGCGCGACAAGGGGATGAACCGCAATGAGGCCGGACAGCTGGGCTTTTCGGTGCTGCTGTTCCAGGATTTAGCGGTGATCCCGGCGCTGGCGCTGGTGCCGCTGCTGGCGGGCTCGGGCGACGATCACTTCGACTGGGCAAAAATTTCCATGAAGGTGCTGGCCTTCGCGGGCATGCTGATTGGCGGACGTTTCCTGCTACGTCCGGTGTTCCGCTTTATTGCCGCCTCGGGCGTGCGCGAGGTGTTTACCGCCGCGACGCTGCTGCTGGTGCTCGGCTCGGCGCTGTTTATGGACGCGCTGGGGCTGTCGATGGCGCTGGGCACCTTTATTGCCGGCGTGCTGCTGGCGGAGAGTGAATATCGGCACGAACTGGAAATTGCCATCGATCCCTTCAAAGGGCTGCTGTTAGGCCTGTTCTTTATTTCGGTGGGAATGGCGCTCAATCTTGGCGTGCTTTATACCCATCTGCTCTGGGTTGCGGTGAGTGTTGCGATCCTGGTGGCGGTGAAAATGCTGGTGCTTTACGTCATGGCGCGTATCTACGGGTTGCGCAGTTCGGAACGCATGCAGTTTGCCAGCGTGTTGAGCCAGGGTGGCGAGTTTGCGTTTGTGCTGTTCTCCACCGCCTCCTCCCAGAAGCTGTTTAAAGATGACCAGATGGCGCTGCTGCTGGTGACGGTAACGCTGTCGATGATGACCACGCCTCTGCTGATGAAGATGGTGGATAAACTCCTGTCGCGCCGCCTGAATCCGGCAGACGATGAAGATGAAGCGCCGTGGGTAGAAGACGATAAGCCGCAGGTGATCGTCGTGGGCTTCGGCCGCTTCGGGCAGGTGATTGGCCGCCTGTTGATGGCGAACAAAATGCGCATTACGGTGCTGGAGCGCGATATCAGTGCGGTCAACCTGATGCGCAAATATGGCTACAAGGTCTATTACGGCGATGCCACTCAGCTTGAGCTTCTGCGCTCGGCCGGGGCGGAAGCCGCGGAGTCTATCGTCATCACCTGCAACGATCCGGAAGATACGATGAAGCTGGTGGAGCTATGTCAGCAGCATTTCCCGCACCTGAATATTCTGGCGCGTGCCCGGGGGCGTGTTGAAGCTCACGAATTGTTGCAGGCAGGTGTGAAACACTTCTCCCGTGAGACGTTCTCCAGTGCGCTGGAACTGGGGCGCAAGGCGTTAATCTCCCTGGGGATGCATCCTCACCAGGCGCAGCGCGCCCAGATGCACTTCCGCCGGCTGGATATGCGCATGCTGCGCGAATTAATGCCTGTACATAGCGATACGGCGCAGATCTCCCGCGTGCGGGAAGCGCGGCGCGAGCTGGAGGAGATCTTTCAGCGAGAGATGCAGCAGGAACGACGCCAGCTCGACGGCTGGGATGAATTTGAATAAAAGGTAACGAAAGATGGCTGTACGTAAACGCTTTATCGCGGGTGCAAAGTGCCCGTCTTGCCAGGCTCAAGATACGCTGGCCATGTGGCGCGAAAATAATATTGATATAGTTGAGTGCGTTAAGTGCGGTCACCAGATGCGTGAGGCCGACAAAGAAGCACGCGATCACGTTCGCAAAGAAGAGCAAGTGATCGGCATTTTTCATCCAGACTAGCGATATGCTCTGAGTTTTTTTAAGCTTAAGGGTACACGGGTGCAGATTTCCGCTACAATCTGCGCCAGCAATTTTCCCACGCTCAGGAGATATCATGAAAGTAGCAAAAGACCTGGTGGTCAGCCTGGCCTATCAGGTACGTACAGAAGACGGTGTGTTGGTTGATGAGTCTCCGGTGAGTGCGCCGCTGGACTACCTGCATGGTCACGGTTCCCTGATTTCCGGCCTGGAAACTGCGCTGGAAGGTCATGAAGTTGGCGATAAATTCGACGTTGCTGTAGGCGCGAACGACGCTTACGGTCAGTATGACGACAACCTGGTTCAGCGCGTTCCTAAAGACGTGTTCATGGGCGTTGACGAGCTGCAGGTTGGCATGCGCTTCCTGGCTGAAACTGACCAGGGTCCGGTTCCTGTTGAAATCACTGAAGTTGAAGACGACCACGTTGTGGTTGACGGCAACCACATGCTGGCTGGCCAGAACCTGAAGTTCAACGTAGAAGTTGTTGCGATCCGTGAAGCGACCGAAGAAGAGCTGGCTCATGGCCACGTTCACGGTGCGCATGGTCACGACCATGATCACGATCACGGCCACGACGGCTGCTGCGGTGGTCACGGCCACGACCATGGTCATGACCACGGCCACGGTAAAGGTGGTTGCGGCAACGGCGGCTGCGGTTGCCACTAATTCCGTCATGCGGAAAATAAAAAAGCGGGATAATCCCGCTTTTTTTACGCCTCAATAATGAGGTGGTGGCGTCTCTTCCGACTGAGAGGCAATATTTGACGGCTGCGTCGCCTTCAGCTTTTCCGTAAGCAGGCGCATATGATCCCGCAGTTTCGCCATTTCGAGTTCGTGCGCGGTCACGGTCTGGTTAAGCTCTTCGATGGTGATGTCCTGAAAAGCCAGGCGGCTTTCCAGCTCAGCCATTCTCGCTTCTATCATTGTGTCCTTCATCATTCACCTCGTTTATATCTGATACGCCATATTGGCCCAGCGGCGGCGCAGTTTAACTGAGTTTATCCTTAAGTGCAGTCTCTATCCCGTTGGCAAGAAACTTATTTAAACAAAAATAGTCTGAAAAGTGGCGAGAATTGGAAGTGTCTGTCTGTAGATTTCTTCCGCAACGTTTTATAGTACGTCACTCATTTACGTTTAACGCTGGGGTGAGAGTCCCCAGGCCCTGGAGATATGGATGAAATCACTGTTTAAAGTAACGCTGCTGGCGACGACGATGGCTGTTGCACTGAACGCGCCGCTGTCATTCGCTGCTGATACTGCTGCGAAGCCTGCTGCCACTGCAGACAGCAAAGCGGCGTTCAAAAATGACGACCAGAAATCCGCCTACGCACTGGGCGCATCTCTGGGCCGCTACATGGAAAACTCTCTGAAAGAACAAGAGAAACTGGGCATCAAACTGGACAAAGCCCAGCTGATCGCGGGTGTTCAGGACGCTTTTGCTGATAAGAGCAAACTGTCTGACCAGGAAATCGAACAGACTCTGCAGGCGTTCGAAGCGCGCGTGAAGGGTGCCGCTCAGACCAAGATGGAAGCGGACGCTAAAGACAACGAAGCGAAAGGCAAAGCCTACCGCGACACCTTTGCTAAAGAGAAGGGTGTGAAAACCTCTTCTACTGGTCTGGTGTACAAAGTTGAGAAAGAAGGTACCGGTGATGCGCCTAAAGACAGCGACACCGTTGTGGTGAACTACAAAGGTACGCTGATCGACGGTAAAGAGTTCGATAACTCTTACACCCGTGGTGAACCTCTTTCCTTCCGTCTTGACGGTGTGATCCCAGGCTGGACTGAAGGCCTGAAAAACATCAAAAAAGGCGGCAAAATCAAGCTGGTTATCCCACCGGATCTGGCCTATGGCAAAACTGGCGTTCCGGGTATCCCGGCTAACTCCACGCTGGTCTTCGACGTAGAGCTGCTGGACATCAAACCAGCGCCGAAAGCGGATGCGAAACCGGAAGCGCAGGCAGATCAGAAAGCTGCGACAGACGCTAAGAAGTAATGTGATGCAAACCGCCGCCTTTTAAGGCGGCGGTTTTTTATTGTGGGGCAGATATAATTAACACTGGAAAGCGTTAGGCACGCTGTATTAATTTAGTTGTCCGTGTAGATAATGAGCCTGCCCTGAAAACCTAACGACAGGCTCCTGAAAAGGAGTGTTTTTTTCATGTCCAGGTCGCTTTTAACCAACGAAACCAGTGAACTTGATTTGCTGGATCAACGTCCTTTTGACCAGACCGACTTCGATATTCTGAAATCCTATGAAGCGGTAGTGGACGGGTTAGCGATGCTCATTGGTTCCCACTGCGAAATCGTATTGCACTCCCTGCAAGATCTGAAGTGTTCCGCCATCCGCATTGCTAATGGTGAGCATACCGGCCGTAAAATTGGTTCGCCAATTACCGACCTTGCATTGCGTATGTTGCATGACATGACCGGCGCGGACAGCAGCGTCTCAAAATGTTATTTCACCCGCGCCAAAAGCGGCGTGCTGATGAAATCAGAAACCATCGCGATTCGAAATCGCGAGCATCGTGTGATTGGGCTGCTGTGCATCAACATGAACCTTGATGTGCCATTCTCACAGATCATGAGCACCTTTATTCCGCCAGAAACGCCAGACGTTGGCTCTTCTGTTAACTTTGCCTCCTCCGTTGAAGATCTCGTCACGCAGACGCTTGAGTTCACCATTGAAGAGGTCAATGCTGACCGCAACGTATCGAACAACGCCAAGAATCGCCAGATCGTACTCAATCTCTACGAGAAAGGGATTTTCGACATTAAAGATGCCATCAACCAGGTGGCCGATCGTCTGAACATCTCCAAGCATACGGTTTACCTCTACATCCGTCAGTTCAAAAGCGGCGATTTCGTGGGGCAAGATAAGTAATGCGTTTTGCATTAATGGTGACGGGCCCGGCGTATGGGACTCAACAGGCCAGCAGCGCGCTGCAGTTTGCGCATGCGCTGCTGGCGGCCGGACACGAACTGGCGAGCGTCTTCTTCTATCGGGAAGGGGTGTATAACGCGAACCAGTTTACGTCGCCGGCGAGCGACGAGTTTGATCTGGTCCGCGCCTGGCAGGCGTTAAATGAAAAGCAGGGCGTTGAGCTGCATATCTGCGTGGCGGCGGCGCTGCGTCGCGGCGTGACGGATGCAGCCGAAGCCGAGCGCCTGGGGTTTTCAGGCGCTAACCTACAGCCTGGTTTTACGTTGAGTGGTCTGGGCGCATTGGCTCAGGCGACGTTAACCTGCGACAGAGTGGTGCAATTCTGATGAAGCGTGTGGCATTTGTTTTTACTTCTGCGCCGCACGGCAGCACCTCTGGCCGCGAAGGCCTGGATGCGCTGCTTGCAACATCGGCGTTAACAGAAGATATCGGTGTCTTCTTTCTGGGGGACGGCGTGCTTCAGCTTCTGGCCGGCCAACAGCCGCAGGCCATTCTGGCGCGCGACTACATCGCCACCTTCAAAGTGCTGCCGCTTTACGATATCGAAACCTGCTATGTCTGTGCCGACTCTTTAACGGCGCGCGGTTTAAGCGATAAGACGCCTTTTGTGCTGGATGTGACGACCTTACCTGCCGCAGCACTGCGTGAACAACTATCCCACTACGACACCATTCTGACTTTCTGAGGCTTCCATGCTCCATATTCTCAGCCATTCACCATGGCAATGTGATATCGACACGCTGTTGAGCATGCTGCGCGAAGGTGACGATCTGCTGCTGATTCAGGATGGCGTGCTCGCTGCGCTTGAAGGCGGCCGTTTCGTTGAAATTCTCACGAATGCCCCCATAACGGTCTCAGCGCTGAAGGACGATCTGGATGCGCGGGGTCTTTCTGGTCAAATTTCAGCCAAAATTGACGTGGTTGGCTATACTGATTTCGTCAATCTTACTGTGACGCACGCCAGTCAAATGAACTGGTGATTTGAGATCGCTGTATATTTCTTGACACCTTTTCGACGTAGCCCTAAAATTTCGCGTCCTCATATTGTATGAGGTCGTTTTATTACGTGTTTACGAAGCAAAAGCTAAAACCAGGAGCTATTTAATGGCAACAGTTAACCAGCTGGTACGCAAACCACGTGCACGCAAAGTTGCAAAAAGCAACGTGCCTGCGCTGGAAGCCTGCCCGCAGAAACGTGGCGTATGTACTCGTGTATATACCACCACTCCTAAAAAACCAAACTCCGCACTGCGTAAAGTATGCCGTGTGCGTTTGACTAACGGTTTCGAAGTGACTTCCTACATCGGTGGTGAAGGTCACAACCTGCAGGAACACTCCGTGATCCTGATCCGTGGCGGTCGTGTTAAAGACCTTCCGGGTGTTCGTTACCACACCGTTCGTGGTGCGCTGGACTGCTCAGGTGTTAAAGACCGTAAGCAGGCTCGCTCCAAGTACGGCGTGAAGCGTCCTAAGGCTTAATGGTTCTCCGTTAAGTAAGGCCAAACTGATTTATCTTAATGTCAAACTAAACTCGTAGAGTTTTGGACAATCCTGAATTAACAACGGAGTATTCCCATGCCACGTCGTCGCGTCATTGGTCAGCGTAAAATTCTTCCAGATCCGAAGTTCGGATCAGAACTGCTGGCAAAATTTGTAAATATCCTGATGGTAGATGGTAAAAAATCTACTGCAGAAGCAATCGTATACAGCGCGCTGGAGACCCTGGCTCAGCGTTCTGGTAAAAATGAACTGGAAGCTTTCGAAGTCGCTCTCGACAACGTTCGCCCAACTGTAGAAGTTAAGTCCCGCCGTGTTGGTGGTTCTACTTATCAGGTTCCAGTTGAAGTTCGTCCGGTTCGTCGTAATGCCCTGGCAATGCGTTGGATCGTTGAAGCTGCTCGTAAACGCGGTGATAAATCCATGGCTCTGCGTCTGGCGAACGAACTTTCTGATGCTGCAGAAAACAAAGGTACTGCAGTTAAGAAACGTGAAGACGTTCACCGTATGGCAGAAGCCAACAAGGCGTTCGCACACTACCGTTGGTAATCCCTTCGGAGTATTAGTCACCAGGCGGGCGCTTCAGAGAAGCTGCCCGCTCTGGGTAACTTAACTGAACGCCTAAAGAAACAAACGAGGAATCAAATGGCTCGTACAACACCCATCGCACGCTACCGTAACATCGGTATCAGTGCGCACATCGACGCCGGTAAGACCACTACTACCGAACGTATTCTGTTCTACACCGGTGTAAACCATAAAATCGGTGAAGTTCATGACGGCGCAGCCACCATGGACTGGATGGAACAGGAGCAGGAGCGTGGTATTACCATCACCTCCGCAGCGACTACTGCATTCTGGTCAGGTATGGCTAAGCAGTACGAACCGCATCGCGTAAACATCATCGACACCCCGGGCCACGTTGACTTCACCATCGAAGTAGAACGTTCCATGCGTGTTCTTGACGGCGCGGTAATGGTTTATTGCGCAGTTGGTGGTGTTCAGCCACAGTCTGAAACCGTATGGCGTCAGGCGAACAAATATAAAGTTCCACGCATCGCGTTCGTTAACAAAATGGACCGTATGGGTGCTAACTTCCTGAAAGTTGTTGGCCAGATCAAAACCCGTCTGGGCGCGAACCCTGTTCCGCTGCAGCTGGCAATTGGTGCTGAAGAAGGCTTCACCGGCGTTATCGACCTGGTGAAAATGAAAGCCATCAACTGGAACGATGCAGACCAGGGCGTTACCTTCGAATACGAAGATATCCCGGCTGAGATGCAGGACCTGGCTGACGAATGGCACCAGAACCTGATCGAATCCGCTGCTGAAGCTTCTGAAGAGCTGATGGAGAAATACCTGGGTGGTGAAGAACTGTCTGAAGAAGAGATCAAAAAAGCTCTGCGTCAGCGCGTTCTGAACAACGAAATCATCCTGGTAACCTGTGGTTCTGCGTTCAAGAACAAAGGTGTTCAGGCGATGCTGGATGCGGTAGTTGACTACCTGCCATCCCCGGTTGACGTTCCTGCGATCAACGGCATCCTGGACGACGGTAAAGATACTCCGGCTGAGCGTCACGCAAGTGATGACGAGCCGTTCTCTGCACTGGCGTTCAAAATTGCTACCGACCCATTCGTGGGTAACCTGACCTTCTTCCGCGTTTACTCTGGTGTGGTTAACTCTGGTGACACCATCCTGAACTCCGTGAAAGCGGCGCGTGAACGTTTTGGCCGTATCGTACAGATGCACGCTAACAAACGTGAAGAGATCAAAGAAGTTCGTGCGGGCGACATCGCTGCAGCTATCGGTCTGAAAGACGTGACCACTGGTGACACCCTGTGTGACCCGGATCACCCGATCATTCTGGAGCGTATGGAATTCCCTGAGCCGGTAATCTCCATCGCGGTTGAACCAAAAACCAAAGCTGACCAGGAAAAAATGGGTCTGGCTCTGGGCCGTCTGGCGAAAGAAGACCCATCATTCCGCGTATGGACTGATGAAGAATCTAACCAGACCATCATCGCTGGTATGGGTGAACTGCACCTGGACATCATCGTTGACCGTATGAAGCGTGAATTCAACGTTGAAGCGAACGTGGGTAAACCTCAGGTTGCTTACCGCGAAGCGATTCGCGCGAAAGTTACCGATGTTGAAGGTAAACACGCTAAGCAGTCTGGTGGTCGCGGTCAGTACGGTCACGTTGTGATCGACATGTACCCACTGGAGCCGGGCTCTAACCCGAAAGGTTACGAGTTCATCAACGACATCAAAGGTGGTGTAATTCCTGGCGAATACATCCCAGCCGTTGATAAAGGCATCCAGGAACAGCTGAAAGCGGGCCCTCTGGCTGGCTATCCGGTTGTTGACATGGGTATCCGTCTGCACTTCGGTTCTTACCACGACGTTGACTCCTCTGAACTGGCGTTTAAACTGGCTGCGTCTATTGCCTTTAAAGAAGGCTTTAAGAAAGCAAAACCAGTTCTGCTTGAGCCAATCATGAAGGTTGAAGTAGAAACTCCTGAAGAGAACACCGGTGACGTTATCGGTGACTTGAGCCGTCGTCGCGGTATGCTGCGTGGTCAGGAATCCGAAGTAACTGGCGTTAAGATCCACGCTGAAGTTCCGCTGTCTGAAATGTTCGGATATGCAACTCAGCTGCGTTCTCTGACCAAAGGTCGTGCATCATACACCATGGAATTCCTGAAGTATGATGATGCGCCTAACAACGTTGCTCAGGCCGTTATTGAAGCCCGTGGTAAGTAATCCACAGGATTAAAACCTAAGTCCCGTGCTCTCTCCAGAGGGGAGAGCACTATAGTAAGGAATATAGCCGTGTCTAAAGAAAAATTTGAACGTACAAAACCGCACGTCAACGTTGGTACTATCGGCCACGTTGACCATGGTAAAACTACCCTGACCGCTGCAATCACTACCGTTCTGGCTAAAACCTACGGTGGTTCTGCTCGTGCATTCGACCAGATCGATAACGCGCCAGAAGAAAAAGCTCGTGG
>NZ_JADBQO010000060.1:0-2242 GCF_014895875.1 Enterobacter cloacae complex sp. P12RS
GTATTTTTTATATGCATTATTCCTCTTTAAGAATTAACATTATTGGCTACTCTTAAAATTACTGTGATCCATAGTCGAATAATGTACCCATAATCCAAAGAACTTCTTCGCGCCATTAGAAAAGAAAAACAAAGAATCAATAATGGCACGACACCATTCAATATTAAGGTAGTTTATTGCCCTTTCTTTTACGATTGGAGTCTATTTCGTAGAAATAATCTTCACAGAAAACGTTTAAAGCATTTTCCAGTGGAACAAGTTTCACCCCCCGGAAGCCTTTACTTTCTATAAATTCCTTCACCTCTTGTTTAACAATGATAAAACCACTTAACAATGTGTCGTTCAACGAAAGTATATCATATTCCAGCGCATCATCCTTGAATTCAATTTTAAAAGGTATGATGCCTCCGAATTTATCTTCTTCGAGAATAGATTTTTCTTCATCTATAACATCCCCGCTAGGAAAATATACATATTTAAAATCATCCCGAAGAGCTTGACCATTCCCAATCGAAACTGGTGTTATATCTCGGTCAAAAAAACATTATGCTTATGATTTTCAAGAATTGAAAATAAAGACTAATCCATCAGGTGTCCAAAGTCTTTTTTATAATAGTCAAATTTCAAAGCCCCAACATTTCTATTGCACAACAAATAAATACGGTCTGGACATGCATCGTCTGTTATTCGATAAGGAAAGGAAAATGCAGATCCTTTTATTTCCCAGTTTTCATCGATCTGTATTCTTTCATCAACCATGCCCTGTAAATTTCTTGGAATGAGTGGTGAATCAAAGTCATTCATGATCACATAATAGGACATTAATTCATTCTCCTGCATTTTGTTGTGGGAACATGACCCATCCAAACTTTATTCTTCATATCAATCTGGATCCGCCTTATAGCTATCCCTGCCCCTTTAGCATCCAATCTTCAAGAATTATATCGCTGCTCAACACGAGCAATGCGCTGACGGACAATGTCACTATAGTTATGATGATTACTGCTATGGAAAACATCCATACCTTTCCCTGCATCTTGTTTCATCGCTGATGCGCTACCTGGAACATGAATACCATTAAACGCAGAGTTCATGTCTTTTCCGATGCCAACATTATTGAAGAATGATTGGTCCTATTTCCACACCTCAACGGGTATAACATGGTGAGCAGAATTCGCTCCGGCGTGCCGTTCGGCTGGCAGTGGAACCAGAAAATCTCCGGGGCATCAACGCCGTCAACACGCGCCAGGGGATCGTAGCTGTCCTGATCGCTGTAGACGTAGGTCAACGGCACATCTCCGTGCACTTCCTGCAGCAGGCGGAACCCTTCCCAGACAAACCGGCTTGCCGGTTGGCTGACCGCCCAGCATCTGCTGGTGCGTTTTGCTGATGCGCCGGCCGAGCGGATCGTAGCGGAAGCTGACCTGCGTCTGCGGCTTGTTGCGATCCCGCGGCTGGCTGATGACCTCCGTCAGGCGATGTTCACCATCGTAGCGGTAGTGCCAGCGGGTCTGGCCGTTATCCTTCTCCACGGTACGGCCGTGTATGTCATACTGCCAGCGAATGCCGTTCAGCTGCGTCAGGCGGTTGTGCGTGACCTTCTCAGCAGAGCCTTCAAGCGGGTTACCGGTAGTATCCCAGCGGTGCAACCAAGAGCACTAAGAATTACCGGTAACTATATCCCGGCGATGCAGGCGGCCAAGACGGTCATATTCGCTGCGGGTAGACAGCCCCCCTGCGTGCGCCTAGAGCAAGGGCTTATACGTGCTCAAGCTATAATGTATAAGGACTCCACGCCGACAAGGATAAGCAAGGCACGAAAGTAGCGGACAAGATGGTTGTGGAAGGGGAAAATTACTTCTAACAGATTTCTATGAGATAATTTTTTATTTAACTTTTGATCGCTTTGAACAAAAAACGCCCCCCATGCGTGTTTTTAGTTCTCTATTATAATTGGCTAAAGTTAACTTTTACAAAGAACCTCATTGAGCGACTTATTTTGGTTTGTAGTAAAAAACCATCCTTATTACTGTTCGAAAGGTAATTATTAAAAAAGAGGCTAATATTTTAGCTTTTCTTTTTTTCAATGGCTATTAAAACCTCATAAGCATCCTTTTCACTCATTTGAACTTTTTTGGCCTCATCAATGCTCAATTCTTCTTCCTCTTCTTTCATAACTATCCCCCCTGAATAAAACCTAATAAAAAAACGCCCTTCTCTTTCGATAAGGATTACCCCATAA
>NZ_JADBQO010000060.1:2288-2876 GCF_014895875.1 Enterobacter cloacae complex sp. P12RS
TTTTATCCATTGCGTCTCCTTTTTTTAATTTTTCAACGGTGTGATCTTTAATTGATTTAGCGGAGTAGGATCTATGGCCGCCTCTGGAATACCACCTGAAGTATATCCTCCCGGCAACCAAAATTCATTTGCTCCTCGTTCATTTCCTGTTGGCATTCTTAAACCTGTCGGATTATTAATATCAACTCTTAAAGGAGCGTCTCCGAGATCACCTGCATTTAACCCTAACAATCTTTCAAGCTTTGGAATGTTCCCACCCGAACGTCTAATTAAGTCATCAGCAACGGTCCTTGGCATAACAAAGTGGCCTCCTGGAGGACCTAAATGACTAAATTCAGGATTAATACCCCAAACGAACTTAGTAACCCCTCCCTTGAATAGTTCTAAATGCCTACTAATTTTTCCTGCATCGAGGTATGTTGCCGGATTAGGGAAATCTGGCTTTGAAATTCCATGAGTAGCTCGGTAGGCCCGTGCAGCATGACCTCTTGTTGCAAAAGCACCTCGAGTTTTGCTCTGGAAATCATTCCAGCTATTTCTGCACGACAACCCCCACGGATCCACCCACCCCAGCGCATTCGGCGCATA
>NZ_JADBQO010000061.1:0-968 GCF_014895875.1 Enterobacter cloacae complex sp. P12RS
TATTATTTATTATTTGTTATTTTTGGTTTTGTTTTTTTTAAAATTTATTATTTAAAAACCTATTCTTTTTTTTATGTTTAGGTTTTTTTACTTAAGGGGGGGGGTGAAATGATTGATTTTAATGCTGATATTTTATCAGGAAGAGCACTAGGTAACGTTTTTTTGGGTGAAAATATAAGTAAATATATAAGTGAATTATATTCCGACTATAAGGTAACTTACTTTGATTATTTATTGCCTGATGATGAGAAAAGGCTTGCATATATTGTAGATGACACAATGACAATCGCTACCCTTGAAGATGGAATAATCATTTCTATTGGTTGTAACGTAAACTATAAGGGGCGCTATAATAGCATATTGCAAACAGGTCAAACGATGAGAGAAATAATAGAGTTGACTTGCAAACAGCGTATTTTTAATGGTTGCATTATTATAAATGACGACTTTGGTTTTTCATTCGAGTTGCCAGCGCCATATGATGAAATCGCAGATAGCATTGCACATGTTCCACTAGATCTTGTTCTTAATGAAATCCGTGTTGCTGATTACTCTGATTGGAACCCTCAAAAAATAAAAAGCTGAAGTGTGGGTTAGGATTGATCCTTCTGATCATTTACTTAATATAAAAGCCCTCGGTAAGCATTCGCTGGAGTCATGACATCCACTGTAGTAAGTAAAATACCCAGCACCCGCCGCTGCGCCGCTGGGATTACTACTACCGCAATAACTTAGTGTGCGAAGAGCGGGACGATAACNNTCAGGACGGCACGCTGCCCGAAGAGGAGCTGTGTCGCTGGGATGCAGCCGGTAACCCGCTCGAAGATTCTGCTGAGAAGGTTACCCACACAACCGCCTGACGCAGCTGAATGGCATTCACTGGCGTTATAATATTCCTGCTCGCACCATAGAGAAGGATAACGGCCAAACCCGAAGAACCGCAACAAACCGCAGACGCAGGTCAGCTT
>NZ_JADBQO010000061.1:984-1870 GCF_014895875.1 Enterobacter cloacae complex sp. P12RS
GCTTCCGCTACGATCCGCTCAGTCGCCGCATCAGTAAAACGTAACGCCAGAAGCTGGGCGAACAGCTAACCGGCAGCCGTCACCACCAGGTTTGTCTGGGAAGGACTGCCTGCTGGGGGAAGCGCACGGGGATGTGCTCACCTACGTCGAACGCGGTCAGGACGACTACGATTTGCTGGCGCGTGTAGATGGTGTTGATGCTCCATATATCTTCTGGTTCCATTACTAGTCCAACGGCACGGCGCAACTGATAACTGATATCTAAAAGCAGTAACTGTGGTGCAGGTTCGAGTATTGGTAATGTTTTATCAGATGCCAGATGGAACAAGAATAAAAGCCGAGGTAATATGATAAGTGATAAGATCATGCAAACAGTAGATCTACTTATTTCGCATAGTCAAATATTGTTACGATCCCGAGATTATGACGAAAAGCTGAGTCAGTGGGGAAAAGGCAATGTTTCTCAAGGTGCTGTTCTACACAAGGATTATGTTATATTCGATCCATTACCAGAGGACGCGTTCGGAGCAAACGTCAATATCAAAATAGTGAATGCTTTCAAAATGGATAAAAATGCTCAGCGCTGTATTGTTGTACCATTTTGCATTACGGATAAACATAATCTGCAAATCGCTTCTGCAACTGAGAAATTCGATTTAAATATAGACCTGAACGATAAAGTTTATTCACTCTTTTATGAGATTTGTGAAGGAGATGAAATTTACTATAATTTCACTCTTGTACCAACAAAAGAAGCTATTTATGCTAAGTTTTTGCTAGATGACCCTTGGGGAGGAATAAAAGACCATCCTCTCAAAGAAGGTTATTTTTAAATTTAATATTATATGGGAAGTTTATCTCGGAAGAAAATCCACGCCAAAGCGTG
>NZ_JADBQO010000062.1:0-11038 GCF_014895875.1 Enterobacter cloacae complex sp. P12RS
AAACCATTACACCAGAAACCAAAAACACCCTATAAAATCAACTAAATATAAAATATTAAGAATTCAAATTGTTACAGAAATGATAAAATAAACCCGCAAAAAAGATAATAACCACATACGCCAGAGTGGTTATTAATAAAAGCATAAAAATAACGCTGCAATTCTGTTTTTTTGATCTCGATCAATAG
Source organism: Enterobacter cloacae complex sp. P12RS (assembly GCF_014895875.1). NCBI lineage: Bacteria > Pseudomonadati > Pseudomonadota > Gammaproteobacteria > Enterobacterales > Enterobacteriaceae > Enterobacter > Enterobacter cloacae complex sp. P12RS. Next base: position 189 of record NZ_JADBQO010000062.1, read on the forward strand.
TCATGGCATTTAAAAGCGCAATATAAAAACATCATCATTTTTTAATTTAACGCACACAAAAAAGCGTTAAATCGCTATTACTGAAAATACAAAAACGCACCTTTAATAACTAAAAAAAGCAAAGAAACTTAAGAAAGCAATTTTGACTTTTCAGTGCGACCGAATTTTTGACAACTTAAGACGTGAAACTATGAATACAAAAACTGCTGTAACGCCCCCTGTGGCGAACCAGGCATCAAATGGAAACGCAAAACGTCTGCTGATGATGGCACTGCCCGTCATCGTCGCCGTACTGCTGCTGTTTGTTCCGGTACCGGAAGGACTGCCTCCTTACGCGTGGCACTACTTCGCCATCTTCGTCGGCGTGATCGTCGGTCTTATCTTCGAACCCCTGCCGGGCGCGGTGATCGGTCTGACCGGCGTGGTCGCCATTGCCCTGTGCAGCCAGTGGGTGCTGTTCAGCCCTGAACAGCTGGCTGACCCGAAATTCAAGCTGGCGGGCGCCTCCTTTAAGTGGGCAGTGAGCGGGTTTGGTAACTCCACCGTCTGGCTGATTTTCGGTGCCTTTATGTTCGCCGCAGGCTATGACAAAACCCGCTTCGGCCGCCGTCTGGCGCTGATTCTGGTGAAGTACCTCGGCCGTCGCAGCCTGACGCTCGGTTACGCGATTACGTTTGCGGACCTGCTGCTGGCACCGTTCACTCCGTCCAACACCGCGCGCAGCGGTGGGACCATCTACCCGATCATCGCTAACCTGCCGCCGCTGTACGGTTCAAAACCCAACGACCCAAGCGCGCGTAAGATTGGTTCTTACCTGATGTGGGTGGCGATCACCGCGGCCTGTATCACCAGCTCAATGTTCCTCTCTGCCCTTGCGCCGAACCTGCTGGCCCTGGCGCTGGTGAAAAGTACGGTTGGGATCGACATCTCCTGGGGGACCTGGTTCCTCGCCTTCCTGCCGCTGGGCATCCTGCTGATTCTGACCATGCCGCTGCTGGCCTACTGGTTCTACCCGCCAGAAGTGAAGGTGAACAACGAAGTGCCGCTGTGGGCGACCCGTGAGCTGGAAAAACTGGGCAAACTGTCGCGCAACGAGATCCTTCTGCTGGTGTTCGTATGCTGCGCGCTGCTGATGTGGATCTTCGCCGCCGCGTGGATTGAACCCGCGATGGCGGCCCTGCTCATCGTCGGCCTGATGCTGTGGACCGGCGTGCTGGAGTGGAACGATATCACTGGCAACAAAGCGGCGTGGAATACCTTCGTCTGGTTCGCCACCCTGGTGGCGCTGGCGGATGGCCTCTCCTCTACCGGTTTTATCAGCTGGTTAGGTAAAGAAGGCGGCCTGCTGATGAGCGGTATCTCTCCGGGCGTGGCGACCATCGTCCTGCTGCTGGCGTTCTACCTGCTGCACTACCTGTTTGCCAGCACCACCGCGCACACCACGGCGCTGCTGCCAGCGATGCTGACCATCGCCTCCACCATTCCGGGCATGAATATGGAAGTGTTCGTTCTGCTGATGGTGACCTCGCTGGGCGTGATGGGGATCATCACCCCGTACGGTACTGGCCCAAGCCCGATTTACTACGGTAGCGGCTACCTGCCAACCAAAGACTACTGGCGCCTCGGCACCATCTTCGGTGCCATCTTCCTGGCGGCCCTGCTGCTGATTGGCTACCCGTGGATGTCCATGATGTTCTGATTCCTGACCGCCGGACTTCTCCTCCGGCGGTTTTATTTTTGTGGAGCAATACTATGTCGAATAAACCGTTTTTTTATCAGAACCCCTTCCCTCTTTCGCATGACGACACCGAATACTACCTGCTGACCAACGAGCACGTCTCCGTTGCCGAATTCGACGGCCAGGAAGTGCTGAAGGTGGAGCCCGAAGCCCTGACCCTGCTGGCGCAGCAGGCCTTCCACGACGCCGCATTTATGCTGCGTCCTTCCCACCAGAAGCAGGTTGCCGCCATTCTTAACGACGCGGAAGCCAGCGAGAACGATAAGTACGTGGCCCTGCAGTTCCTGCGTAACTCTGAAATCGCCGCCAAGGGCGTGCTGCCAACCTGCCAGGATACCGGCACGGCAATCATTATGGGTAAGAAAGGCCAGCGCGTCTGGACCGGGGGCGGTGACGAAGCGGCCCTGAGTCAGGGCGTGTATAACACCTATATTGAAGACAACCTGCGCTACTCGCAGAATGCGGCGCTGGATATGTATAAAGAGGTGAATACCGGCACCAACCTGCCCGCACAGATTGACCTCTACAGCGTCGACGGTGACGAGTATAAATTCCTGTGCATGGCGAAGGGCGGCGGCTCTGCCAACAAAACCTATCTCTACCAGGAAACCAAAGCGCTGATTACCCCGGCGAAGCTGAAAAACTACCTGGTTGAGAAGATGCGTACCCTGGGGACCGCAGCCTGCCCGCCGTACCATATCGCGTTTGTTATCGGCGGCACCTCAGCGGAAGCCACGCTGAAAACCGTGAAGCTCGCCTCCACCCGCTACTACGACGCGCTGCCAACCGAAGGCAACGAGCACGGCCAGGCGTTCCGCGACGTTCAGCTCGAACAGGAACTGCTCCAGGAAGCACAGAACCTCGGCCTCGGCGCGCAGTTCGGCGGGAAATACTTCGCCCACGATATCCGCGTGATCCGCCTGCCGCGCCACGGTGCCTCCTGCCCAATCGGCATGGGGGTCTCCTGCTCCGCTGACCGCAACATCAAGGCGAAGATCAACCGCGACGGGATCTGGATTGAGAAGCTTGAACACAACCCGGGTCAGTACATTCCTGAATCCCTGCGCCAGCAGGGCGAAGGCAACGTGGTGAGCATCAACCTGAACAAGCCGATGAACGAGATCCTGGCGCAGCTTTCCGCGCATCCGGTCTCAACCCGCCTGTCGCTGAACGGCACCATTATCGTGGCGCGCGACATTGCCCACGCGAAGCTTAAAGAGCTGCTGGATAACGGCGAAGCGCTGCCGCAGTACGTCAAAGATCATCCGATTTACTACGCGGGTCCAGCCAAAACGCCGGAAGGCTACGCGTCTGGCTCACTCGGCCCGACCACGGCGGGACGCATGGACTCGTATGTTGACCTGCTGCAATCCCACGGCGCGAGCATGATCATGCTGGCGAAAGGCAACCGCAGCCAGCAGGTGACCGACGCCTGCCATAAGCACGGCGGCTTTTACCTGGGCAGCATTGGCGGCCCGGCGGCGGTGCTGGCGCAAAACAGCATCAAGAGCCTGGAGTGCGTGGCCTATCCTGAGCTGGGTATGGAAGCGATCTGGAAAATTGAGGTGGAGAACTTCCCGGCGTTTATTCTGGTGGATGACAAAGGCAACGACTTCTTCCAGCAGATCCAGAACAAGCAGTGCAAAGGCTGTTCACAGCGCTGAGATTTTCCATATCGCCAGCAGCAGCGACAGCAACTTGTTAATTAACTCCTGCTGTCGCTGCCCTGTATGGAGAATAGTTTTCTTATTCTCCATACACACCATACAAACGCTTTTTCTTCATTTTAGTTTTTCAATATATGCTAACGCCGCATGCTATTGTCGAACAACGGCCTGATAACTGAGATAATTACCGTCGTCGGTAATCACACGATAGGCTATTGTTTTTCCCGGCAAGAGTGGCTTATCAGGCAAAATCACCTTTTCCGCCCGTGGCGAAACCATAATATTGGTCAGCGGCCTTTGCCCGGGTATCTCCACGTTGAGGCTAATATTCCAGGGCGTCGGGTTAGTAATGATTAACCGCGTATCCTGAGCGCTGAACTGAAGCGTCTGATACTGAAGAGCATCAGGATCGCCGATGTCGGCAGGACGAATAAAGACCTTCATCCTTAAGCGTAACGGCAGAATTAACTTTTGCGCGTTCTGCCGGGTCCGCTCACTCTCAGGCTGGATCTGGAAAATATTCAGCCAAAAGACGCTTTCCCGATCGTTCGGCAGCCCCTGACGTGCCGTAAGCAGCAAACGCAACGAGCGAATCTCCTTCGGCAACATTTTGAAAACCGGAGGAGTAGACACAATCGGCGTGCTGACTTTATCCGGCGGCACCAGCGGATCGCCCGTGTCCGTCCAGACCTGAATTATGGCTGGCGTTTCACCATCGTTAGAGAGATTCAGCGACTGGGCCATTTCGCCAGCGCTGAAAATCACACGAGTCCGATCGACGTTAACCACGGCATAGGCCTCAGCGATGAGGCACGTCATCAGCAAGCCTGCCAGAGCAAGCCTACTGGAAATTAACAACGACTTGTAATTGCGCATTAACCGTACCTGGCGTCACAGTTTGCCCACTGAGGGCCTCTAATGATGCGGTAAAATCACCGGTATAGGTGTTTACCGCCCCCGTCGACGTCAGGCTGGTAAGATCCTGATACGCATACCAGCCGCGCGAGTTTCCCGTGCCGGTTATGCTCCTGTCGGGTAACAAATTGATTGCCGTCCCACTCCGGTTAAGGATTTTTATACCCACGCCAGAAGCCACGCCGCTGTTACCGTAATGCGAATCCAGTAGCCAGGTTAGACCCCCACCGCTGGTCACCAGCCCCAGCCCTTGCGCAGCACTGACAGCAACGGGCTGGTTGACTAAAAAGCCCATGGCCACGTTTGCCTTGCTGGCCGTGGACGTGGCGGTACCGGAAACCGCACCTGACTCGCACTCGAGGCTGACCGAGAACGGAGCCTGACTGGTACCTCCGGCCTGCAACGCGGCGGAGCTGACGGTGGGTAAAAGCACAACGGCGGGATAGTCTTTAACCTGACATAGTGCACCACGGACGTAGGTCACGGCATTATAGGTACTCCATGCGCCGGGCCAGTTTGTATACCAGCCATAATAATAAATCGCGCTATCCTGGCCCACCACGATTGAATTTGATGCCAGCCCGGGGCCTTTAAAGGCTATATAGCCTCGCGGTTGGGTATAGGCATCTTTATAGTAATTGCTGGCGTTAAGATAATAGGTGGTGGATGAAATCTTATACATTTCATACAGCACATTGCTGAATGCGCTGGCTGGAATGTAAATATAGGTTCCATCCTGATACCAGTCTGCCGAGGTGATTTGTCTTTGCTTCCAGTAGCGGCTGTAATATTCCCCGGTGCTGAGATTGGTCATTCTTACCGCGACGTTTTTTGCGACATCATAATATGCACCCTCAATTTCAGCGGAGGCATACATGCCGGTATAGGCGTTATCGCCGTTGGTGGCATACATTTCATATAAACTTCCGGCGTCAGACAGGGCGCAGCGGAACAGAATTTGATTACTGGCATAGGTTTTATTAGTCGCTGCCGTTAAAAAATTGCCCACCGCGCTGGCAAGCAACGTTCCCGACGGCTGAAAGTTAGTGCCGCTGTTGATACTGATTATCGCCGGCAGCCCAATATTGCCATGGCAGGTATCACATGCACCCGACCAGTCGGCGGCAGTATACCCTGCCGCGATGGCCATGCTGGAGAGTGATGACGTGCTGGTCACCCTGATGCAGTTTGCCCACGCGGGCTGGCTTATCAGCAAAAACAGCCCCAGCACCAGAAAATGTTTTAACCTGTCCTGCATTTTAATTTTCCTTTTCACATATCTGGCTCAGGTAAACCAACGGCTCTGCGTTTCGCCCGGTAATTTGATACGGCACACGGCAGCGCTGGTCGCGCTCTTTGCCCCATTTCACGCGCAACACACCGGAGGCTTCCGGGACACGGGCATAAATTTGGCCCCCCTGCCCCACCATGCCAATCAATGTTCCCTCGGTATCCCGCACCTCCGCCCCCATTGGCGGTAGTTCTCCGTCACGGGTACTGAGAGTAATGAGAACGGCTTTGCCTTTCAGCGTGGCAAAGTCCACCCGGACCACTGCCCCCGCATAGGGCACGACGCGCTGACTTCCACCTTTCAGTTCGGCATCCGCCATCATAGTGCGCGAGTCGAGGCTGACGTTGTTGCTACGGTAAGGGGAAAGCGACGGCAGAATGGCGTAGCCAAACGCGTCAATAGTCGCCCCCTGTCCGTTCTGCACGCGCGCACCCTGGGCACCATCGGCGTGTACCAGTGCGAACGTGTCGCTGGTATACGGCCCTAGCGTTAATCCTCCCGGATGTAGCACCAGTGTTCCGGATGCACCAAGCCCTGCCTGCCGGTAGTTATCCCCCTGGTCATAGCTGGCCTGTACGGACCCCACGCGGGTATTTTCCTGGACGTTTCCACCAAACGTCGTGGCGTTACCGCTGCTCCCATCCCGATAACGTTCATATCCGCCGTACACGGAGTACGATCTGTCACGACCGTCCCCTGCCGTGCCGGTTAGCGATACGGTCGAGGAGCGGCTGGCGCGCGACTGGTTGTAGTTGTAAGCCACCGACGCCAGGTTGCTGCCCCAGTCCAGGGGGACCGACACGTTGAAGGAGACGGTATTTTCGGTGTATTTCTCTATTGAACTGTCATCAACCGGCTCGCGAGTACTGGTATAAAAGCGTCCGTAGTCCCAGCTCGTCCGTTGTCTGGCTACGTTCATCCCATAGCTAATTCGTCGCCACTGATTGCTGTAGCCCAGCTGCAGCTGGGTCATACGCGACTGATTGCTATAGTAATCCGCCGTGCTGGCACTCAAATTAAGTACCCCCCAGCTTCCCATCGGCTGGCTGACCGTCGCCGTCAGTCGATTGCGCTGATGCAGGGTGTCTGAATAGTACTCCGTACCGCTTTTCTGCTGGCGGCGAACGCCCAGCACATCCTCCAGATCGCGATAACCACTCGTCGAATAGCGGTATGCGGCAAGCACGAGGTTAGTGCCTGCCGTAAACGTTTTGCTGTAGCTGATTTCAGCACGCCATCCCTGCTGCCGGTCATCATTTTCAACCAGGGCATCAGACCAGGTGGCATTCAGACCAATTGCACCGATTTCAGTCGCCAGCACGCCCCCTGCCAGAAAAGCCGTGTAGTCCTTTGCCACGCGCAGGCCGAGGTTGCTGGTGACTTCATTGCTCAGCCCTCGCTGTAACACGCCTTCCATGAAGGTGTTTTCAATACTGTAGTACTGACGAACGCGTCCGAATGAGAGACCGTATTGCCAGTTGCCCGGACGCACGGAATCAGGCACAGCGGAATAAGGCACGGTAAAACGGGATGTTTTTCCGCTGGCCTCAATGACCTCAACCTCAAGATCCCCCTGACTGCGGGTGTTGTATAAGTCGTTGATAACGAAGGGTCCAGGCGGAACGTTGGTTTCATAAATGACGTTATTTAGCTGCTTAATCACCACGTGTGCGCTGCTGGATGCAACGCCCCTGACTTCCGGAGCATAGCCCCTCTTCCCCTGCGGCCACATGCGTTCATCGGTTGCCAGTTTCACCCCATTGAACGAGAGGCTGCCAAAGAGGCTGCTGTCGGTATAGTTATCACCCAGAGCCAGCACGCTATCGATCGGTTCGATGGGACGCTGTACCCAGGTTCGAACGGCGTTATAACTCGAATCGCTTCCACTTATGCTGCTGTCCGCATAGCGCAGGTTTCCCTGATGTCGAACCTGCCACAGCCCAAGGTTGGTTCCAGCATTGATGCCGCTCCACAAATAATGATAGTGGTAGCGAGTGTCTGTATTTTCCGTGAACGTGTAGCGGGTGTTATGACGCAAAAAGATCGCCGCCATCCCCGCGTCCCATTCACTTACCGGAATATAGCCGCGAGGCGTACGCTGGAGTTCCGTCATCGGAATAGCCAGCTGGAGGCGCAGTGAGGCCTGGTCAAACAGCCAGGTTGCATGTTCAGCCCACTCACTCAAAAGGCGACACGCTGTCCCCTCATCGCGGTCTGCTGCTTTCAGTTTTGCGGCCTGCATGAGCGATTTGCCCAGACACGGTTCAGGATCGCTACCATCTGCTTTAGCGCGGAAGACAATCTTTTCTTCGCTTTTCACCAGCGTATTGTTGACGTATACATCCACCAGATAACGTCCAGGTGCGACCTGATGCCGGTTAAACTGCTCCAGATCCATGCCCCAGGACGAGCCCTGCAGCAGTGAAGAGTCAAAAACATATTCTTTCGCCTCCACCAGCCCCGTGCAGTTCAACGAGATACACAGCGCCAGCAGATTGCGACGAAATTCAGGGGTACGAGACAGGGTATTGCCCATTGATCCGTGCTCCCTGATCGTTAACAAGCCATACCCTGACCGTACCGTTTCCCACGGTTTTGGTTTTCCAGTTGTTAAACCAAAACGTTTGACGATCGAAAGGCGCTACCGTATCAGCAGTGAGGGTATGCTTTTTCCCCCCCGCCTCAGCCTCAATGAGGGTTAATGACGCATACCACGGCTGCGGGTTCTCTATCGAAATCCCATATCCCTTTTGCGCATCGAAAGTGGTGTTGACCCGCAGCCCGTTCAGCTGATTTTTTGGGGAGCCAATGCCGGCTGGCCGGTAAATCACTTTTACCCGGGTGCGTAGCATGACCAGCATTCTGTTCTGCCCTTTTTCACTCTCGAGATTCGAGGGTGGGACCTGGAGCGCATTGAACCAGTACAGGGATTCCCGATCCTGCGGTAAATCGCGCGCGCCGGTATGGGTCACGCGGATAACTTGTCCCGCTTTCGCCTGGATTCGAAACACGGGAGGGGTCGTCAGAAAAGGGATTTTCGCGCCCTCAGCTGGAGTCGCGTTAACATTACCTTCGTCAAACCAGGTTTGAATCACGTAAGGAATGTCATCATTATTCTTGAGCTGGACGTCAACGGACGAGGCCCCGGCAGGATAAATAATCCGGCTGCCCAGTATCGTGACGCTTGCGGATGCGGTGTTTGCCAGCATCAGTACACATATCAAATAAGTCAGGTACTGAGCGATACGCTGAAGATGTACGCTTATCATTATTAACAACTCCCGGGTCGAATGAACCTGGTTTGGCGAGACCCTGACTGCAATGCGCTGAGTGGAATGTGCACGTTTGCATCCTGCAAAACGTGCACACGTTAGTTCCAGTGCGGCCTGTTACTGATAGGAAACGGCATATTGCAGCGTGGCCTCTACCGTACCCGCCGTCGCCGCTGCGTTGGCGTAATACTGCGCGGTATAGGTAGCGGAGGCGTCCGTCTGGTTTGCGGCCAGCTTGAGGTCGCCATTACCGGTAAAGCCATTGCTCAGGTTCACAACGGCATTGGCGGTATCCAGGATCTGGACTTCAACGTTCTTCGCGGTGCCGGTGTTGCCAAGGTTGCCGTTAGACGTCACCTGATTACCGACAAACACCGTCGAGATTTTCGTTTCCCCACTGGCGTTGCCCGTGCAGCCGCTTACCCCGATATCAAACGTGACCGATCCCACAGTATCACCGCTGGCGGCAAGATCGGAGGCGCTGACCGTTGGCAATAACACCACCGGAGAGGCGCTGTTACCGTTTACGGCAACTGAACAGGTTTCATCCGTCACCTCCCCCTGGAAGGTGATGGTGTTGTCAGACGCAGCAAAAGCCCCACCAGAGACCAGTGACGCCCCCAGAACTAACGCAATAATATTTTTCTTGTTCATAACGCTTATTCCTGTTTTATCAATTGAACCGATAATGAAAACTTCCTTTTTTACAGACAAACCGGTCATATGAAATTGAACGCCAAATAAAGGCGAACGCGTAAACCCTGCCCGATGAGCTGCAGGAACAAATCTATACGAAAATCCCTATTACAAAAATAATTAACCATTAAATCGCAAATCTTAAGATTATAATTCTACAGATGAGGTAATTTAATGTGCGATTAAGTTTTTTATGCCAGTCGCGTCATAATTTCAGTGATTACTTATGCGCCAGCGAGGGAGAAAAAAAGGAATTATGCTTTTCTCAAGATTTTGAATGAGAAAAGGATGTTGATTCTCTGGGAGAATTAAACCGGTGATCGGGAGGGAAGATTAAATTCCCGGCGAAAACCGGGAAAATAAAGGATAATGCGCTCAACGTGGTGGCAATAACCCCCAGCATATCTCTTCTTTGCCGTCACTCAACATGCCGCAACGCATAAAATAGAGACGCGAGAGATTGGAAGAATACGTTTTGAACGTACTGCTTTTGATGATCAGGACATACTCATTACTCTTACAGACGGGGTTAAGCTTTACCGCTAAATCCATCACGACCTTCTTTACGTCAGGATTGGTTATACTGTCCAGCGCCTGTTCAGACATCATGACCTTACAGGAGCCAGCATTTCCCATGTAAATCTCATTACGTTCAACGGGCTTACTGGCAACCCAGAATCCTGCAGCCCCGCCCAGCGCCACAACAGCGAAAAAAAGCACCAGCTGATTTACTATTCCTGTTTTCATCGTACGCCAGCGTGATACTTCGCCCGCGCTGCTTTCGGCAGTTTTGCCTTTTAGTAAACGTCCGTTGGCAATATAAGCGGTTTCGGTTTCTGAAGGGGCCCCCATGATGACGTCAACCGGCTCTGAGCATTTTTCGATGTCAACGTGCTGATGCAGCATAAAGCCTATTTTGGGTACGGTGACAATCACCTCCTCATCCATGCCAAGATTCTTCATAATCTTACGTAACTTGCTTACGCACTGGTTAAGATTATTGTTGCTGGAAACCATGCCATAGTCGTCCCAGACTTTCTTAAATATTACTTCCCTTTTTATTGCCTCTCCCTTATGGGCAATAAGCAACAATAAAAGTCTCTTCGTAGGGTTTGAGATTTGAATCAACTCATCCTGAGAACCTTCGAGGCCCAGTGTACTCATATCTGAGTCAAATATTATCTGCTTATTCATTATAAATTTCATATGCATAAACTCTTATTAAGTAAGTTTTCCTCCGGGCATGCGCGAAATGGCTCCTGACGCGTTAC
>NZ_JADBQO010000063.1:0-17921 GCF_014895875.1 Enterobacter cloacae complex sp. P12RS
CGGGAAAGCGAACCGTCAGGCGATACGAAGACGAAAATCACACACTGACGGAGAAAAAAACATGACGATTTCCCTGCATACCTCCCGGACGAGCGCCCCTAACACCGCAGCGGCGACCAGCGTATCCCCGCTGGACCCGTCAGGCTCCTCAAAAACGAAATTTTCTAAAACCAGAACCGACATTTACCAGACTGTTACTGACAACATCATTACAGCGCTGGAAGCCGGTGTAAAACCGTGGTCCTGCCCGTGGCAGCGTGTAGATGGCATGTCTGGTCTACCTTCCAATTACGCCACTGGTGCGGCTTATAGTGGCATGAATATCATGTTGCTGTGGTGCAGCGCATCTAAACAGAGTTTCAGCGATTACCGCTGGATGACCTACAAACAGGCACAGGCAGCAGGTGGACAGGTTCGTAAGGGTGAACGTGGCACAACAGCCATTTTCTACACCACACTCGAAAAGGAAAACGACGCCGGAGACGTTGAACATATCCCGATGCTGAAAACCTTTACCGTATTTAACGTTCAGCAAATCGACGGTTTGCCCCTGACAACTGAAACGGGCAGTCCGGAAGCAACCTTTGACTCGTTGCCCGAGGCTGAAAACCTGTTCAGGAAGAGCGGCGCAAAAATCATTGAGAAAGGACAAAACGCCTTTTTCAGCCCATCAACTGATGAAGTCTGGTTACCGGAGCGCCATCTATTCGCTGATGCGGCTAACTTCTACGCTACCGGTCTGCATGAGCTTGTCCACTGGAGTGGTGGCAAAAAACGCCTGAACCGTGAAATGAAAGGGAAGTTTGGCAGTGCGGATTATGCAGAGGAAGAACTGGTGGCGGAGCTGGGAAGTGCCTTTCTGATGGCGGATCTGGGGATTGATGGCGAAGTACAACATGAAAGCTATATTGCTTCCTGGCTGAAAGCGCTGAAAAACGACAAGCGCTATATTTTCAAAGCGGCCAGCGCCGCCTCTAAAGCGCATTGTTATCTGATGAATAAACTCTGAGTCCGGAGCCGGACAACCGCAAGGGAGTGCGGTTACATGGTTTTTAACCGGCAACGCTGCAAGGCGCAGACTGAGGCGGAACGCAGCACCGCGAGTACCGAACAGTCTGCGCCTCGCAGTGGAATAAAAAATTTCCGGCCTGGCGGTATCGCCGCCAGCCCGGTGAGGCCATCACGATGGCCTGAGTCAAAGCTTACGTATAACTGTCTAATGACAGGCGCTTCAGTTCATCAAGGGTATAAATGCGAAATACCCGGCGGTGACGTTCTTCCAGCGGGACGTGCTGATGGTTGATGATGACATGTTTGATGCTGTCAAACAGCAGTTCAAGTGCCCGTTTTTTCTGTGGGTCAGGCACAACATAAAAAACGTAAATCCACTGCTTGCGGGTACGGGCCAGCAGGTGGCTGGCAATAATCGACTGGTAGCGGGCTTTTTTTTTCATGAGGCGCTCGGTTTCAATGTCAATAACGTTATCGTCGGGCAGCGTCAGTAATCCGTCCGGGCGATGTTTTACCTGATACTGGCTGAGAAAGGTGGCCCGGTCGCCGTTAATCCATCCCGAAGCGCCTTTCTTCTCCAGAATAAGCCTGGCGGCCTGATTATCAAGATGGTGCTCCAGCGTCCAGCCGGTGATTTTTGATGGTTCAAACCGCGCAGGAAAGATTTTATCATTCGGGGTTAACACCACCGCTAGCCCGTCGCTGGTGATCCCCCATAATGAAATCTTGATTGTCCGTGATTCAAGCATATGCTTCTGGATTAACCCCATTCGCTCCGTTTTTGCCAACAGCGAATAAAGCGACTTATGATCCCGGAAACCAAATAACAGCATCAGCGTTTTAAAATCACTGTAAGTTTCTTCTTTCAGGAAGTTCAGCAGTTGTTTTATTTTTTCGTTGTTACGCGTCTGGCGCTCGTGAAAGGACGAAATCAGCATAACCGCTCCTTAAAAATCCTGCGGGGACAGGTGTTCTTCATCATCAGGTTTCGGCTTTACCGGTTTTACTTCTATTTCGTCGAAGAAAAGAGCCGGGTGCGTTGTCATCACATCCCGCATGGCTGGTTTATCATCCTCGCCAAAATCCAGCATGATCTTCACCGGGGCTGCCCCTGCGGCAATATCAGGGGAAACCGAAAAGATTTTTAGCTGACGCTTTCTGACCTTTATCGGCGAGATCAGTGAAGCAGAAGGTAGCGTTTTTGTCGTAAAGATAAAGCTGACAAAATCGGGCAGGTTCAGGATCATATTGCTGTCAATAAAGAAACGTTCGGCTTGGCGGATTGTGCGCTCACTGTCGATGGTTTCCGTCAGCATATTATCCGTCTTAGCCTTACGGAGTTCGTCATCCACCAGAATCGTGCCTGACATTCTTGCCACCCATTCCGCTGTATCCGGGTCCATAACCCGGTATACCAGCTTGAATTTTGCATTTTCTACCACAGCGCCGACAACTGCGTCACCTTTCAAATCTGCCGGGCAGTCTTTTAAATCGGCGATGGACTGGTGGTCCATAATAATATGCACACCTTTATCCCGCGCCGCACCTAGACCTTCCAGCGCTGGTCTGGATAAATGGTATTTCAGTTCGGAAAGATAAACAGCAATGGGGCGGGGGACGTCTGTTACACGGTCGCGCCTTTCTGCTAACTGGTAAAGGCGAACCAGCAGCATCCGCTGTGCGGTTATAATTTTGCTGTTTCGCATGGAACCGACAACATAACAGCAACCACCTTCATCAAATATTTTCCTGAGTGAAAAACCTTTCGGTGAATTAACGGCATTGAGTAATGCCAGTTCCTCAATCTTGCCGAAAAATGCTTTGATTCTTTCAGCAATACCCTGAACATAATCACCGTTATAAACATCCCGGAGTGTTGCCGATGGATTATCGCTGACAAAATGCGCGGCGATACGCGCGGCTTTTCGGTCATCAATGCGATAAAAGTCAGATTCCTGTCCTTTTTCCGCAAGGCTGAACCCTGCAACAAACAGTTCTTCCAGTTCATCGGGCGTAATATCTTCAATCAGGTTTAACTGGTATTGCTGTTTTCGCAGGTCAATTAAGGCAAAAGGCTTGCCTGCATCCTCACAGGCTTTGCGGTAAAGGTGTGGAGCCCATTCATCATCCTTGGGGTCCATAACAAAGACACCTTCACCGGCCAGAATGCTCTGGTAGAGCAATATCCCAGCTGCGACCCCTTTACCGGCTCCGGTGGTGCCAATAATGTCCGCGTGTTGTTTCTGCCAGTCCTTTAACGGGAGATACATCGGTTCATTCTCCCTGTCCATGCCAGTAAAGATTCCTTTATTCAGGTCGATATAATCCAGTGGGTTATAATGCAGAGTTTCCGGTAGCAGGGATTTCACGGTTCGGACATCAGTACGTAATTCCCGTTCAAGGGTGGTCTTTTTAACAAGGCGTTTCTTAATTCTATCCAGTTCCGGCGTGAATACCCGACGAAGCATAATATGAAAAATAATCCCGGTTACAGTGAATACAATCCGTACTGACCAGGCCAGTACTGTATTATCACTGGTGAGTTTTATTTTATACAGCCACTGAAAGGATCCGATAACTATCGGGGCCAGTGTGCCATAGAGAAAACACAGCAGGGAAAAAGCAATAATCAGCTTTTTCCAGAGCGGCGCTTTCTGCCGTTCATCGCTTTTCATCGACGCAAAAAACGGCATCGTCAGCCCCGCTAATAACGCCAGTATCAGTTGTTGCTGTTGTACAAAAGCGAGCAGCGCCAGCATCCCGTTCACTATCGGCGACAGTGAAGCGGCAAGCTTATTTAAAATCATCGTGCCTCCTTCGTCAGCTATTCGCCCCATGACATCTCCCCGTCAATTCGCCCCACGGTGTCGGGCGAAAAGGCGGGGCGAGTGTATGGGGTAAAGAAGGTGGCCGCTGTGCGACCATGTGCAGGAAAGCATGCTTCCCTGCACCAAACGGCGTGCGCCAGTACATGCGGGCTGGACGCCCTTATTGCCTGTCGCATGGGGGTAATGTCGTGGCTGGACGCCGCGTCAAAACCCCCGAGGTCAAAGGCGGCACACCGTCGCACGCTACGCGCGACCACCCCCTTTAAGACGGTCGCTTTCGCCTTTTTCTTCCCTTTGCTCGTGCCTCGCAGCGGGAATAAAAGGGAAGCTGACCTTTAAAGAGGGTGGTCGCGCCACGCTACCGGCTTTTGGCCGGAGACTTAGCCGCGACGGTGTGCGGGGCTGTGCCCCCCAAATAAATCGCTGTCGTGGGCGACAGCTTTTCGCTCGCTGGGGCGGCGAAATTTATTCGGCTCCCCCCGGCCGGCAAAATCCGCGTGGGCGCGGCTGTTTGCCGGTGAGGCGCGGTGCCTGAACTATTTTCGCTCCTTAACCCGCGAAAATAATTCTGTCCGCTGCCTCATTTTTACGGCCCGCATTTCTTCACTCCTTAATTCGCGAAAAATGTGCTAGACCGTAAAAACCTGAAAACCGCCACGCCTTAAGCCTGATTCGGCTGAAATATTCCGCTGTCGTTTGAGAACTGAGAATAAAATAATAGCAGGGGTTAATATTGGTTCTCGCGGATTTCCCTGATGATGTCGGAATAACACTGACGACTTTCTTTAATGCTGGTTTCATCAAGCGTAAACCCTCGACGGTTAGCTTCTTCTGTCAGCGTTATTCTGTCGGTGCCGTTCAGCGTTTGCAGTAATTGCAATAACCGGCATATAACCCGGTAGTGATATATTTCATAATAAAGGCCGCATCCGTGCATCGACTCATTTTCAATGTGCTCAATAACACAGGCTGCGCGCATGGAATCTCCGCGCTGATGTGTCCAGGGATGCTGAATAAAACCCGGTTTCGTCATAAAGATAACCTCCGCTAATTAACCACGAATGCGGCCAAATTTATTGATAATCTGGCTGATAATGGCGGGGTCTGCCGAATCACATTCAAGTAAAAACGATTTTCTGGCATCGGCAGTATGGTCCGGCAGAAAACCGTGCCTGTTCTTTTTGACTATGTTAAAGAATGCTCGTTCGGCCGAATGGCATTCATTGCCGCCGCCGTTCCCGGTGGCTTTACCGTACATGCATAACACCACTTCACAGGCGTCAGCGGCCATGACGGAGGTGGAATATGACGCCATAGCGCTGAGTAATAAAGCGGAGGATATTACTTTTTTCATTTCGGTCACCTTCACATTTAAACAAGGGTAGCGTATTTGGATATGTTATTTACTGGAGTCCTTTGCTGAATACACCTCTCATGTCATTGAGATGAAGGGGTTTAAAATAAACATCACTCATCCGGCGTATGTCACCGTGAATATCAATGCTGACTATCACATCAATGCTCTTAAGCAACTTGCGTAACAGCACTTCGAAAGGCATGTTTCGGCAGTCGGGGTTTTCATAGCAGCGGTCAATTAACCCTTCGATACATTCTTCCGGGCTGCCCGCATGCAGGGAGGTTATCAATCCCTCATGCCCTGAACCGACGATTTTCAGGGCATCCCAGGCTTCCCGACCGCGAATTTCAGCCAGTAATATCCGGTCAGGGTTCATACGATAATTGGCGCGTATCAGTCTGCCGGGCGTGATAATGGCATTATCCCCGGCGTCCGCTGGATAAAAGAGATGGACATAATTGGTGTGGTGATAGAGCCGGATTTCGGGATTATCCTCAATGGTGGTCAGCCTGAGGTGCCGGGGAATCGAGTGCAGCAGCGTTTTCATATAGGTGGTTTTACCGGACCCGGTTTCACCGACGATAAAAATCGTCTTGCCGTATTCCACCGCTTTTTCCATAAAGCGGGGAATATCCTCACTCTGATAGTAGCGGGTCAGTTCAACATCTTTGCCTTCCGTTCGCTCCCTACCGGTCACCCGGTTATAAAATCCCGCATCAATCCATGACTGATGCGTTTTCTGCCCGAATGAGGGTTTGCGCAGGGTAATAGACACGGTATTACGCTCACAGGCCGGGGGAATAATGGCCTGAATGCGCTCGCCTGATTCAAGCGTGGCGGAAAGGATCGGCGAGGTGTCGTCGATATTATCGTCCTGCCACGACGCCAGCGCTCTGGCAAAGGCGTAACACTGGCGCAGCGTAATGGGGGCTTCATGTCTTC
Organism: Enterobacter cloacae complex sp. P12RS; assembly: GCF_014895875.1. Lineage (NCBI taxonomy): Bacteria > Pseudomonadati > Pseudomonadota > Gammaproteobacteria > Enterobacterales > Enterobacteriaceae > Enterobacter > Enterobacter cloacae complex sp. P12RS. Next base: position 6,139 of record NZ_JADBQO010000063.1, read on the forward strand.
GCCATTTCCCCCGAATTTTGGTATGCAGTTCACCCGGCCGGTTAACGGCAATTTCCGTCAGGCCGTCCTGCGCAATAAACTCACCAAACAGCTGTTTTTTCATAAAATCCAGCGACAGGTTTTCAGCGTTCATACCACCTCTTTTTCAGTCGTAGCTGCCAGACGGATGAGAAATCAATGTCGGTGCCGGTCATGATCCCGATGACATCACCCTGATTCAGGTAAAGGGTGGGCGGGATATTGATGCTGTTGTCCAGCGTCGTTTTCGCCATTTCCGCCGTGGCGGCGCGGGTGTTTTCGGTGTAGTCGGTATTGCGGTCTTTCCCCGGGGCAGCATCCGACGCCGCCGCAGCCACGTCCTGCACGGTACTGAGCATCAGGGCATTGCCGAAGCGCTCCCAGAAGTGATTGTCGATCCAACCTGAGATCCCCGCCTCGCCGAGCGGGCCGCTGGCCTGCGTATCAGTTAGCGGGATTTGCAGGCTGCCGGGCTCAGGCGTACGCAGCTCCGTCCACAGCACAAACATCCTGCTGCGTCCGTGTTGCAGCGCCCCGGTGCGGTAGATGCCACGGGCGACCGTTCCCGCCGGGATCAGCGTCACATGGTTGCTGGCGCTGTAAACATCTTCACTGACCAGGCAGGAAATATGCCCCGCGACATCGGACACGAAGCGCCACATCATCGAACACGGGATATAGCGGTCCACCGGGATATAGAGATCAGGATCGAGGCCCAGCCGTCTGACGCCGGTGACACGGGCGACGCCCGGATTGTCGTTATTACCCGTTTCCGGCGAGGCAGTCTCCGGGCAGCGCAGGCGGCCATCTTTACCTCTGGTCAGTACTGACGGACAGGATGTGTACGTCGTGGATGATGACGGACTGTTGGACGTTTCTGCGTTGCTACGCATTTCACCCGGGGACGTGCGTGCATTATCACCCGGCATTGTTCGGGCGTTGTTCAGCCCGTCAGCCAGTGCGGCTGCCTTGTTCAGAGCGGGTGGGGCTGGTGGCAGGGTGGGTGCGGGAGTGACGGCTTGGCGGGCAGGGTCTGTTTCGTCCTGTGTGTGCGGCCCGAACAGGCCAAACGGGTTACTGTCCATGCCCAGATTTTGACGCTCATGCAGCGTCTTCCCGGCGGAGGTCGGCGGCGAGGTGTCGGCTTCTTTCTCATTACCCTCTTTCAATGCACTGAAAAGATGATCGCCGCCGGATGCCAGGGCGATCACCAGCGCCAGACTCAGCAGGCTGACGGTCAGCGTGCGGCGACCGGATGCCTTACGAAAACGGGTCACTTCCGGCTGGCCGGGCGGTGTTCTTTGCTCCGGCTCCTGATACGCCATTGCCGCACGGGCGCGTTCGCGGGCTTCCGCTTCCCGCTCTGCGGTAGTTTTTTCCGGCTTGTCCGGGACAGGTTTATCGGTCATCTGGCCTCCAGCGTAACGGACGGTGAAACGGTGTCGCTGCGGGTTATCGCGATGCGCCCGAACCCGTCGTTTTCGATCCCTACCACTGAGGTGCCGTAACGCAACACCAGTTGTGGCGCTGCCGGCACCACCATCACAATGTAATTACCCTGCTTAACTGTCCGGGGCGTGAGCGCCTGCTCCCGTCCGTTAACCACCCGGAAAACAGACGGCAGGGTTTTGATGGGGGAAAAACCGATATAAGCAAAACGACCATCATCCCAGGCAAAATCCGGTGCGATGGAGGCCGAACCGGCGGCGACCCGTTTGGTGTAGCGCCAGTTGCGCGGCGTGCTGGCCTGTCCGAATGCCGCCGCTATCTGCTGCTTCTCCTGTCTTTCACGCTGCTGCGTCTGACGCTCGGCGCTGGCGGCGGCGGATTGCTGGCGAACCTCGGCCGGATAGTGGTAACGGATAACGAACGCCTGCGCGTGGGAATCGTGGTCCAGCACGTTCAGCTCCAGGCTGTAATCACGCTTTGAGGTCACCACGAAGAGGTTGGTCTTCCAGTCCTTTGCCGTGGGCAGGAACACCTGGCTGACGTTGTTGCCGCTGGCGTCCGTCACCGGCTGGGTTATGGGGTTCGGGCTGACGCCGACCCGGTTATCACTTTTCGTGACCGTCCAGCCTTTTGGAAAACCCGCTTGTGCATCAATCACAGTTTCATCGTCGTCAAACAGCAGCGTGGTGACGTAGCCGGGACGGGTATTCACCACGGTGGCGTTCTGGCTGTTATACGATACGTTCTGCATCCGGCTGTCATAGCCGCTGCCGCGCGGGGTGGCGGCGCTCCATGTCGCGCATGACACCATTAAGCCCGTCAGGAGCAGGATGTTTTTCAGCATCATTCGCTCCTCAGTTCTTTATCGCGCTGGTAGCTGGTGACGATAAAGCCCAGCGGGTTCACTTCCCGCTGGCTGTCCGTCAGTTGCTGATGCGGGACATAGCGGTAAGTGAGGCGGATATTCCAGAAGTCCGTTTTCACTGAATTATCAGAAATACGACGGAGGGTGCGCTTAATACGCAGTGTTGCCAGGTTATCGGGTCCGGTGGCAGGTGCATGCACATTAGAAATAATGTCGATATAGACGACATATTCGGCTTTATTAAAAATAACGTCCGGAGCCTGGTCGCCGTTAAACCTGTCCAGATAATCCCGGTTCACAGTGTCGCTGTTAAATAACTGTACGTCGTCGTAATCACGCTGGAGGGAGAAGTAATTATACCCTTCGCGAAGACTGACATAGTGTGCCGCCAGTGAGTGGGCCAGTGCTTTTTCAGACGCAATATCCCGCACTTTAAGGCGGGTCATATACTCATAACGACCGGTCTGTTTGTCCACCGACCACAATTCAATGTCAGTGGTTTTCAGCGGCAGCAGAATAATAATGGCTGCGACCGCCAGTGCAGCCAGAATCAGCCCGGCAGCGGCCACCCGCCAGGCAGTTTTGCGGGAGCGCTCTTCCTTTTCCAGCAGGATGGATTCAAAAGAGCGCGAGACATCGATGATGCGCTGAATATCAGACATGGTGAGTCAGCTCCTGAATTATGGCGGGGGAATTAACCGGCTGGGGATCGCCGGACACCGGTGGGAGGTCGCCCTGATGCTGCGCGCAGCCCGTAAGCGCGCACAGCACCAGAAGCAAGATGCTGAATTTCATGGAAGCCTCTTATCGGATAAATGCAGGAAGGCCTCACCGCTGGCAGAGGCCACGGCGTGACGGAGAAAAGAAATTAGCGGTCGGGAGGATTAACGATGACGCTGCTGATTCTGGCGTTTCATGCATTCAATGGCGGTGGCACGTTTCTGCCAGGTGCTCACGGTTTTGCCCGCCCCTGCGGCAATGAACCTGCCGGTTGTCGCTGCTGCGGCCATGCCACCTTTGGCGGTCAGTCGGCCCCCGGTCTTTATGCCGGGTTTGGAGACGTCGGCAGATTTGCTCGCCAGCCCGCTCAGTCCGCTCATAGCTGCACCCTGTAACACGGCCTGCACGGCGGCACCGCTCAGCGCAGTGGCTATTTTCGCTGAAAAATACACCAAGACGCCTGCGGCAATCCCGGCCAGCAAACATTGCGCCGCCAGGGTCACCATATTGCTTTCTGCAGACGTTGCTGTGGCGGCATCCAGTATTTTATTCAGGTAGTTGATGGCGATCCGGACAGACAGGGCAGAGAACATGATCGTTAAGATTGCGGTAAATAGTGTTTTCAGCCAGTTATCAAACATGGGTTTAAGAAAACCGTACAGCAGGCAGAAAATAAAGAGTGGGGCGGTGGTGGTCATTAACAGAATGGTGATTTCGGCGAGCAGGTTGACAAAGGTTGCAGCCAGTAACAGAACGATTGCACCGCCCCAGACCAGCACCTCGGCAAAGCCGCCATTCATTTTAACGTAGGTAGAAGTGTCCAAATTGAACAGCGTTTGCCCCAGCGCTTGTGCCTTTTCCCACACCGTGTCGAGCAGCGCCCAGACATTATCATCGCCACTGATGCCGTCCTTAAGCCCTTCAATGGCCGCAATGATGGCATCCAGCCAGCCATCGCGGTTTAAAACAAAGGTGGTGATCAGCAACATGCGGCCCACATCCCAGACAACATCTTCAACAGGTGTCTGGAGTTTGCCGCCAAGGGTCTGATACCCGCGATACGTAATAAATAGGGTAAAGGAACTGACGATAATCACACTGATTAGGGTGCCGTAGGTAGAAGACTGACCTTCTAACACGGCATTGAATCCATCCATGATGTTTTTGTCCATACCAACAAAAATACCACCGGACATGGTGCCTCTCATTAGTCAGGAACAGACAGGGGATAAAAACAGGGAAGTACCTCTGTTTTTGTTGGTGGGGATCTTACTGAGTGACGGATTTTCTTTTTTGGGCTTCCTGCTGAAACAGTGTCTCGAATTTTTCCCTGATGCCGGGTTTGCCTGTCTGGGCAAACATGAGTGCTGCCCGGTGCGCAAACTCGCAGTTGTCGCTTGCCTCACCATCCATGAGGCATTGCGTATAGACTTTATAGGTTTCATCGGGATGTTCTTTATACCAGGCTTCTGATTTCGTCTCTTTACAACCGGATAAGACGAGAATGCCTGACATGATGCATAAGGTTAATACGGGTTTTAACATGTTAACCTCCCTATAGAGAGTTCAGATCGGCAACGGGCGCAGTTAATTGCTGTTGCTCAAAGGCTTTCTGTTTTTGCTGTTCCAGCAGCGTTGTTCGCTGTTCAGCCTGTTTGACTGACATTTCCCACTGGCTGGTCAGCGCATTTAATTGTACGCTTTTGGCCGCGATGGCGTTAGCCAGGTCCTGCGACTCTTTCGAATCCTGCGCATTAGCAATACGGTCTGATAAATCTGATATATCGCCGAGCGTGCCCGTGATCTTGTTTTCAACCTCGGACGTATTTTCTATCGCTACGGCCTGATTCAGGATCATCTGTTTGCAGCTGTCCAGATAGCGTGGTGAAGCGCTGGACGGGTTACAGGTATCGAACGTTTTATATTTGTTATACAAGCTATTAAGTTCAGACGAATATGACCCGCTTTGGTTGCTCAGCAGGTCATCCAGTGAAATACCGTGCTGACGAAGATTATCAATATCGGTTTTCAGACTTTTGGCCTCGCGGAGAAATGCCTGAACGTCACGCACGCCCGTTGCCGTGGCTAATTGCTGCTTGTAGGCATCAAGTTCACTTCTGTAATGGGTAACGGTTTCCTGCCACTGCTGGAGTTTCTGGATCCACTGATTCATGGATTCGGTATTCTGTACGGCGTCGAATACCGGTATTCCGGCGCTCATCGCCTGGGTGGAAATAAACAGTGATAATGCCAGTATGGTATCTCTGAACCGCATTTTTATTACCTCCGTCATGAATATTACAGGGCTTGTTCAAGGAAGGCGGCTTTCCAGTCATCAGGCTGCATTCCTTCCAGATACAGGGTGTCGAACAGCTTCAGGTTGTCTTCGCTGCCGCTGAGCATTTTGGTAAGTTTCCCGAGGCCCGATAAATCCATTTTCGCCATCGCCACAAAAGGCCGGGTTTCACCCGCGCGTAACGGCGTTTTCAGGACCACCATAGATCGCTCACCCGGATCGAGGTTTCTGACGATGTCGTACACGCTTTCCGGCACTTTCATCTTTTCCACGTAATCCGCCCTGCTGGCCTTCGGGTTGGCGAGAAAAATCTGCGTGCTGCACTGCTCGATAATCGCCGGGGCAATCGGGTGCTTGACGATTTCGTCAGGCGACTGCGTGGCGGGGACGAAGATGCCGTTCAGTTTGCGGATCACTTTCAGCATATTGAGCGAGAAGCGGGAGAATTCGACATCGGCCAGCCATTTCCAGAACTCGTCCATGAACATCACCAGCCGGCGACCGTCCAGCAGGCTGGTGACGCGGTAAAGCAGATAAAACGTAATGGGGCCGCGAATGTCGTCATCATCGAGAAATTCCGTACCGTCGATACCAAAATTTTCGACGTCGCTGATATTGAAGGTGTCCTCCTCATTGTCGAATACCCAGCCGAACTCGCCGCCCTGCGCCCACTGTTTAAGGCGAATACGTAGCCCGTTGATGCGGGCGTCGGGGGTTGGCGGCTCCGGCAGGACTTCCAGCAGCCGGGTGATACCGAACTTGCGGTATTCCGGCGGGTAGTCGAGCATAATGGTATCTACGGCGGCACTGATCCGCTCCTCATCGCGCGGATCGAGCGGCTTGCCGTTGCGGCCGCACAGCATGCGCACCAGTCGTTTGATAAAGCTGATATTCCGCCGGGTCGGCGCAAGCTTAAACGGGTTAAACCCGGTGGGCGTGCCGGTGCGGATACGGAAGTAGCGTCCGCCCATCTGGCGTATCGCCATCTCCGCCGCCCGGTCCTTGTCGAAATACACGGTGGTTAGCTGCTTAAGGGGGGCTGATTCAGAGAACGTCGCCGGATTGCGGTACTTCTGCATTAGTTGCTGCATCATGGTCATCAGCATCGTTTTCCCTGAGCCGGTTTTACCGATAATCGCCGTATTACCCGGCGTTTTTTCGTTGAAGTCATCCCGCCCGCTCTGGCTGTCGTGCAGGTTCAGGTAATACCCGCCACTGCCAGGGGATTTGAGTATCGCGATGGCATCGCCCCAGGGATTGCCGTTTCGTTTATGAGGATGAAAATTGTGCAGGCTCGCCAGGTCGGCAAAGTTCTGGCTGCTGACGGCCACCAGACGGGGGCGCAACGTATACACCCCCGGCAGTTGCGCCAGGTACGCGGCGGGCAGCGACAGCGTGGACAGCGTCGTCATGATGCCGAGGTCGGCGAAGGGTTGCGCCAGCGCGTTGGTGTCCTTGACCACCTGGTCGGCGCTGTCTGAAGATACCAGCAGGGAAAAGTGGTATTTTCCGCAGGAGACATGCCCGGACTGGAGCAGGTCACGCAACACAATCAGCTCTTCGCGCTGTGAAATGGCGTCGTCATCTGCCGAAGTTAGGCGCTTTTCCGCCAGGCGAATATGCTTCTGCACCTCATCGCGGGCCATGCAGGTGAAGGACTGCGTCAGCACATACTCGCTTTCGGCATACAGCAGTGCGTCCAGCAGGCGGGTCGCGGTCTCCGGCGAGTAGTCTTTGATTTCCAGACTTCGAAAAAAGCGGGAGCCGCCGACGGTCTGGCACTCGGCGGTGTCGGTGGTAAAAAAGACATCCGGCGTGCTTAACGTTTCATAAAACGCCGCAGGCGTGACCGCCACCTTTTGCCACTGGCCGGTGAGCAGACGGTGGTAAAAGGACAACTGGGCGGAATATACCCGCCCGTTTTCTTCATACATCCCCAGCGGCGTCGTCGTATAGCGGGACAGCGTCGAAGCCAGCGCATCCCGGTGTTCCAGCATCACTTTCAGGGCATCATCCAGCGCCGCTTTGCGTTTACCGTACGGTTGCGCCTTCATGGCCTTTTTCCCCAGCGGAGAGAAGGGCGCGTAGCAGACGGTGAAAAACAGCCGGTGCCGCCAGAACGGCTTTTCGTTGATCGGCTGGTAATACCGCCGGGTCACTTCATCAGAAAAGGGAATACCTGAATTCGCGTCAAAGGCATCGTGGTATTTTTCCCGGATACGGTGAAGATAGAAAGTGACCGGCAGGCCTTCATATGAACGAATAACGTTATTGAGATGCGTCGCCATTAACGTCAGATGGTGTTCGTCCTCGCATTCAAAAATGGTGCCCTCCAGCTCCCAGCTGGCAACCAAATCACCCTGGCGGTTTCTGATGACGTACGGGTGAATATGGGAGGAATACGGAATGTATTTCTCCAGCGTAACGCGCTCGTTTAACTTCATTTTTTCAATAAACTCCGAGACGTCGACAGCGTCATAGCGATTTGCCAGCAGGGCATTGGCACCAAAATGTTTATTGGTGCCAAACCGGCCACGGGTTTTAAAGGCCAGCCAGAGCAGCCCGAAATAGTGAATATCGGTTCTGGCTTTTGCCTTCATCTCCAGCCAGGCGGGAATAAGCAGTAATACCAGGTAATAGCTGACATAAACCGCCAGCAGGACGATAGCCCCGCTGACCATCACGAACGGCACGAGGGGAATACCGGCTATGGCGGCAGGCCGCGTCAGCGCTTTGTTCAGCGTAGCCATCGTTACCTCCCTTATGACGCCCAGTAGGCACCGAAACCTGACGCACCGACGATAAGGATGGCGCCAATGATGACGTTGCGCATGTCGTGCAGGCTCTTGCCGTCAAACAAGACTTTGTATCCCACCCACATGGTGGCCAGCGTGATGGTGACGGCGGCCAGCCCGAGCAGGCCAGTGGAGGTGTTACTCAGCGTCTCATTGGCTTTATTAAATCCGCTGTCTGCTGCCAGCACCGGGCTTGCCATTAACAAGGAAGAGAGGGCGGGCCAGTCAGTCTGTTTTCGTTTCATCATTGTTCCTCCTGGGGTCGGGAATGGGTAACGCGCCGCGTATCAAGGCGTTGGGGTAGTGCAGGGATGTCAGAACTGGCGTGGCGTTATCGGTAAGCTCGCCACGCATGACGGCGGCGGGGTAACGGATTGTCGGCACGAGCTTTTCGGCGGGAAGTCGCTGCCGGTCTTCCCGCGTTGACGGCACGGCGTAGCCGATGCGCTGGATGTAGCTGGTCTGGTTAAACGCAGATTCCGGCTGTTGGCCGGTCGTGAAATTTCCTGAGTAGTAGCAACTGAGCGCACGTTTGAGGGAACCGCCGCGGCGGTAGCAGTCGGTGAGGATGTGCTCAAACACGGACAGGTTGGTACAGGGGTTAAGAAGGTCACGGGCGCTCGCGCGGTAATGACGGAAATTGGTGCTGGTGATTTGCATCAGCCCGACCGAATAGCGTCGGCCCTGTGCTGCCAACCGTCCGGTGAGGCTGACGGCCTCATCCCTGCTCGTGGGGAAATGTGAAATCACGCCTTTGCCACCGGGCAGAATTTCAGCGATGGCATACGGATTCAAACCGGATTCGACCCGCGCCACATCAAGTACCGTAGACGGGTGAATGCTGGGGGCGCACTGCATAGCCGCCGCCAGAAATACGGTGGTGGAAAGCATGATGGCCTCGGAATGATAAACCGGGCAACGCGTACCGCCATCAGACGGCACAGGGCCGGAAAAAGGGTAAGGGTGGTTAAACGGGATGAGTATCCTGTGTTGTGTCGCCGTCATCCCGGGGCTCAAGGAGCACCAGCTTTCCGGAAACGGCAATGCCGGGTGTCAGTACCACGTTCAGTCCGGGTTTATCGTGATGGGCGAAAGCGACGCCGACTTTCGTCCACCAGGTGTTTTTTTCACCCTGTGGGTCGGGCTGACTTTCCTGGGTGACAAATACGTGATAAATGGGTTTTCGCATGACGCCTCCTCTAATAAAAACAACAATGAGTTAAATGAATGTCACATCCCAATTCTGCATTCCGGTTTTAACGGGTCAGCGAGAACATTCAGCGGCACCCTGAATTGTGGTTTCGTGACAGCCCGAAACTTATTTTTAAAGAGCAGTACCCGACCCGGGGGAATTAACGTCCATTCGGGTAGCTATTATGTAATGAGGTTTTCAGGATCAGATATCCGGGGCGGTATATAAACTATAAATTCAAAGTTAAAATGAGAGAGATAAATTAGTGGTGGAGGGGGTAAGCTCTGCGAAAAATAAAAGTAAGTGAAATAGTTAATAAAGACGACTGTATATTCATAGTTAATGATAAAGACATGCAGGGGAAATATTCCTGCATGTCTTTATGACCATTATTAACGTGTTCGACGTTCAAGTTTTTTCTGGCATTCTGTGCAGGTGGTTATGCCCGGGAGTGCCTGCCGTCGCTTTTCAGGAATGGGCTTACCGCATAGACGACAATGGAATAATGATGGCGTAGACCCTGGCTTAAAACGACTCTGTTCAATCATATCCTCCAGTCGTTGCTCATTAAATTCCTGATCGCGGTCGATCTCATCTGGCATGTGCGGCCCTCCGGTCTGACGTCTCCTGTTCACAAAGTGCGATCCGCTTCCAAACGATGGTCAGTGACAACCCTTCGACTTTCGGCAGCAGGGTTTGCGTTACCTGCATCATGGCGGCCAGCGCATCGGCCGAGTCCAGGTTGGCCACCCGGCATTGTTGCCATTGCCGCCAGATGGCCGCATCCGTCTCTTCGTTCGGCTCTGGCGTCCGGCCATAAGGCACACGGACGCCCAGTAACCGGCGGCGAAGGCAAACTTCGTTGGAGGTGAGGCCAAAATATTTGTTGAGTAGCGCAATTGACCCGCCGAGCCGGATGGCATGATTGATACGTTGCTGCTGCAGAACCTCCTTACGGGATTTAGCCAGAAGCAGGTGTAATGCGTCGTGATGAACCGTCACAGCCAAAAACTGCGCAGACTCCCGACTGATGATAAACAGCTCGTCTAGTGATAATTGGTTGAGGGCATTCATTTCGTCGAAAGTGAATCCGAGCGATTCACAGTAGCGAATGTTGCCATCCTTCAATGCATGCAAGGCATCGGTTAAAACGGCGTAATTCAGTGACGGGATAATCATGGTGTTTTCTCCCTTCAGCTTATTGAGCGGCGGGCTAATTTAATATTGATCCATTCGTCAATTTCCGATTCGAGCCAGGCGACACTGGCTGGGCCAATCTTGATTGAGCGAGGGAAGGTGCCGTCTTTCATATACAGATAGATTTGAGAGCGCTTCAGGCCCGTTTTTTCTTCAACCTGTTTCAGACGTAATAACTGATGAGATGTCACGGTATTCTCCTGTGGCAGATGTTGCGCTAGCCGGGAGATAACACGACAACACAAAGTCGTGGTGCGGAGAAAGTTGATGAACCCGTATTACGGAAAATCCAATCCTTAATACGGGTTTTCATAGCGAAGGGCATCATCTTACTTTTGTGTTGGTAGGGAAGGGGGCGAGCCGCGCTCAAGCGCAGTTTTGAGCGTGTCGCCACTGAATCGATCGGTAATGCCTTCCTCTGATGCCCATTGCTCAAAAATGGATAGCAACTTGTAAGGTTTTCCTATCAACGGGCTGATAGTTTCATTATTTCTACAGGCAAGCCAAAATAGTCTTGATAGAGGGGATGATATGCGTGTGGAAGAGTCCGAGAGTGATTTTTTTTCCAGCCAGCCAGTTGACTATTTTATTTAACTCAGTTTGCCTGATAACAAAACATGCATCCTTCGGTAAGTTATAAATAGGTAAGTAGGCATCATTAAAACTTAAATCTATGTCATTTAATGAGATTCCATTGCGTAATGAAATTCTATTGTGAACTAGAAAGTTTTCCCCTGATAAGGAAACAGTGATGCCATAGTTATTGTTCCCTCTAAGTACAGGTGATGGTATTTTTAGATTGTGAGCAAGTAGGCATTGTATGAGAAAATATTCATATCCAAAAAGACTTGTATCAATGACGCCATGAGCAGTGTAAAAATATTTACCTTCGGTGCTGAAAGTTAAATTACTCTCGCTAAAAAAAACGATTTCATCCGACGTAATTTTGCCGTCAGGTAAATTATTATCTTTAGGTTTTAGCTTTAATTTATGGTTATAGGATTTTATTTTCCTCAAGGTGATTGGAGACTGAAAGTATATCGAAAGGAGGATTTTTCCCTGCAGAGCATATCGATAGATATCACTTTCTTGTATTTTTCTAATGCCGTTTTTCTTTGATGCTTTAACTGCTTCTTTGATAGTTAACCAGTCTGAGTTTACATTTTTATTCTTAAGAAAAGCGAGTCTGTCTGACATAACATATCTCCTTTTACATATCCGTGCTGATAAATATAATGCCCTCTCATAAGG
>NZ_JADBQO010000064.1:0-223 GCF_014895875.1 Enterobacter cloacae complex sp. P12RS
CCAGATTTTTAAAGAGCAAATATCTCAAACATGACTCGCAAGTCAGTTTTGAGATATGACGGCAGGTGACTTTCACTCACGAACCAGCAAGTGGCGTCCCCTAGGGGATTCGAACCCCTGTTACCGCCGTGAAAGGGCGGTGTCCTGGGCCTCTAGACGAAGGGGACACTGAAGTCTCAATCGCAAGACGCCTTGCTTTTTACTTTTCATCAGACAATCTGTG
>NZ_JADBQO010000065.1:0-11348 GCF_014895875.1 Enterobacter cloacae complex sp. P12RS
ATGTTAAAACTATGGAAGTAAGAAAAATTTTATGTCCATTGTGATGAAAGTAACCTGCAAGTATTATAAACTGTACATTAACTAACTGAATTAGAAGATTAAGGTAAGGCATTGAAATCAGCTAAGTGTAAGAGCAATGGAGAGAAAGCCCCAGTAGCACAAGCCTTTACCCCAGAGGCTAGCTTAAAACGCAAAATACGCTCACATTTTACACAACTGGGGTTTCAAAAAGGGCCGGATGGAACACTAGTTCGTCCTGAGTCAGGAAAAGAATCTATCCGTCAACTGCACAGCGCTCAACGTGAAGAACGTCTACGCTCCTCTGAGCAATTTATATCTGAATTCTTGCCAAGTGCCATACCATATTTTGCCAACGGAAATGAGATTGATCCAACTAAGATTCGCTTATCATTGATAAAAGTTTCTGCGAATTCGTTCGAATCCAAACTCTTTAGGGCAGCATCTTTAACCTGGTCTGTTCCAGTATCAAATGGTTACGGTCGCCGCATGCGGTACCTCGTGTGGGACAGAGGGCATGACCGACTTGCTGGAATATTTGCATTAGGAGATCCAGTTTTTAACTTATCTGTACGTGATAATTTAATCGGATGGACATCTAATGATCGATCAAGTCGGCTAGTTAACATACTTGATGCTTACGTTCTTGGAGCGGTTCCCCCCTACAATATGCTTTTAGGCGGTAAAGCGATTGCCTGTTTAATCCGCTCACGAGAAGTTTATGACGATTTCCTACGAAATTATGGTTCAACGACGGGCATTATTTCTGGTAAAGATAAATACGCTCACTTACTCGCAGTAACAACAAGTTCTTCCATGGGGCGTTCATCACTTTATAATCGACTGAAGCTAGATAGCATAAGTTATTTTGAACCAATCGGTTATACCGTCGGCTGGGGGCATTTTCATATTACCGATGAGTTATTTGGGGAGATGCGTGAATATCTTCGACTCGCAGAGCACCCGTATGCCGATCAACATTGCTTTGGCGAAGGCTCAAATTGGCGGCTCAGAACTATCAAAGCTGCCCTGAAACAACTCGGGATTAACCAAGCGGTTTTACGTCATGGAATCCAAAGAGAGGTATTTTTCTGCCAGCTCGCTGAAAATGCAAAAGAAATTCTCGCGACTGGTAGGGGTACACCCGACCTTTCAACCTTAAAAACTATTGATGAAATATCTGAACTTGCGCGTAAGAGATGGATTGAACCGCGAGCTCTAAAGCAGGGTTATTATAAGAACTGGAGACGGGACGATATATCCTTACTAATTAAAGGATTAAAACTGGACGTAATAACTAGTAAAATTGCCTAAAGGAGTTGGGAGGAGGAGAAGTGAATCTAGCAGAACTTCAAGAGAGGCTATACCAGCATTATTCTCGACTACGTGATCTGCGGACTACCGAAAATTATCCCGTTTATGCGATCGAGCATGGTCTGAGCGAAGCAGAGATTTCTACTGCTCAATCGCTTCTCAATGCCAACTTGAATACAACAAAACGTGCTACTCGCACTTTTTGGCTGGTATGGATCGCTGCCGCTGCTGAGATAGGTTACACATATGACGGAACCGAATATTGGGATTCCTTTGCTATAGCCTTTCCCTCCTGGCCTAAGTTTGGAGACCGTGATCAAATCCGTATATGGTATAGACGATTTACTACTGATTTTAATAGTGTCACCCCCTCCGGGTCATGGGCACAGCAGTTCCCTATTATTTCTTGGCCAATCACGCAAGCCATTCTGCCAAGATATCTACAACGTTTTTTTGCCGATCACCTATACAATCTTCGCCATTTACTGACTAGAAGTGGTGAGCTTACATTAGAAGAAATAGGTGAACTACTAAGCGATGAATATCATGGTGGTTCATCTCGGTTCGAGGGTTTCTTACAACAAAAAACTCTAACAGCACGAATTGTAATGGCGATGCGTCTTGAAGATGTCGTTGATGCTATCTCCCCCATTGAGAAAAGCACATTGCGCCGCATCATAGACGACTTCGATAAGCTTGGTTCATTTGGTACTCGCCTAAAGGAAGTAAGACGAGTACTCCGTGAGGCTCGTTTCGTCAATTTGTATAGTACAAGCTTTATATCTTCTTCAAAAAGTATCCAAGAAAATGTAACTATCTCGAAAACTTGTACAGTAAAACCTCGGCTAATTGCACGGCAAAGAGGTTTAACAGAGTGGAACCTAAGGCTCGTAATTCCCGACATTGCAACATCTCTTCGTCAGGCCGGACTATCCCCGCTTGATTTAGAACACTCTCATATGCGCTTTCGTTATTATGGTGGAGGCAATGCATGGATGCCGGGCCGGGCATTATTTTCTTACACCGGAGGAACAGAAGAACCACTCTCGGCATACCCAACTGATAATCGTTCTGTTTTCGAATTCGATCGCCCTTTTGAAAAAGTTACAGCCTCTTTGCAGGAAAGGCTGCTTTTCCCTGCAACGACTTTACGGCTACTAAAGGTACGTTCAGATGGTACGGCTGTTGAAGTCACGGGACGGCATGTAAAAGCTAACCAAGCTTATTTACTTGTCTGTTCGAATACAGTGCCCACTGAAGTTATCGATAGTCTATCGCTTACTCCTGTTCAGTCACAGACAACTGGAGCCGACGTTTGGCAATTTTCAATTCCTACGAAAGTAGATGCTAGAAAAATAGCAGCATTATCGTCGATTGGGCTTGGATATAAGTTAGGCATACGAGCCGAATCAATAGGTATGACTGCCCGATGGAACAATGTAGATGACGCGCTGGAGTTTCTTGACACAGAAGTTGTCATGTTTTACCTAGCATCGGATGTTGAAGCCGACGAATTACAGATCATTATTAATAAACATCCTCCTGTACATCTGCGTCCGGAACCCAACGGAAAAACGTTTATTTCGCTCGGTAAGCTTCCAATAGGTTTGTATTATGTATCTTTATCTGCACTCGGCGTAGCTACCGGCAGCAACATAATAAGCGAAGAAATCCTCATTAGGGTGCGTTTAGCAGCACCTTGGCAAAAGACTGTCTCCGGAAAAGCAGGGGTTAGCCTCAAGCTTGAACCGCAGGGAGCCACATTAGAGCAGTTTCTTGACCACGCAGCCACCCTGAGGTTTATGGCTCCTGCCGGGCGTATTGTTAAACTGGAAATCCGTTTCTTCAACGCAGACGGCACGCTTTTTCATATAGAGCCGATTGGCAATTACAAGGCTCCTGTTGACGATGAGAGAATATCTAAACTTATCGTACAGAAACTGACAGCAGACAACTACATTGAACATGTTGATCGTTCCGCGTGTATAGAATTGCTCATATCGTTGGACGAATATGGCCTAGAGAGCGTGCGATTCGACAAGAAAGCAGAACCTTTACGGTGGCTACGTTTAGACAAACGTACTATCCGACTCACCGATGATACAGAGGAAACAAGTCTGCCTTCTGTAAAGAGATATGATTTGAACGCTGTTGAAATTGGTCACGAAGTGGACTATGAACAGGCTCTGTCCGGACTAGAGCTTCGTGGTAAGGGCGGTTTGTTTGTTGCAAGCATCAATGATCAAACTTACGAAGTGATCGCTATGGCTTCGCAGCGCCAAATTTCTGATTTTCGAGATCTGAATATTCTGACTCATGTGTCCGCAGAAGAACCACAGCCGCTAACCATTATCAATGCTCTGCGGTATTGGCAGGGAGCTCGGAGGCTGATAGGACCAATGGCTTTTTTGGCTCGGCGCAACGCTATTCTCACACTTGAAAAAGAACTTGAACGATATCTATGCGGTAATGACTGGGCAGAAGATATAAACAAGGTTCAAACTGGTAAAAGGGACATTGGATTTCTTTATAGGCGAGTTTATTATTCACAAGGATTCGCTTCAGGCTTATTGAGCGCACAAGATTGGCAATATGATCATGATGCAGAAACTGCTGAACTAGAATTCTTTCGACTGGCTCATGCTTATAAAATTCCGGAAACAGACATCCTCTATCGTCTTGCACTGAAATTGGCATTTCAACCGCATACTGTGAAACCCTCGGACCTCGCATCACCAAATGCATTCGATATGCTACGGAAAAACTCTGCGCTAATCCGCGGAGCGTATTTTGCGCGTCTAGTGGCACACTGCCAGAAAACGAGCTCTAAGACGGAGGTCTTATGAACAATATTAAAATACTTAGCCGGGCTGATTGCCTAAAGTATTCATCTCGCTCATTAGGACTTCCTGACTTGCAAAAACTTGATAATGCATTAATCGCTCAAGCGTTGCGGAGAACCGTTTTCATTGAAGCTCCTTGTTCGATTCGGACAGTATGCTCACTCGTAATGAATTCCCTAGGTCCATTAACTGACGAGCCTGAGAACTTAAAGACACTCATCTACGATATTATTGACGACCTTGTCAACTTGGGTGATCTTCTTGAAATGCGGGACGAAATCGCGGGGGAAACGAACCTCATTTTGCGCCCTGCTCCACCGGCGTTTGTGCTTCGAAGAGATGGGACATTCATTATAGTGGGAGTGGCTGGTGATGATGTCACTCCGCCACAGGTAAATGACTTTAATCTCGTTTATTACCCGAGTGGTTTAAGAATACTCACACCAAGCAATACGCAATCATGTCGGCAAACACTTATCGATCTAGGACTTATTGAGTTACCTATGATTACATGGCTACGTGCACCAGTTTCGATTACAGCCGACAAACTTGTAAAATCGTGGATCAGCAGACTCCCAAACGATATACACCCGGAAAAAATAGAGAATTTTGAGATAATTGATATTAGCAATACAACTTCATACTATAAAGGCAGATGGCAGTCACTAAACGAACAACATGCTGGAATTTATATTGCCCGACGCCCACAACGCTACGGGGCAAGACTGTGGTGCCTTGCCGAAATTCGGGACGGATTAGTCCAACGCTTCGTTGATATTCATTCAGGAGATGCGCGCTTTCGAGATTGTGATGAAGCCTGGCGATTACTCGCTGCGATGGATGCACTTACTGGCTCTCCGCAACAGGTCAGAGTTGTTTATGAAAAGGAGATAACTGTGCTGTCCTTTACATCTCCTCTTCCTTCTTGGGCGATTAGGCGTCTTAGTCTGGTCGGTGAACGTTTAAAGCCTCATCGCGCCTTGCTGCAATTTTCACTGCCTTTACATAATAGTGAAGAAGAACTTCATTGGCTAGAGGAATCCCTCTGGCTAACTCGGGATTAGTATGGGAGCACTAAATGAAAACAGCCACAATACAACAAACAATTGACGAATTACGGCAGAGCCTGACGCATTATATCGAGGCGACATATCACATCGGCCACCCTTCCATAGTCAAACAGCGTCGTGAACTATTGAATCAGATCGGTGGCATCTATCAGGCTCCATATCTGGAATCGACTCCCCGCTATAAGAGCGCCAGTCCTTATAATGAGATTGATAGTTTGCCACCAGCGGCACTTGAAGCATTGAGAGTTCTTTCTGACACAAAATCAGGAAAACCAGTAATTTACCCTTCCCCCTATACCCATCAATTGGAGGCCCTACAAGAGATTCTCAACAATAATCGAAACCTTATGATTATGACGGGAACAGGTTCTGGCAAAACTGAATCATTCCTCTTACCGATATTAGGCAAGTTCGCAATTGAAGCCTGCGAGAACCCAGAGCGCTTTAAAAAATATAATGCTGTTCGCGCATTAGTGCTTTATCCTATGAACGCCCTCGTGAACGACCAATTAAGTCGATTGCGAACAATGTTCGGTTCCCCTCAAACCGTTGCTCTATTCGAAAAATGGGCTAAGCGTCCCGTCCTCTTCGCGCGTTATACCAGCCGTACCCCATATGCGGGCCTGCGCACACCTAATAAAGATAGTAAACGACTAGCATCTATTGGTGAATTTTTCGGGGAGATCGAGGATGCGAAACGACGCTATGAACATTCCCCTTCCGACGGGGAAGAATACCGCGCGGCTAAACTCTTTGATACCTTAAAGGTACGGGGAAAATGGCCATCCAAAGAAAGTGTTTCCGACTGGTTGGGTAAAGCTCCTGTGCCTTGGGCGAAGCGAGCAATCTGCCGTCCACACGATTCTGAACTAATTACACGCCATGAAGTTCATGCATCTCCACCCGATCTTCTCATTACAAACTATTCGATGCTTGAATATATGATGATGCGTCCCATTGAGCGTGGCATATTTGACGCAACAAAAGAATGGTTGGACGCTTGCCCGGACGAGAAATTTCTTATCGTTCTTGATGAAGCTCATCTTTACAGAGGAGCACAAGGTGCTGAAGTCGGATTATTGATACGTAGACTAAGAGAACGTCTTGGTATACCAGCCGAGAGGTTCCAAGTCATATGCTCGACCGCAAGCTTCAGTGATGAGGGTAAGAAAAATGCTGGTGTATTCGGCGCACAGCTTTCCGGAGTATCGGCCGAATCATTCGTGTCAATAGTAGGAGAACTACAGTTACGTTCTCCTGAGGACCGTGGATCAATGGTCGATATAAACACCCTTGCTGCTGTTAATCTTAAACAGTTCTATTCAGCAGACCATAGTCAACAATTGGCAGCGATTGAGAACTTTCTAAAGTTTCGAGGGGTATCAGTCAAAGATGTAAGTGATGTGGACGCTAAACTTTATCTGGCGCTGTACGATTACGCGCCATTTAATCGACTTGTAAATGAGACTATGACTGCTGCGGTATCGCTCTCCAAACTACCAGAAATAATCTTTGACGATACAATACCATCGAATCTTTTGGAAAAAGCCACAACGGTATTACTCGCGTTTGGGAGCCGCGCGAAAAAAACACCAAACGAAGCTAGCCTTCTTCCATGCAGAATACATTCATTCTTCCGTGGACTTCCTGGCTTATGGATATGCATGGATCCCAATTGCCCCGATGCCCTCAGAGACAGGCGAAGCCCTGCCGGAAGATTGTTCTCGCAACCACACGAGCGATGCAGTTGCGGCGCTCCGGTTTTGGAATATTATACTTGCCGTCATTGTGGCACTTCATATGCCAGGGCCTATACAAATGATGTTGCGCAGCCACGCTATTTATGGTCCAAAGAAGGTGAAAGAATTGAGACTGCTTCAGGGCTTATAGAGGCTCTTCATCCTCTTGATCTTCTTATTGAAGAACCGCCATCGGATGATAAAGCCAAAGCCGCTTACTATGATCTTGTATCGGGGCAGCTTAATCCAGATGTACTAGGAGAGAAATATCGAACCGTCTTCCTTGCTCCTGCAAAGCCCGTAACAGATGGCTCGAAAGATACAACCCGTGGAGCAGGTCCAGGGCAATTCGCTCCTTGTGCATGTTGCAACCAGATGGCAGGTCATGGACAATCTAGCGTTCAAGATCATCAGACCAAGGGCGATCAACCGTTTCAGGCTTTATTGGGATCACAGCTAAGAATACAGCCCCCTGGTCCACAGCAACAAACTTCTTTTGCGCCACTTCGTGGGCGTAAGGTTCTAATCTTCTCTGATTCTCGCCAAGTAGCCGCTCGTCTGGCTGGCACACTTCAGAACTATTCCTTACGTGATGCTGTGCGGGCACTCCTTCCGTTGGGTTATAAGATTCTTAGCCGCGATCCGGACTTCTCCAAAACTCTTGTGCTCAACCATGCGTACTTATCAGTTTTAGTGGCTGCCCATAAGTTAGGCGTTCGACTAAGGCCCCAACTTGGTGATGCAGAAACACTTTCAGAGGTAGAAGGACCAAGTCCAGGCCCATCTCCCGCAGGTATACAGCTCTTTCAACTCCTCAGTTCGTTGTCCCGATGCCCGCAGCGTCTTATGCAGGCAATCTCCGATACGTTTAAACATACGAACATGGGACTTGATCTGGAGGCCTTGGCGATCGCCACGATTGGCGAGCCTCCACAAATCTCGTCCAAGATTGTAAAACTTCCCGATCTACCAGGAGTCGCCGAAACCGAGGAGGCTAAATTGACAGTCTGTCGAGCTTGGCTGCGATGCTGGACGCTTGATCCGGGAATCTGGTTTTCAGACATGCCTGACTCTTGGTGGAATGAACGAGTGAGATCCCATCAAGGGGTATTTACTGCCATGAACCGAGTTCTTGTATCGAAGCAATCGAAATCAATATTCAAAAAGAATTGGCTTCCAACTCTTCTGACCATTTTTACCGAGCAAACAATGGGAGGGGGACATCGTTTAGTTGCTTCGAAGCTTTCTCTTCATTTAAATGGTCAGTGGCAGCGATGCAATAGTTGCAAATCTGTTCATCGCCCAGTCGGAACTCTCAGTAGATGTATTGACTGTGAAAGTTCTGATGTGAGCAACTTTGATCCCGCTTTAGATGAGGTTTACAAGGCACGTCGTGGTTTTTATCGCGACCCTATCGCTTCAGCACTTGATGTTGAAGATCCCCAACTAATGACCATTATTGCAGCAGAGCACACAGCTCAACTTGGAGCGGCACAGCCGGATGAAGCCTTCTCTCACTCTGAGCGACACGAAATAAGATTTCAGGATATCGATGTCGCCTGGAGAGATAAGGACCGCCCTGGTGAACCCGCTATTGATGTGCTTTCAAGCACCACGACTATGGAAGTAGGTATTGATATCGGTGATCTTTCAGGCGTGGCACTTCGTAATATGCCTCCAACCCGCGCCAATTATCAGCAGCGTGCTGGCCGAGCAGGCCGACGTGCTAATGCAGTTGCGACTGTTGTAGCATTTGGCAGCTCGGACAGCCATGACGACCATTATTTTACGGATCCAGAGGAAATGATACGGGGTAATGTCATTGATCCACGCCTCACGTTAGAAAATCCGGAAATAACGCGACGCCATCTTCGCGCCTACCTGCTTCAGCGCTATCATGAAGACCGTATTCCTGGATTAATCCCAGGTGCCGATCCTAATTTGTTTTCCGTTTTGGGCAAAGTCGGTGATTTCAAAACTCGGGGACCTTTGCTCAATCGTTATGATTTTGCTAAATGGCTAGAAGATAATGCACAAGACCTCGCTAACGCGGCTGATCGCTGGCTACCCACTGAGTTGTCACCAGATGATCGCCATAGGTTGATTGCTGAAATGATGGTTGACGCGACAGATACGATTGACGAAGCCATAGATTTTATTCAATCAGAGAACCAAGATGTCAACGCCGCGCTAGAAAAAAGTAAGGACGACTCTGGTGATCAAACCGAGAATGAGATAATGACCGAGTCAGAGGATAACGTACATATTGTTGATCCCGCCACGGATAAACTACTTGACCGTCTCCTTTACCGGGGAGTAGTTCCACGGTATGCGTTTCCAACCGATGTTGTGGCATTTCACGTTTTCAATCAAGAGAGATCAACCCCGTTCACATCGGTTATAGATTATGCTCCCGCTCAGGGGCTTGCACTGGCTCTATCTCAATACGCACCAAACAAGCAACTCTGGATAAACGGCAAACAGTATACATCCAAAGCTATATATTCTCCTTATCCAGCCGAACGACGGGACGCTTGGGGAAAACGAAAACTCTACTTCGAGTGCAGCACTTGCTCCCATGCAAGGACTGACGATTACTTAAAAGAGAGGGAGAACACGACAGAGACTTGTCCAGCCTGCAACACACCCAACTCTTTCGGCCCGGCAAGGGTCTGGTTCCGTCCTGTCGGCTTTGCGCACCCAATCGATACACCGCCGGAAACTGAGCCAGACTCACCAAACGAGACCGCAAGAGCGACGCGTGCCAAGTTAGTCATGCAAACGCCTAATCCTGACAAGAACTGGATTCAGGTATCCGAGCGGGTGCGTGCTTTCAAAGCGAGAGAATTTCTCTTAGTATCAAATACTGGTGTCGATAAAGATGGCTACGATTATTGTCTCGCCTGTGGTCGAATCGAGTCATCGGCGGCTCCTGAGGAACTACTCTCACAACCACACGCTACGCCATTCCGCAGTGAAGAAGGCTCCATCTGCCCAGGAGGAGCGGCAAAACGTCACGTAATTCTTGGGACTGATTTCAAAACTGACATTGCATTATTTTCATTCCCGCTAACAGAGCCGTTCCAACTCTTGCCCGGCAGTATAGAAGCTGATTCTGTACTTAGAACTCTATGCGAAGCTATGGCCAAGGCTGCGTGTCAAACACTAGATATTGAACCGGGAGAAGTTCTAGCCGAATACCGCCCAGCTTTGACAGAAAAAGGCGCAAGCGGTAACGAAGTTGAAATTTTCCTATATGACACATTGGCAGGAGGTGCAGGGTTTTCGACCGAACTTGTGAATCGGGCAAGAGAATTGTTTGAGCACACGCGAAATCTTCTAGCAAGTTGTCCAGAAAACTGCGACACATCCTGCTATCGCTGCCTGCAAAGTTTCCGCAATCGAATGGACCACTCGCTCCTAGATCGCAAACTCGGCATTCAGTTTATTGAACATGCGTTTGATGGTGGATATCCGCCTTATCCTGCCGAGCGTACTCGACGATCGCTTGATCTTCTCGCCCGTGATCTGATTCGGCAGTATGGAACCGAATTTTCTTTCTCTCGTGAAGTTCAACGATATGACAATGAAGCTGGAGAAATAGTAATTCCAATTGTTGCTACACGCCTGGCTACGGGTGCAGAAACTTGGATATCACTCAGTTCTCCACTAGCCCCGGCGATTCCGACAGATCATAAACTCCAGAAACTTAGTCCTCAAGGGTCAGAAAAAATGGAGTGCGCAGATGACCTTATTATTCGTAGACATTTACCAGAGGCAAGTTTGCAACTTCGAGGAAAACTGAGATAAGACCATAGTGAATTTACACTTGGCGGCGACGGAGTCCTCGCCGCCCCCTTACGAAATGGTTCATTAAAAGAAAATATTGATGATGTACTAGTCATTTATTCTAATTACTGGCTATTCAAGCCAGTAATTATTGTTAATACATATCAATTAACTATTGCTGATCCCTCCAGTCTTTCGTATAGAGCAGATCGTTATCGCTCAACTTGAGAACGGTATGAATCCGCAGCAATCGTTCAACTTTGGCACCGAATTTTGCGGCTTCATCAAATGAAAGGAATATCTGCTTACGTTTAACAGATGCTAGAATTCGGATTATATTCCCTGTGGCAGGAACCTCAATATTCTTGTAGATAACTGAATCATGGATTATGAACGGCAGGTTAGTTAGTGAAAGCATAGCAAGATCGAATGCAACTAAGCCTGCATAAGACTTTCCAGTTCCAGTATCCTCGGGCGAGATGAAGTTGTATGAATTTGCATTTTTTATCCTAAGCTGAGATGCATTTCTGCTCGGCCCGTAAACTACTTTATTGAAGTTTTTTAATTTTATATTT
>NZ_JADBQO010000066.1:0-9456 GCF_014895875.1 Enterobacter cloacae complex sp. P12RS
ACTCTTTGCTTGTCACCTTCAGGGACAAGATGACCTTCTGCTGATAAATTCCGCACGGTTAAAAGAATAGAACTAAATGTTGTCAGGGCGAGCCTCAAATCCTGGATCCACGCCTGACGAAATTCAGAGGTCTTGTTTTCCTTAGTCATTACCAAACCAATGCCCCCTGCTGCTGCCGCAATCACCCCTGCGGTAATTGCCGCCCATGCTTCGTTCATAACATCCACCTTTGATTAACAAACAAAAAAATACCGCCACAAGGCGGTAATTTAGGCGACTGGAGGGCCGAGTTTATGCTTTTTCGCATCGCTTTCGGTTGGCTGGCCGGAATCGGTCCGGGCATGCTCCTCTGGCAAATTGGTTGTCTGACCTCTCGGGTTTTCATGGGTTAACCTTCAATCGCAACACTGAAGGCAAGAGCTGAACACCCCCAGGGTGAACTGGTAGACATCGGCACAGCCTCCGTCGCCACTCTTTGCCCACTATCCAATCTTGTTCTATCCCCTGGTCAGACACTCAGATGTTGCGCTCTGCAGCGGCATGCGGGGGAATACAAAAACTCGGACAAAATAAAGCCCTCCTTTCTGGATCTCTCGCGGGGATAAAACTATTAAACAAGCGTTCGCGTAAAGATTCAACTATACGACATATGGTTTTTTCAGACTCTAGGTGCTGCAGCAATCATCGCCTTATAGCGTTCCAGGCATGGCGGGCTCTCCCATGGCAGAACCATCGCCTCGCACATCTGATAGGCAGGCACAATCGGCACCGCCCCCCAACCATCAGGCACTACCGTCGCTGGCGGGGCGGAGAACACAGTAATGCATCCTTCTTCGGGCTCGGCATACACAGAGCATGATTCGATATGCCCAGACTTGATGAGCTCGACGTATTCAGAGTCGATTTAGCCTACATGCGTGGCTTCGAGCGATGCCAGCGCGATACGAGCCAGCTCATTCAGGATTGCCACATTAGCGTGACCGAGGGTGTATCCAGCCTTCAAGTCAGCAACTGCTTGCACTACATGTTTGTCGATGTTGCTCTCTTGGCCTCCACTAGCTCTTTCCATTTTTCTTGAAGCAACTGCCGGACCGCTGCCTGTCCATCAGGCGGGAAAGAAAATCCCGCGCGGACTCCAAGGCAACCGTTAGAACAGCGGACCTCTGCTGAACCCCAGTTCATCCCACGGCTGCGAACCCTCAGTGAAGGAGCCATTCCGCATTCAGGGCATTTCGGTAAATCAGTCATTCCCCAGCCCCTCCAGCAGATGCTTATGACGGCGCAGCTCGCGAACGGCCCCCTGCAGACGCTGCAGGTTTGCCAGCTTCGCTTTCGTGCGGCGGATTTCAGTCGAGATATAACGCGATGACGGAATAATCACATCGTCTGGACGGGAAGCGAATGCCGGTATATCCTGAATAATTTCAGCCGTGGATTTGCTGGCTGGCGCAGCTGCTTTGTCGCTACCCTCTGACGCTGGTTCCTGCGGTTCTGGCTGAGTGGCCGGTTCACCCGCCAGACTCCAGGTGATGTTTTTACCGTCCACATGGCGCAGGACCAGACCGTCCTTGCACATTGCACCCAGAGAGGCATTTAGGGCTCGCGATCCTTTACCCAGTTTTTCTGCGACCTGATTGGCGCTCATAGCTCCCTTCCCCTGCATTGCTGCCAATACCCTCTCCACCAGCGGCGATGGCTGCTTGGGTCTGATACGCTTCGGCTGATGCTCCTTCGCGGTACCGATCGACCATGACCCATCGAAGAAATCGCACAACCCCTCTTCCTTCTGCTCGCGAAGCATTTTCAGTGCCTCTACGGGCTCGATATCCAAGCGGGCTGCTACATCGAGGTAGGTTGCTTTACCCATTGCTTTCAGTGCGTCGATTACTGATTCCATAATTTTCTCCTCAGAATTTACTTAACAGGTCTCAGGTGACTAACGTTTCCGCGATAGCTCTCCCAGTCAAAATTCACCCAAATTCCGTTATCCATGCGCAGGCGATCGATAACCCTTGCCCCCAGGGTATCCACCAGCGCGTCGTAATTCAGGTTGGTCAGAACGCCAACCGGGCGCATTGCGGCCAGGCGACGATCGATAATCTGGTTCAACAAAACTTTCTCGCCGCGGCTGTCACGCTGAATGCCTACTTCGTCGAGCACCAGCAAATCCACTTTGCAGAGGTCATCCAGCAGCGCGGCTTCAGAACGCCCTTCGTCATAACAGGCCCTGGCGCGCAGGGTCAGGTCCGGCACGGTCACAATCAGAACCGTTCGCCCCTGTTTCAGCAGATAATTTCCGATCGCCGCTGAGAGGTGGTTTTTCCCCGTGCCGGGCTTTCCGGTGAAAACGAAGCTCGCAAAGCCGGTTCCAAAATTTTGCGCATAACTCTTTGCCATACTCAGTGCATGGCGCTGTCCATCGCCGTTCACCGTGTAATTCGCGAAACTGCAGCTGCGGTGCAGGTTCTGGATCCCGGATCGCCCGAAAATTTTCTCTGCTCGTGCCTGCTGGTTGAGTTTGTCCACCTCAGCCGCACGTTTCTGCCCTTCCTCACGCTGCCATGCCATCAGTTCTGCGGCGTTCTTGAATTTGGGTTCTACGCCTTGCGGAATTACGCGGCGAAGGCGATCGAGAATGGAACCTGCGTTTTGCATGCTTACCCCCTGAATCCTGGCGGAACGGTGTTATCTGGACGGGAGATCTGATTGATATCCCGTCCACCAGCCTGGTAATGCCCGGTGCCCGGTGCCGACAGGCGGATAATCAGGTCATCCCATTTTTCGCGGAGTTTGGCCGGGCATTTCACCTGGCGAACCCAAAACGTATCGCTCTGAAGGCGCTTGAACATTTCACAAATTTGCTTGTGGCTACGGCCATCAAGGGTGCGCATCAGACGAACGTCATTCGCCCAGACCGTCCAGTTCGGCTCTTTCGGACGAACGATCTCGCCGTCAAAGGTTGCGGCCTCCTCGTAGAGTTTCAGCACGCGCTTCCAAATCCATTGCGCACAGGTCAAATCTTCCTGGCTACCCCATTGGCGTTTCGTAGGGCTACTAACCACTGCTTCCGGGTGACGATTTAAAAATTCTGCTTTTGAAATCTTTCCGTCGGACTGCGAAGCATCCGGACGAGAATTATTTTCTGGTTCTTTGACTGGTTCAGAAGAGTGACTGATTCTGGGTGAATCTCCTTCACTATCCCCTGGTGAACGTGCTGCACCATCTGGTGAATTTCCTGCACCAGCCCCTGGTGAATTTGCTTCACCATCCTGGTGAATCTCCTGCACTACCCTTGCACTGGTATTTGCACCGCTCAGGGTTAGTCGGTAGAAATTGCTGCCATTGCCTTTCGGCCCCGATCTGGTCTCTTTTCGCATCAGTCCAAACTCGCAAAGCGCGGCAACATGATTCATGACGGAACGACGGCTGATCTCACACTGATCAGCGATATGCTGATAGCTCGGCCAGCATTCGCCCTGGTCACTTGCGTTATCGGCCAGCTTAAGCAGAACCAGCTTACGAAGCGGGTTTCCTACCTTGACCTTCATCGCCTGAACCATCAGTTCCATGCTCATAGAACACCTCGATACAACTGAACTAGGCTACGTTTGAACAAGTCGAAACCAGCTTCACTTTGACGCCGACCAGCTGCGCCAGCGCGTCTATTGCTTCCAGAGTCTCGCGGCGGATTACCGGTTGCGGTTTGCCAGTGAAGACTGCATTGGTGGCTTCGATACACTCTTTGTTAACTCTGGCTGCCCGGTAGAGCATGCAGTCTTTCTGCTCCAGCTCGTTATCAATGGCGGTGCGGATGGCATAGCTCAGGGCTTGCGCCTGCTTAAGGTAGTTAGGCGTATGGTTGCGGAATGCACGCTGAATAATTTGCTTGTTGTTGTGCAAGCGCCGCGCGTACTCGTCAGGGTCCGTCACGTTATCCAATGGCTGAAGCAGATCGCCAAAGTGATGCGGGGTTATAAGCTGCGTGACCGTCTTCCATCCCTTTTCCTGAGCCCAGGACTCCAGCTCACATGCTAGTTTTTTGATTTCCATCAGTCAGACTCCTTTGAATCTTTTGGGTTATCTTTGTGCTCATACAAAACTGAGTCGTACTTCAATGCACCACCCGTTATCTTTTCCAGTCGCGCGGCTCGTCGTTCAGGGACCAACTCCCCCCATTCACTGACAGAGGATCGAGCGATGTTGAGAGCTCTCGCCACATTGGCTTTTTTCCCAAAGTGTTTTATTACATCTTCGGTTTTCATTGGGTTCCCCTTGGTAAGTTTTCCTAACTTTATATGTTAAGGAAACAAGAGTCAATGCGCGTTAGGATTTCCGAACTATGAAAACGATCGGTCAGCGTATAAAAGAGCGACGCTCTGCCTTGAAATATACCCAGCGCAGCCTAGGTAAACAGGCTGGGGTTGCCCATGTCACAATCTCTCAGTGGGAACGTGATGAAACCTCACCGAGAGGCGATAACCTATTCAAACTAGCTGCAGCACTGAACGTAGAGCCGGGCTGGATTATTAAGGGTGATGAGGGGTATGAACCACCACCAGCCGAATCCTACAGATTGTTATCCCCACAGCAGCATCAGCTTTTAGAGCTCTTCGACAAGCTTCCTAATGCAGAGAAAGAACAACACATCATCAATTTGCGGGATAAGGTCAAGGACTATGATCAAACGTTCAATGACCTCATAAAAACCAAAAGCAAAGAAGAAATCCTGCAGATCCTCAAAAACCTCGACATCAAATAATTTTCACCCTCATAGGCCGCTCCAACAGCGGCCTTTTTGCGTTTTCCGCACCCCTTATGTTAGGTTTTGCGAAATTTATACTTGACGATTTGTTAGGTTTAAATAACAATCAGCGTTATCAAAACTTAACAGCAGTAATCAGTAAACGTTCCGCCTACCCGGCGATAAGGGTAAACAGAGCGAACAAGCAGGACGCCCATGAAGTAGCTGCCGGCGACATACGAAACACCGGATGAAATGGAAAGACAATCGCGCAGCAGGTTTACCGTTCCGCCAGTTTGGCGTTAAAGGCACACAGGAGTTAACCATGATCGATTTCGCACGCAAAAAAGCTGGCTGCCAAGCCGTTCGCTTAAATTTGTTTGAAGTTCTGGTTCGTAAGCTTTGCTACTTACTGGCACAGAAAGGCAATCCAGAGCTTAAAGCATGAGCTCGTTCTTTGCCCTGATCGTTACCGTCTGTGCCCTCACCGGGGAATGCTCAGACATCATGCTCGGTGTATACCAAACCGAAGCTGGCTGTGATGCAGCTGCCAAAGAGCAGCACGTTAAAGGAGAGTGTTACTCGTACAAATCAGCTGACGACCATCAGCCAGCTTTCAAATTTTAATCGAGTTGTGACCAATGGCTGTTACCAGCCCCTTAAAGCACAAAACCCGCGCAAGGCGGGTTAAGTACCCGGTCAGCCGACCAAAGCTTTCCGGAATCGAGTTTTGACCAATGACCACTACCCAAGGCGGCAATCACTAGCTGCGGGTATCTTACAACCAAAATTAAGGACCCGATATGGAATTCTTTCATTTAATCAAGGCAACACAGAAATCCGGCAAAGAAGATGCCGTTATCTGGTTCACTGCTAAATCAGAAGCGCGAGCCAATTTGCAGCTGGATGTTGAGCTGGAAGATGCTGGCATTGAAACTGGCCGGGGCAAGGATTATAGCAAGTCTGTCCGTACCGATTTCCCTGTTTACAGCGACCTGCCGGAAGAAAGCACAGTGGATTACACCTGGTGCAAACGCTACGAACTGCACGACGATGGACGCACCTGGCTGCCAAAGGCTGGTGATGAGTCTACTGGAGCCGTGGACAACAACACTGCCGCTCCGGAAGCGATCACTACAGTTGAAACCACCGTCGAGAGTGTCCCGCTTGAAAACCGCACTCCAGCAGTACGTTTTGCCGTTCACCTGACCAGCGACAAGTATCAATCACACATCACAAAAGAGCAGCAGCTGGCTGCCAGCGAAATGTCACTGGATGAAGGCAACACCTATCTTCAGAACCTGCTGCTGGCGAAGAGCGACATCCCTGAAGTTGCCGAACTCAGCCTGAACGCTGAGTGGAAACTCATTCAGGCGATTAAGCAGGTATTCGCGCCAGATGAAACGCACGAAACTCAAGATATCGCTGCATTCATGGTTGACTGGGCTAAAGCAGATGCCAGCGCTCGCAACCAATTAGTGGAAGACTGGCGCAGCGGCAAATTTCCCGCTCTGAAATCTGAAAGCACCAGCGACACTGGCGTTATAGCAGGTCAGGGTTTTGAACCTGATAACGCTATCCAGATTGACGAGAATGATGACGAAACCACACGTTATCCAGTCGTTCGCATGCCCTTCCGCAAGCAGCTACTCGCCCAGTTCACCTCCCACGAACTGCGCCACCACTTAACCCGCGAAGAATACGAAGGTATCAGCGCGCTGGAGATGGACACTGACAACAGCTATGTCCAGAACCTACTGCTGGCGGCAGAAAACTGCGAACAGGTTAAAAGTTACGACACCAAAGACCTGTGGCGCTATACCGACGCCATTCGCAAAGTGTTCAGCCAGGAAAAGCGTCACGAACTCGCTTTGGTTCTCCGATTCACCAGAATCTGGGCGGCGACTGATTACATTGACCACGGCCTGCTGGTAAAAGAATGGGCCAAAGGCAATCGCGTTGCAGAAATACAGCGTACTGAAAGCGGTACGAATGCTGGCGGAGGCAACAAGACCGACAGAAACCCTGACCTTAAACATGATCTAGACACTCTCGATTTAGAGATTGCGCTGGCCACGTTACCAATGGATTTCAACATTTATGATATCCCTGGTGGTGTTTTCCGTCGGGCAAAAGAGATCGTGAGTAAAAAAGAAAGTCCATTCAAAGAATGGTCTATAGCTCTTCGTACAACTCCGGGAGTTTTGGATTACTCGCGTGCAGCTATCTTTGCACTTATCCGCAGCGCTCACCCAGAGCATTACCTATACCCGGCACGTCTCAGCGGATTCATTAACGCGAACCAGACTGAAAGCGATCATTCTGCTCCATCAGACGAAACTCTTGCGGCTGCGCGCCATAACCCTGAGGTGAGCTGGATAAACGAGGTAACTAATGACTCTGCTGTTGAAACTAGCGGCCAGAATGAGGAGACTCAGGTCGACGGCGACACGCATCCGGTTCTCGAAAAAGTTGGTAATGGTCTTTTTTCTATTGAAGGGTTGGCCACTAGCAACGCTGAAATCGACCAACAAGATACCGCAGCGGAGTACGTCGATAATGTGCAGATGGAAGAAACTGGTAATGATGAAACCCCGAACTGTGCTGCGTTATCAGAAGTCACGGAAGAAACTATCTCAGGCGCAAGCACTACTGAAACTTATAACAGCACAGCTGCTATAAATAATGATTCCGGTCATCATAATCATGCCGAGCCTGAAATGCTCTATACACACCTTATGGTCGACATTGAAGCGTTTGGTAAAAAGGCTGATTCGCCAGTCGTATCTATCGGAGCTGTGTTCTTTGATCCATCTACAGGTAATACCGGATCGGAATTTTACAAAGTGATTAGCCTGGAATCTTCAATGGCCAGCGGCGGGGTTCCGGATGCATCTACGATAATATTCTGGCTCAAAGCTTCACCTGAAGCTCGTTCAGAGTTAGTGATGGATGATGCTATTCCGCTCGATGATGCATTACTGCAGCTAAATGAGTTTATAGGCGAGAATGCGGTTAACGGCCCTGATTCTGTTCAGGTCTGGGGTAATGGTGCCACTTATGACAATGTCCTGCTTGAGGCATCTTACGACCGGACGGGGATCCCCTGCCCATGGAAGTTCTGGAATAACCGGGATGTAAGAACAATTGTCGAGTTGGGTAAAGCCGTTGGCTGCAAGCCTCGCTATGAGATCCCATTTGAGGGAGAACCTCACAAGGCTATTTCGGATGCTCATCATCAGATCAAATACGTGTCTGCAATCTGGCAGCGTCTGACTGAACACTGATTTTTTAATTTCAGAAAATGGCTCTGATATGGGCCATTATGAGGTAAATCATATGCTTCAAATGCTGACTTTAGAAGAATGGGCTGCGGAAAAATACCGGAGTAATCCCCCAAGTCTGAATACTTTACGCCGATACGCTAAAGAGAGCATGTTCACTCCCCCGGCCACCAAAGAAGGAAGATACTGGCGGGTAAGAGAAGATGCCGAGATTACAGGTAATTTAACCCAGCCCGTTATTAAAAAATCTGATTCTCCTATGCTTCAAAGGATACTGTCTGATGGCTGCCCGACCACGTAAAAACAACGTTAAGATACCTAATCTTTATCCGCTCTACAGTCGTAAGGTAAATAAAATCTACTGGCGTTATAAGCATCCTATTACTGGTAAATTTCACAGCCTCGGAACTAACGAGGCTGAAGCAACAGCAATAGCAATCGAAGCTAATGAGCGACTAGCTGAACAGCGCACTAGGCAGGTTTTGGCTCTCAGTGACAAGATCGCCACCAGCAAAGAAAAGGCGATAACAACAAATACGTGGTTAGATCGTTATTGGAAAATTCAGGATGAAAGACTGGAGAATGGTGATATCAAGCCGAACACTCATAAACAAAAGGCTAAACCAGTAGCCCTACTTCGTGAGAGCGTGGGAATGAAATTGATTTCATCCGTCGATGTTCGGGATGTTGCCCAGATACTGGAGTCCTATGTTGCAGAAGGTCAACCGAGGATGGCCCAGGTAATCCGCTCTGTTTTGATCGATGTTTTCAAGGAAGCACAGCATTATGGCGAGGTACCGCCGGGTTATAACCCGGCTCTTGCTACAAAACAACCACGCCGACGGATTACCCGACAGCGTCTTAACCTTGACGAATGGCAAAAGATTTTCGAGATAGCTGATGCCCGCCATCAATACATGGGTAATGCAATGCTATTGGCACACGTTACTGGTCAACGCCTTGGGGATATCTCCAACATGAAGTTTAGCGATATTTGGGATGACCATCTGCATGTCGTTCAGGAGAAAACAGGGAGCAAGCTAGCGATCCCTCTATCCCTAAGGCTTAACGCGATTGACTGGAGTTTGAGGGATGTAGTTGCACGTTGCCGTGACTATGCAGTGAGTCCATACCTAATCCACTTCTTTCGGGCAACCTCAATGGCAGAACGAGGTGCTCAGGTAAAGTCGAACACAATAACAATGAACTTCAGTAAGGCTCGTGATAAATCAGACATAAATTGGGGGAATGGCACGCCAGCTACTTTCCATGAACAACGCTCGTTAGCGGAAAGACTATATGAGATTCAAGGGATAGATACTCAGAAGTTGCTAGGTCATAAGTCACCGAATCAAACGGCTCGATATCATGATGATCGGGGTAAAGATTGGATTAAAATATTTATATAAAGGAGTATACACTCCTTTATAT
>NZ_JADBQO010000067.1:0-9821 GCF_014895875.1 Enterobacter cloacae complex sp. P12RS
GTGTGTCGTGTTATTGGTTCGTGTGTAGTGTCGTTTGTTGTTTTGTTTTGGTGAAAAATGCTTAAAAAAATCCGATATAGGATATTTACACTAATTTATTGATCTTAAGCGGTGTTTTGTTCTACCATCGGCTTTGTAAAGAAACGCCGTTATTTCCAGCAAACACTCCTCAAGGGAAGGGACCGCTATGGCCGATACGTTCCAGAACGAGGTGCCTAAGGCACGCATAAACCTTAAATTAAGCCTGCATGCAGGAGGCTCGCAGAAAAAAGTCGAACTGCCGCTTAAACTCCTCACCGTCGGTGATTTCAGTAATGGCAAAGAGACCCGCCCATTATCTGAAAGAAAAAAAATTAACGTCAATAAAAACAACTTCAACAGTGTACTTTCGGAATTTAACCCGGAAGTAAATCTGAATGTTGAGAATACCCTCGCGGGGGATGGTTCCGAAGAAAATGTGAAACTGAGCTTCTCCGATATTAAAGACTTCGAACCTGAGCAGGTTGCCCGCCAGATCCCTCAGCTCCGCGCCATGCTGGCGATGCGTAATTTATTACGCGATCTCAAATCCAACCTCCTTGATAACGCCACTTTCAGAAAAGAACTCGAGAAAATTCTTAAAGACCCGACGCTGTCCCGGGAATTACGCGACGAAATGAGTGCACTGGCCCCGAAATAAGCGGCGTGCGTTATTTAATGGATTAACCGGGAATATGCTGATGTCTGTAAATACCGAAACCGCCTCCACTCAGGGGCAAACCACCGTACTGGAAAAAGAGGGCGTTTACGCCTCCCTGTTTGAAAAAATCAACCTGACCCCGGCCTCCAGTCTGGGTGATATTAACGCGTTTCTGGATGATGCGGCGCTCTCTGATGCCCCGGCAGGCGAGCGCCTGACGGCAGCGATGCAGGTGTTTATGGACTGCATCCGCAAATCCGGCGAGCCCGTGGAGAAGCTCGACAAGACGCTGATTGACCACCATATCGCGGAGCTGGATTTCCAGATTAGCCGTCAGCTGGATGCGGTAATGCACCACGAAGCGTTCCAGAAAGTTGAATCTCTCTGGCGTGGCCTGAAGCAGCTGGTGGACAGCACCGACTACCGCCAGAACGTGAAAACCGAAATTCTGGATGTCTCCAAAGACGACCTGCGCCAGGACTTTGAGGATGCACCGGAACTTATCCAGAGCGGCCTCTACTGGCACACCTATACCGCCGAATACGACACCCCGGGCGGCGAGCCGATTGGCTCGGTGATTTCTTCTTACGAATTTGACGCCAGCCCGCAGGACGTGGCGTTGCTGCGCAATATCTCGAAAGTGTCCGCCGCCGCGCATATGCCGTTTATCGGCTCCGTTGGCCCGGCGTTCTTCCTGAAAGACTCTATGGAAGAGGTTGCTGCGATTAAAGATATCGGTAACTACTTCGACCGCGCCGAGTACATCAAGTGGAAATCGTTCCGCGACACGGACGACTCGCGCTATATCGGGCTGGTGATGCCGCGCGTGCTGGGCCGTCTGCCGTATGGTCCGGACACCGTGCCGGTGCGCAGCTTCAACTACGTTGAGCAGGTGAAAGGGCCGGACCACGAGAAATACCTGTGGACCAGCGCGTCGTTCTCCTTCGCCTCCAACATGGTGAAAAGCTTCATCAATAACGGCTGGTGCGTGCAGATCCGTGGCCCGCAGGCGGGCGGGGCGGTGAAAGACCTGCCGATCCACCTGTACGATCTCGGTACCGGCAACCAGGTGAAAATCCCGTCTGAGGTGATGATCCCGGAAACCCGCGAATTTGAATTCGCCAGCCTGGGCTTTATTCCGCTGTCTTACTACAAAAACCGCGACTACGCCTGCTTCTTCTCGGCGAACTCCGCCCAGAAACCGGCCCTGTATGACACCGCCGATGCCACCGTCAACAGCCGCATCAACGCACGCCTGCCGTACATATTCCTGCTGTCGCGCATTGCGCACTACCTGAAGCTGATACAGCGTGAAAATATCGGTACCACCAAGGACCGCCGTCTGCTGGAGCTGGAACTCAACACCTGGGTGCGTGGTCTGGTCACTGAAATGACCGATCCGGGCGACGAGCTGCAGGCTTCTCACCCGCTGCGTGATGCGAAGGTCGTGGTGGAAGACATCGAAGATAACCCGGGCTTCTTCCGCGTGAAGCTGTTTGCGGTGCCGCACTTCCAGGTGGAAGGCATGGACGTGAACTTGTCTCTGGTCAGCCAGATGCCGAAAGCGAAAGCGTAAGGCGGGGGCAGGGATGAAAATTTATCGTCCGCTGTGGAATGAGGGGGCGCTGTTGTCTCCTCAGCAGTTCCAGCAACAGTCAGAATGGGAATCTTTTCGCAGTACAGGCGTTGCGGCTCTCGCCTCGCCGTTTGCGTGGGGCGTTGAGCAGGCTGAATTTGATGAAAGGCTGCTGGGTTCGGGCCTGATTCAGATTACACAACTGCGGCTCTGGCTGCCTGATGGCTCGCTGGTGGATACGGCAGTCAGCGATCTGCCGCCAGAACCGCGCGAGCTGGGGCTGGCGCAACATTCAGACGCAGTTACGGTGGTGATTGCCCTGCCGCTCATGCAGTCCGGGCTGAATAACGTGCAGCAGGAATCAGCTATAGCCGACCGGCCGCTCCGCTACCGTGAAGAGTGGGTGAATGTCCAGGATGCGTTTGGCAGCGAGGAGGAATCCGTCGCGGTCGCCCGCTTTAACCTCGCGATTCGTTTTGAACACGAGGATAACGCGTCGTGGCAGTGCTGCCCGGTTGCGCGTTTGATCCGTGACGGACAGGAATGGCGTCAGGATCCGGCATTTATCCCTCCCATGGCCTTGTTCTCTGCAAGCCCGGCGATGCGGGAAAGACTGGTGTTACTGAACCGTCAGCTTCGCTCACGTCGCCAGCGTCTGATGTCCATGCGCCGCGAGAGTAATGAGCGTCTGGCCGATTTCGCGGTGGCAGACGTCTCTCTTTTCTGGCTACTCAATGCACTGAACTCTCATGCGCGGGTGCTGACGGAATTTGAACTTTTTCCCGCCCGCCATCCGGAGCAGGTGTGGGCGGAACTCGCACGACTGGCGGGCAGCATGCTGACATTTTCTCTCGACAGCGATCTGGACGCTATTCCCGGCTATAACCATGCCGAACCAGAAAAAACGTTTCCGCCACTGTTTGAACTGATCACCGGCTTACTGGAAGCCAGTCTGCCGTCCCGCGTGATCGCGCTGGACATGCTTCGACCGGACGATCAGACATGGAAAGCCTCGCTGCACGATATCCGTCTGCGCGAAGAAGCCGATCTCTATCTGTCCGTCAGGTCTGACGTTCCCGCATGGCAGGTGGCAGAGAAATTCCCGGCGTTATGTAAGGCGGGTTCACCGGATGATGTGAATGCTATTTCCACCGTCGCACTGCAGGGGATCCCGCTCATTGCCGTTAACCGTGTGCCGGCAGCGTTACCGGTGCGGATGGAGAACCAGTACTTCGCGCTGGACATGGAGAGTGCCGGGGCGCGGGACATGCTGGAGCAGGGGGTATGCATGTTCTACGTGCCTGCCCTGCTGGGACGGCTTGAACTCGAACTGTTTGCGGTACTGCGATCATGAGAAACGACATTGATATTGATGAACTGATGGCGGAAACCTGGCTCACCGTCACCCTGCTTAAGCAGGGGGCAACAACGCCCGACGGGGATGTGCTGTATGACACCTGCTGTAAGCACGTGGAAAGCGTACGCGAGGCGCTGGATCGTGCGGGGTACGACGAGGCCAGCATCGGGCATATTTCCTACGCGCAGTGTGCGTTGCTTGATGAAGTGGTAATGAGCAGAAAGCCCGGTGAAAGCTCAGACGTTGAGGCTGGTCAGGCTGCCTGGCGAAAAGCGCCATTGCAGGCGCGTCATTTCGGATCCCTGTATGCAGGCGAAGCTCTCTGGGATCGTATCGCTGAAGTATTACGTCAGCCTGCGCCGAATATGGCCGTTCTGACCTGTTACCACCGGGTAATAGCACTGGGGTTCCGCGGGTTGTACAGCATGAGCTCAGTCAGCCAGTCTCAGCGGGAAGAGGTGATCAAAGCCCTTGCTGAGCGGGTGCCGCCTCTGGATGCCGGTATCTCTCTGGTGGTGCGCCGGACCGGAAAGCACCGCTCCAGCCTGCTGCGTTCCGTCTGGTTCTGGATTGCTGCGGTTGTTGTGGTCACTGGCATTGTGTGGTGGGGAGGGCATCTCTGGCTCCAGGCACTGTTGTCAGGGCAGTTACCGGAGTTGCCTCGCTAATGCGTAAATCAGTCATGGTCTCTCTGATATTCCACGTTCTGGCGGGTATTGCGGCGCTTTTATGGCTGCTGTGGGGATTCATTCCGGCAGACACGCTGTTTAAAGGCGGGATGACGGTGTGCATTGCTGCTCTGGTCTTCTGGCTGGTCTGGAGAAAAAGCCGCTCCGGCCAGATGATGGCGGAGGGTGAAACGTCCGTCTGTGAACTGCCGCTGCCTGATGCCGGGGGGCCTGTTGTTCTCGTCTGTGGGGATGAACTGGACGCATTATTCCAGGGACAAACACTGCGCAAAACCGCGCAGGGCTGGTGGCTGCGGGTGAATGACGTCAACAGGCTGAGCGACATTGTTCGCGATATTCACGAACAGCAGCCGCGTCAGACCGGACAGCTCTCTGTTATGTATTCCTGCCAGCCTGACAGACATCTGGATGAAGCCGTGCTACGCGCGTCCCTGAAAGCGTTGCGCCAGCAAATGAAGCAACTGAGTCAGATTGCCGGATTCTCTCTACCGGTGATTCTGAGCGGTGAGTTTTCCGGCCCCGCAACCCCGTGGCTTGTTGTGCGTGGCGACAAACCGGTTGTTTATCCGGCTGATGAGACGCCGCAGGCGCTGGATGACTGGCAACAGGAAAATCATCTGGCGCTGATGCCTGTTCTGCGGGAAGCCTTTGCTTTTATGCGCACCATTCTGATGGATGAGCTGGCGAAAGAAGATCGGCTTTTTCCGGCAGTTCATCCGTTTGCTGTCGCATTTCGAAGCGGTATGGCGTCTGTTGACACGGCTTCGCTGTGGTCGCATCACCTTTGTCGTCTGACGCATCTGATTTTACCGCAGGCAGCCGGAGCAGCGGGGGTATCAGGCCGTTTTCCTGATGCGGTATTACCCGTGCTTGCGCCTTACTGTGCTCCCGTACAGGGCGGGCAGCGAACTCGTCGCCTCGTTTTACTGGTTCTGGTATGCGTTCTGACTGCTCTCGGTTTTTCTGCCGCGAATAACGCGGCGCTGATTCGCCACGTCGGAACAGATTTGCAGCGCTGGTATGCCATTCCCATGAATCACTATGAGCCAAAAGCGCAGTCGCTTGCGGCGCTGAAACAGGATGCCCTTCTGCTGGAGCGCTGGCAACGGCAGGGGGAACCCCTCAGGTATGCGCTGGGTTATTACCCTGGCCAACGTTTATGGCTGGCGTTACAGAAGGCCATTGACACGTATATGCCCCCTTCGGCGCCTGCGCCAAAGTCACAGCCAAAAATCATCCGCCTCGACAGCATGTCCCTGTTCGATACCGGCAAATGGGCGCTGAAACCCGGCTCGACGAAGCTGCTGGTGAACTCGCTGGTCGGCATCAAAGCGAAGCCTGGCTGGCTGATTGTGGTGGCGGGCCATACCGACAGCACGGGCGACGACAAATCCAACCAGGAGCTCTCCCTGAAACGTGCTGAGTCCGTGCGGGACTGGATGCGCGACACCGGCGACGTGCCGGAGAGCTGTTTTGCGGTGCAGGGCTACGGCGAAAGCCGTCCTGTCGCCACTAATGACACGACAGAAGGCCGCGCGCTGAACCGCCGTGTCGAAATCAGTCTGGTGCCGCAGGCGAATGCCTGCCAGCTGCCGGGCAACACACTGGCGCCATCGCAGGATGATGGCGTCTCAAAAAATGAAATGGAGTAATTAACATGGCAATTCCTGTTTATCTGTGGCTGAAGGACGACGGCGGCGCGGACATTAAAGGTTCCGTGGACGTGAAGGACCGTGAAGGCAGCATCGAGGTGGTGGCGCAGGAGCATAACCTGTACATCCCGACCGACAACAATACCGGCAAACTGACCGGCACGCGTATCCACACGCCGTTCCTGTTCACCAAGGAAATCGACTCTTCAAGCCCGTATCTGTACAAGGCGGTGACCACCGGCCAGACCCTGAAGTCTGCTGAATTTAAGTGGTACAAAATCAACGACGCCGGCCAGGAAGTGGAGTACTTCAACACGAAGCTTGAGAACGTGAAGCTGGTGAAAGTGAATCCGCTGATGCATGACATCAAGGACCCGGCTTTCGAGAAGCACAACCATCTGGAACAGATTGAACTGCGCTACGAAAAAATCACCTGGACCTACAAGGACGGCAACATCATTCATTCCGATTCCTGGAACGAACGTACCACCGCCTAATCCTGATGCGGACAGGTTTGCCTGTCCGCCGTTTCTTTGCTGAACGTCTGCGATGACGGGCGTTCAGCAAAGAAAAATACAATCTGCCTGCCTGACCTTATGCGCTTTGGTGAACAGCGAGGGGCGGTAGCGTGTCCGGAACTGATAAAGAGAGAAGCTCATGGAAAATCCAGCCATCCTGTTACGCCGTCTTAACCCCTACTGCGCCCGCGCGATGGAAGGGGCGGCCTCCCTGTGCCAGACCCGGGCGCACGCGGAAATCCTGCCTGAGCACTGGCTGCTGAAACTGCTGGAGCAGGGCGAGGGCGACCTGACGGTGCTGGCCCGCCGCTATGAATGGGATATGGACGCGATATGGCAGGATTTACTGGCCTTTATGGATATGCTGCCCCGTTCGGTGCACAGCCGCCCGCAGCTTTCGGACAGCATTCAGGCCCTGATGCTGGACGCCTGGCTGCATGCCTCGCTGGCCGGTGAGGAGCACATCCGCAGCATTCACCTGCTGATGGTGCTGGTGGAAAAACCGAAACAGGTGCGCTGCGACGGCCTGTGGCCGCTGCTGACGCTGGCACAGAGCCAGCTGGAACGACTGCGCGGGCTTCTGGACGCGCAGTCGGACGAGCGCCCGGAGGTGCAGCAGGAAGCGGAACTTGCGCAGACTGGCGATGCGACGCTTACCGATGCAGAAATAAAGGAAGGCGAACTCAGCCCGGCGTTACAGAATGCGCTGGATAAGTTCACCCTCGACGTCACCACCCGCGCCCGTGAGGGTAAAATCGACCCGGTGTTTGGCCGTGACAATGAAATCCGCCAGATGGTGGATATCCTGTCCCGCCGTCGTAAGAACAACCCGATACTGGTGGGCGAGCCGGGTGTCGGCAAGACCGCCCTCGTGGAAGGGCTGGCGCTCAGAATTGCCGAAGGCAATGTGCCGGACGCGCTGAAGCCTGTCTCCGTGCGCACCCTCGACCTCGGCCTGCTGCAGGCGGGCGCAGGTGTCAAAGGCGAGTTCGAACAGCGCCTGAAAAACATTATCGAAGCAGTGCAGCAGTCGCCCACCCCGGTGCTGCTGTTTATCGACGAGGCCCACACCATCATCGGCGCAGGCAACCAGGCGGGCGGAGCCGATGCGGCCAACCTGCTGAAGCCTGCGCTGGCACGCGGTGAACTCAGAACCATTGCTGCGACTACCTGGAGTGAGTACAAGCAGTACTTCGAGCGCGATGCCGCGCTGGAGCGCCGCTTCCAGATGGTGAAAGTTGACGAGCCGGACGACGACACCGCCTGCCTGATGCTCAGGGGGCTGAAATCCCGCTACGCGGAACACCACGGGGTGCACATTACGGATGAAGCCGTTAAAGCCGCCGTCACCCTCTCCAGACGCTATCTGACAGGCCGCCAGCTGCCGGACAAGGCGGTAGACCTGCTGGACACCGCCTCCGCCCGTATTCGTATGAGCCTTGATACGGTGCCGGAGCCGCTGACCCGGATGAAGGCGCAGTTCACGGCCCTTGCCATGGAGAAACAGGCGCTGCTGGAAGATATTGCGGTGGGTAACAGCGCCCACGGCGAACGGCTTGCCGCCATCGAACAGGACGAAGTCCGCATCATCCTGCAGCTTGACGAACTGGAAACCCGGTACGGCCAGGAGCTGAGGCTGACGGAAGAACTTCTCGCCTGCCGTACAGATATCTCTCGCCAGACAGAGATAGCGGACCTGCAGACGCAGCTTACCGCCGTGCAGCAGAATAACCCGCTGCTGGGGCTGGATGTGGACGCCCGTACCGTCGCCAAGGTGATTGCCGACTGGACCGGCGTGCCGCTCTCCTCCCTGATGAAGGATGAACAGACGGAGCTGGTGAGCCTGGCACAGAACCTCGGCAGGCGCGTGGTGGGCCAGGACGCACCGCTGAACGCCGTTGCGCAGCGCCTGCGCGCCAGTAAAACGGGCCTCGCGCCGGAGAACGGCCCGCAGGGGGTGTTTCTGCTGGTTGGCCCGAGCGGCACCGGCAAGACCGAAACCGCGCTGGCGCTGGCGGATGAACTGTTCGGCGGCGAGAAATCCCTTATCACCATCAACCTCTCCGAGTACCAGGAGCCGCACACCGTCTCCCAGCTCAAGGGCTCCCCGCCGGGCTATGTCGGCTACGGCCAGGGCGGTATTCTAACGGAAGCAGTGCGCAAGCGCCCGTACAGCGTGGTGCTGCTTGATGAGGTGGAAAAGGCCCACCGGGACGTGATGAACCTGTTCTACCAGGTCTTTGACCGGGGTTTTATGCGCGACGGCGAGGGGCGGGAAATTGATTTTCGCAACACGGTCATCCTGATGACCTCCAACCTCGGCAGCGACCTTATCATGCAGATGCCGGAGGCGACCGAAGCCGGCCTGCATGAACTGCTGCGCCCGGTGCTGCGCGACCACTTCCAGCCTGCGCTGCTGGCGCGTTTCCAGACGGTGATTTACCGTCCGCTGGGACAGGCGGCGATGCGCACGATAGTCGGGATGAAGCTGAATCAGGTGAGTCAGCGTCTGGCGCGCCATTACGGTATGAAGACCGATATCAGCGAAAGCCTGTACGACACACTGACCGCCGCCTGCCTGCTGCCGGACACTGGTGCGCGCAACGTTGACAGCCTGCTGAATCAGCAGATATTGCCGGTACTTAGCCAGCAGCTGCTGACGCATATGGCGGCGGGGCAGAAGCCGCAGCACCTGACGCTGGGCTGGGATGAGGAAGAGGGGATTGTGATGTCATTTGACGAAGGAGCGGGCGTATGAACAATTCTTTAATAAATGATGCGGCGAGCCTGGTACAGCAACTGCCGGGCCAGTCCCGCTACCGGGTCGATGTTCATGAGTGCCCTGAATTTCTTGATGTGCTGAAATTCAGTTCGGTTGAATCCCTCAGCAAGCCCTGGCGGTATGATATCTCCGTGACCTGCTCCACACCGGATATCGCAAGTGCAGCCGTGCTGTTAAAACCTGCATCCTTTACTTTTCAGACCCCGATGTTTGACGGGGCGCCGGCTGTCCCCGTGCGTACCGTGTATGGCGTGGTTTCGTCGTTTGAACGTATTTCCACTTCAAAAGAGGATACCGTTTACGAACTGGCGCTGGTCCCGCGTATCGCCCTGTCAGGTCATACGAAGGGCTGTGAAATTTTCCTCAATCAGTCCGTGACTGAAGTCGTGGAAAAGGTGCTGCGTAAGCACGGGCTGGAAGGGGCGGACTTTGAGTTCCGTCTGTCCCGTGAGTATCCGGCGCGGGAGCTGATTACCCAGTGGCGGGAAACCGATCTTGAGTTTATTGAACGACTGCTGGCCGAAGTGGGTATTTTCTGGCGTTTCGAAATGGACAGCCGCCTTGAGCA
>NZ_JADBQO010000068.1:0-306 GCF_014895875.1 Enterobacter cloacae complex sp. P12RS
TTTTTAAAGAGCAAAACTTCGCAGTGCACCTTTTCAGGTTCACTCTGAAGTTTTCTTGGGTTCGCAGTAAAAGATGGTGGAGCTATGCGGGATCGAACCGCAGACCTCCTGCGTGCAAAGCAGGCGCTCTCCCAGCTGAGCTATAGCCCCATCGTTTTGCCAACCTCTTCAAATTTGCTTCGCAAATTTGGTAGGCCTGAGTGGACTTGAACCACCGACCTCACCCTTATCAGGGGTGCGCTCTAACCACCTGAGCTACAAGCCTGTAGAGGTTTTTTACTGCTGTTTTTCATCAGACAATCTGTG